>JAZQVB010000045.1:0-6334 GCA_045631605.1 Anaeroplasma sp.
CAGTTAAAATAATCTTATCAAATCCATCAGGCAATTCATTAAAATCATCATCAATATCATTACCAATCATAATGCAATCGGTAGACTTGAAATTAAATTTATTTAATATCTCCTCAAAATATAATTTATTAGGCTTACAATAGGTAGAATTTTCATATGTAGTAACATATTTAAAATCTTCATATTTCAAACCAGCCCAATTTAATCTTTGGCTTGTACAAACCATTGGAAATAATGGTTTAGTAGCTAGAATAATATCATATCCCTTACCATTTAAATAATTTATAATTTTAGCTGGAATATCACTTTTTTGAACTAGGCTTTCTAGCCTATTAAAATCATTTAAATAGAATTCCTCAAATATTGGTATTAATTTTCTAGCATCAGGAAACCTTTCTTCCATCATATCCCAAAATAAATTTTCATTAGTTATAAGGCCATTATTCGCAATCATCGCATATGTGGCCTTACCAAATTGTTTCATAAATTCATGAGTTGGAAAGTTTTCTATTGTAATTATTCTTGCGATTTCTTGGAAATAGGCTTTTAAAAATTCATCCTGATCCATTTGTAATAACGTTGAATCTAAATCAAAGAAAAAAGTCTTCTTCATTATTACTCCTCATTTTCCAAATATTGAGAAACCTCACATACATACATTCTATGCATATCGCCATTCGGGTAATATTTATCAATTATATTTTGTGGTAGTTTTTCATAAGGAATATCTACACTATATAATTTCTTAAGTTTTAGTACATACTCTGACTCAGCAATATAATAGCCATTATAATCTACATCAAATGTAGCATGTAATCCAGTTTCTTTAAATTTATCAACATCTCTACCAGATTTACTACCAAATAAAGCTTTCGCATTCTTATATTCATCAGATAAGAATGATAATGTAACACTGTTTGAATTTTCAATAAATTCATATGTGTATCTTGATTGTCTTACAAAAACAAAGGCAACATTCTTACCCCATAATACACCAAAACCACCCCAAGAAACAGTCATTGCATTATAACCTATTTTATTGTCTCCACATGTTAAAATAGGCCATAAATTTCCTATATCGTTAAATACATTTTTATTAAATGATAAAATATTCTTCTTTAGCATAAAAAAACCTCCTATATATTTATATATACTAAAATTACTGCCACTATATTATTGAGCATATGTGCAAAAATACATGTCCATATATTAAATTTACCCTTATGATAAATTGCGCACAGCAATCCTGCCGCTACAGCATATGGAATACATTGTAATAGCCAAACAACTAAATCACCTGTTGTTGATAGCATATGTGGTAATGTAAATAATAAAATTGATACTAAATATGGTACCCACATACCGTATCTTCTAAAATATTTAAATATACATTTTCTAAATATTAATTCTTCTACTACCGGAGCTAATAATACAGTACAAAGTATCATAGGTACTGCCCCACCCGATGTCATTATTCCAACAATACTTTGCTGATTTTGACTTTCAGGAATGAAATTTGAAAGACCTAGATCAACAAAAAATGTAATTATTACAAATGATATAGAACATAACGGGATGTATATTAAATTAAATTTTTTATTTTTTCTTAATTCAAATAAATCATTTTGAACCTCATCACGCAAATAAAATACAACCGCAAATGTCGATATTACATACGTAATAAGATTAGCATATCCTTGTATAATATTTGAAGCATTAACTATGTTTGGTTGTATTTCCTTATCGATATTAGTAATAGCTTCAATAATTAAATCATATGAAATGCCTGATAATTTAGAATAGATAAATGCTAAAATATATATTATAAATAGCCCTAATACAAATTGACAAAAAAGATAACACATAACAGCCATACCTACGTTTGGCGATAAAAAGCTATCTTTTTTATATATTGGCTTATCTTCCATAAAATCACTCACTTTTCAAAATATATATAATTATATCACTTTAGTAAAAAGATTAAAATAAAAAAATGCCGTATATTTACAAAAAATGTAAATGTACGGTATTTTTTTACTTCTTTGGTTTAAATATTAATCCAACTAATAATGACAAAATTAATACTAATGCAATACCACCAGCAGTTTTATCATATATACCAGTAAAAATACCAATAAACCCATCCTTTAATGCTCTTTCGTAGCTTGCGTGAGCAAGCGAATGACCAAAGCTAGTAATAGGTAAAATAGCTCCTGCCCCTGATATATCTATCAGATTATCATAAAAATCATTTGTATCTAATAAAACACCTAAAGCAACAAATAGTGTAGTAATATGACCTGTAGTAAGCTTACATAAATCCTTTATTAATTGTCCTAACCCACATATTGCACCACCAATTAAAAACGCAAGTAAATAAATCATAATGATGCCTCCATAACTATACAATGTGCTATACATGGTATACTTTCACCCTCGGCAATCATTGTAGGACTTATTAAGGCACCAGTTGCACATAATAAAACCTTTTTTAGTTCCCCCTTCAGCATTTGTTTTTTAACATAACTAAACAAAACACCAGCTGATGTACCTGGTCCACTTCCACCTGCAAATACATTTTGAGAATTTACATCATATAATAATAATCCACAATCATTATAATTATCTATATATACAAAATGATCAATCATTGATTTTTTCACAAGCTCATATCCGTACTTAGATAAATCTCCTGTTAAAATCAAATCATAGTCCTTAGGCTCTGTATTAGTAAGCTTAAAATGAGTAAGTAACGTTTCAATGGCACATGGTGTCATTGCACGACCAAAATCATTAACATCAGTAAATCCTATATCTATTATTTTACCTAAAGTAAAGCTTGTTATTTTGATTTTACTTTTTTCATTAGTTAATATTGCAGCACAGCTTATAGTTGATGTATATGTTTGACTTAAAAGTTTTTCTCCACCATATTCATTAGGATTTCTAAATTGTCTTTCAGCACATTCAGTATTACTAGATGTAGAAATTAATATTTTATTAATATTATCATTTTGAAGTAATAGTGAGGATAGTCCAATTTCAAGGCATATAGTTGAGCATGCGCTATAAACACCAATAAATGGTATTAATAATTTCCTATATGTATAGTGTGATATGGCTAGTTGATTAGATAATTCGCCTGAAATTGCCAAATCAATATCATTAATATTTATATTATTTCTCTCAAACAAATGATCAATACATGAATACAATGATTCCATTTCATTATTTTCAAAATTTTTCTCCTTGTATACATTAAAATAATCTATATAACTAGCAATTTGACCTTTTCTTTCAACATCTCCACCTATAACAAATGAATCAAGCAAATATACATTGTCGAACTTAAAATTCATAATATCACCCATATCAAATATCTAAGTGACGAAAATATAATCGCAACTGTTGTCCCAACAACTATAACACTACCGGCAAGCCTAAAACAATTACTACCAATACTTATTATTCCTTCTGAATGATATTCAAGAGAAGAGCAAACGCATGCGTTTGCAAAACCACTTATAGGCACAGCTAGACCACATTTACATATTTGACCTAATTCATCATATATTCCAATGACCGTTAATATTGTCGCCAGCATTATAATTGTCATTGATAATAATGTAGCTGATGTAGGCTCATCTAAATACAAATTATAAATTGACAATATAAATTGTCCAAATAAGCATAATACTCCCCCAAAGAAAAAGGCTTGTAAAAAGTTGATAAGTAAATTTTTATAATCCCTATCTGTTTTAACAAGCTTTTTGTAATATATTCTTGTTTTTTGCATAATATTCCTCCTAGAGTATTAATATTATGCACCTAACAATTTATTAATATACACTATTTTTTAAGTCCAATTATATCTTTTTCCTTGTAATTATAAATGAATATTGGACATTGTCCACATACCTGAATTGTATATACTATTTCTAGTGTTTCTTTATTTATACTAGCATCATAAATATAACCAAAATATAATTCATTATTATATCTAAAGTTAACAAAATCTCGTATTTTATATTTAGCTTCCTCTGGATATTTATTCTTCTTTTTTCTAAAAAACATACTACCAACCCCAATACCTAGTTTAATATAATATTATCACAAACTACCATTTCTTTTCAATATGTAGATATGTTCCTTCGCCTACCTTACTTTCAACAATTAATTCATCTGAAAATAATTCCATAATTGTAAAGCCTAATCCGCTTCTTTCCTCATCCATCTTAGTTGAATATAAGGCTTCCCTAGCAAGCTCTATATCCTCAATCCCTACTCCCTTATCAATAACATCAACTATAATCTTCTCATCATTTATAAATATATTCATATCTATAAACTCGTCCTCCCTAGAATTATACCCATGAATTATCGCATTTGTTGTAGCTTCACTCACAACAGTTTTCAACTCATTAATAAACGATATAGTTGGATTATATTCTATTAATATTACACCAATTATATTTCTAACTATAGCGATATTACATTTTTTAGACAAAAAACTCATTCTTATTTCATTTTCCATATCAATTTCCTCCCAAAGCTATTAATACTGCAAATTCACTTTCTCGTATAGCACAAATCTTATGTACTCCAGATAACATTATAATTCTTTCAATTTTAGGATTAACATTACAAATAGTTACATCACCATTATTTCTTTTAAGCTGATGATACCTACCTATAATAAAGCCAATACCAGATGAATCAAGAAAATCAAGATTTTGAACATTAATTACTAAATGCTTAATTTTATAGTCATCTATATATTTAGATATTCTTGTTCTTAAATCTCCTACTGTCATATCATCAAGCTCACCTTTTAATCTTATCGTTAATACATTTTTCTTAATATAAACTCCTACATTTAACCCCATATTTTCTCACCAAATAAATTATAAAATTAAAAATATTTATTTTAAACAGTTTCGACAAAACTAGTCATTTCATTCGTTTTACAAATTAATACAATTTATATAATTTACTTTATTAAACATTAATAATATTGTAAAATATCATTTATAAGTGAGGTTTTATATGAAGAGGTTTTATTCTATTTTATTGATTATTTCAATACTACTTTGTTCATGTAGTAGTCAAAACCAATACAATGTAAATGACTATAGAACAACAATGAAATTTCATGATGATTTTAAAATTTTACAACTAACTGATATTCATTTAGGAATTGAAAGTGATTTGAATCATCAGCTCAACATTGTAAAAAGCTATATTGATGATGCTGATCCTGATTTAATAATATTAACAGGTGATAGCTTTATGTATAGTTCAAAGGAAATTGTAAATAATTTAATTTCTACATTAAATAATAAATGTAAGGAATTAACTACTAATCACCCTGACAGATTAACTAAATTCGCAATTACATATGGTAATCACGATAATCAAGGTGATTATTCAAGATATTATATTAATAACGTAGTTAAAGGCTACACAACAAAGGATGGCAATGAAATAATTGATGATAAATATGCAGCATTTATTGATTATGAGAATGATAATTTATATGGCTTAACTAATTATTTTATCGACCTAGTTGATGATAGAGCTAAGGATACAAATAGTGTAGATGTTAAATATAGACTACATATTATAGATTCAAATACCTATCATTATACAGGTATTAAATATCAATATGATGTTATTCATTATGAGCAATTAGATCACGCTATAAATATATATAATAATTCTACCTCTGATAAGGATTATATAGGTATGGCATTCTTCCATATTCCATTTGAGGAGTTCCAATTTGCCAAAGAGCAATATGAAGCTTCAGATAATAAAAATCAAATTGGACAAGGTACATATTTAGAGGATGTATTATTCCCATACACAAATAATAATTCATATCAAAAACTAAAGGACGCTAATATAATTTCATTTGTTTGTGGTCACAATCATGAAATAGCAAATGATATAATTTATAATTCAGATAGTAATAATATAAATGATAAGGCTATATTCTCTTTTGGTGTTAAGGCAACAAATCAGTTATATCATAATGATCAAATGATAGGCTATAAGGTAATTACATTAAAGGATAATATGACTAAGGAGCAATTTTTATCAATAGAAAATATTAATTCAAATTACAATAATGTAATGGATAGGAATTCTTTATATGAGTAAAATTAATACATATATCAAAAAATACAATTACATATTTACAATTATTCTATTCCTTTTATCAGCAATATTTATGTATAATAGCTATAAAGCATTATCAGGATTTATTGCGAATGGATTTAGAGATGGATTTAAGGTGTTCACAATAGCCTTATGTTATTTCCTACCACCAATA
>JAZQVB010000046.1:0-5796 GCA_045631605.1 Anaeroplasma sp.
CTACTAGTATAATGACTTATTTAAGATTTTTCTTCGGAAAAGTCTTTTTTTTATCTTTAAATTGTGGATAAAAAGAAAAAGGTACTTATAAAAGCACCTTTTGTCATCACTCTGAGACTAATCACTGCTCAAGTGATTAGTCTTTTTTAATTAAATAGAATATTTATTGCAAAATCATTTTCATTAATATCGTATGTTAATATTAAATTATACTTTTTAGCGAATAAATTTATAGAAGATGTTCCAAAACCGTGTTCACTAGCTAGATTTGTTGGATTGTTATTATGGTCTAATAATATCTTCCCATTATAATTATTTTTAATTTGCATAACTAATCTATCATCATTGTTAATGAATTTGAATTGAATATTTCTTTTATCCTTTTCAAGCTTTAGTGCTGCATTAATCGCATTATCCAAGCAATTTGAAATGAATACAGCAAGCTCAGTAGAAGGGACTCTTAAGGCATCCTCGAAATTATTTATTTTAAATTCTAAATTAATTTCTTGTTCTTCACAATATGTAGAATAATATTCTAATATTGAGTTTATAATAGGATCCTTACAAATTATTTCAGTTTTAGTTGCTTCAATGGCGTTTGCATATTGATTACTCATATCAAGTGCGTCGATATATCGACCACTTTTAATTAAAGAGGAAATAGTAATTAAAATATGTCTAATATCATGTCTTAATATTCTTAATTCATTTTCCTTATCCTCACGGATTTTAATTTTTTGTTCAATTGAATGAATTTCTCTATCTATAATTTGTTGTGATTTAATTAAAGAGGCCTTTTTGTCATATTGGTTCATGATAATATAAAATGCGCCAATTGAAATAACATAAATACTGAAAATGGCTACACCAAATATTTCAACCCTTAGTAGCTTAGTAGATGATGATATTATTAATCTAAAGATAAATAATTCAGTAAATAATGCAAGGGCGTATAGAAGAAGAATATAAATCATTTTAGGTGAATTCTTTTCTATTAGATTTTGAAGCCTATAATAGAATGCCTTTAGGAAGTATGTTAATGTTGGTAGGAATATAGCATAAATAATATATTCTGTAGCAAGATAATTAAATTTCGTAACAAAGGCATTTTTAATTAAAAATACTAAATAAACAACCATAAATGCATTTAATAATGCGGTTGCACAATAAATTCCTTTTTTCTTACCAATTAGAGAAATACCAATTGCTTGAGGAATAAAAAGTGTAATTAGTAGGCCTAAATCAAAGAAGTTTTCTCCATAAAAAGACCAAATTATAAGGTTAATTATCAGTAATACAAGATTGACAGGAATAATTAAATATAAGCTTTTCTTTAATGAATATCTAGGCGGATTTACAGTGATTGTTGCTACTAAGGAGAATGAAATGAATAATATTGATGGTAATAATCTTAATAGTTGCTCTAAATCCATATTATTCACCAATTAAGTATTTAATATACTTATCCTTTACTGTAGTAAACAATCTTTTAGAAACAGGGACTGAATCGCCATTTTTAAGTAGAAACTCATAGTCATTTATTAGCTTTATTGCGTTCATATTAACGATATAAGAGGTATGAGATAATATGAAATTAAATTTCTCATATTCAAATGGAATAGAATCTATAAATTTAGCTCTTAATGATGTTGTAGTTAATACTGATTTATCCATTAAATGGAATACCATTCTTCTATCAGATGACTCAATATATGCAACATTTTTAATATCAACATTTACAATATTATGATCAATTGTTTTTAGCTTGAAATTAGTTTTAGGAGCATTATTAATAGTTTCTAATATTTTATCAAGCACAGAGAAAATTTCATTTTTATCAAATGGCTTTAAAATATAATCATATGCTCTTACCTTGAAGGCATCTACTGCGTAATCCTTGCTGCTAGTTACAAATACTATAAAGCAGCTTGTATTATATTTTCTTATTTTTTCAGCTATTTTAATACCATTTTCATGCATGCAAATATCTAAAAATAAAAGAGAATATTCATTAGAATCAAAGTACGAAATTCTATTTACTAGGATATTTGGATCATTATATGAATCTAATTCAAAGGGTATATTTTGCACCTTCGAATATTCGTTAATTACAGCCTCAAGATTTTTTAAATCATAGCTTGTATCATCGCATATTGCAATCTTCATAGTATCACTCCTTGTTGCATATTATAACATATCTAAAATGCAATGAAAACAAAGAAATTTGAAGATTTATTATATATAATATAATACTAACAAAAAAATTGTAATAAATTGTAGATGCTTCTTAAATTTTCAAATTATAATATTAATTTGCACAAATTCAAATCAAATCTGCACAATATTATAAATATTATATATTACATATATAATTAGACTTGGGTTAAGTTGGGTTATGTAGTGCCAGAAGTGGCTTCGAACTCAACTTTTTTATTTGAAATTTAGAAAAACTGTATTTTGTTTTAATAATTAAAGGAGGAAAAATTATGAAAGCAAAGAAAATTATGAGCTTGATAAGCTTATTATCATGTATCGCACTTATAAGCGTAGGTTTTGCATCATGGTATATTGTAGGTAACGATTCAAAGGATATTAGTGGTCAATTTGTT
Organism: Anaeroplasma sp.; assembly: GCA_045631605.1. Lineage (GTDB taxonomy): Bacteria > Bacillota_I > Bacilli_A > Acholeplasmatales > Anaeroplasmataceae > Anaeroplasma. Next base: position 2,610 of record JAZQVB010000046.1, read on the forward strand.
GCTGAGGCTGTAACAGATAACAGCGTAAGTATTGTTGATGCTAGTTTTACTGATGGTAAGGTACATTTTGGTGCACCTGAATCAAGTGCTGAGGGAGTTAACTACTGGTTAGTCAATTCGGATTATGAAAAAGAGGATTTAACGGCAACATTAACATTTAAGATTACTAACGCCTCAGGATTAGATTCTGTAGAGGTTAAAATGTCTGAAAATGGAAATGAGAAATATAATACGGCTGTAGAAGCTAATGTTATAGAAGAGGTTGTAATTGAAAAAATCAATGAAGTAGAAAATGATGATAATTCAATTACATATGAATACAAGCTAACATTTGCTTGGGGTTCAGTATTTGAAGGTGAAAATCCATATACATATTTTAATAAATACTCAAAATCAGCAGATTCAAATGTTGTAAAAATAGAAGCAAATGGTGATGTAGCAGCTGTTTATTACACATATAAAGAATTAGCTGAATTATATATCGGTAAGGTATATGAATTAAATGGAGCTGACTTTACTGTTACAATTTCTGCAACAGGTAAGGGTATCGAAACACAAAATACAGATAATTAATAAATAGGGAGGAAAAGAAATATGAAAAGAAAAGGTTTATTTACAGCATTAATGCTATTTGTATCAGTAGCTTTAGTATCAGTAGGCTTTGCAGCTTGGGTAATTACAGGCTCTGCAAATGTTACTAATAATACTGGTAGTTTCAGTGTGGAAACTGAAATTAAGGATATGAGAGTTAATTTATCAGAATTACAATTTGGTGCTGATAATGGTGTTATTGCATTTACAGGATGTGATGATACAACAAATCCTGATAAGTGGTTACACTTTGATTCAGCAGTTAAGGAAAATTTATCAACTACTATTACTGCAACAATTTCAGCAGTAGATCCATCATATGTAGGTGATGTTACAATTACATTAGCTGGTAATGATGCATACACTGAATTATTTAATAAAAATATTGTAGGTTTATTACCAACTCAAGATAATGGTATTAGCTATACAATTGGTAATTATTCATTAAATGAAGAAACTAACAAGTATGAAGCGAGTATAACAATCACTATTACATTTACTTGGGGTACTAAATATTACAATGAAGAGGCTGATGTATGCTTAAATCCATTAGTTTACTATAATACTTTAGAGCAAAATACTGTAAATGGTAATAATGCAATAGATGATTTAATGGCACTTAAGAGCTTAAATGGTGAAAATTATACGTTAAATATTATCATCGACAGTAATTATGAATATACAACAGGTGATAACACAACAGTACCTACTGAAACACCTACAGAAACTGAAACTCAAGAATAATAAGGAGAAGAATTATGGCTAAATTAACAAAAAGACATTATAATAGAAAGCTTTTAGCCTTTGGCTTAATGCTATTTTTATCAGTTGCTTTAATTTCTACAGGCTTTGCAGCATGGGTTATTTCTAATGGTGCTTCAACTGAAGGTGAAGGAGATGTTACTGTTGGTGTAATCAAAGATGGTGGTCTGGAATTTACAGATATCATTTTTAAAGACAATGCTAAAACATTTAAATTTGAGCCTGCAAAAGATGATATTTCAGGCGACATTAAGTGGGATGAAAAGGCTCCTGAGGATTATGAGGTAACAGAGATTACCTTTACAACTACAGTAGAGCCTGCAGCATTTATTGATGAATTAAAAATTAAAATGACTGTACCTGCAAGTGTTCAAGCTGCAGCTGATCAAGGATATTTAGTTTTACCAGCTTATGTTGGTACTGAGGTAGTGCTTTTATCATTTGATGAAAATACTGGTAGCTTAGTAAAAAATACTGAATATGATGATGTTTTCTCTTATTCAGTAGAGAATGATATTTTATCCTTAACATTCACAATTGATTTAGATTGGGGTTCATTATTAAGTAATGATGGTGAAGCTAATCCAAGTGAATATTTAGATGAAGCAATTAATGAGGAAACAGGTGAAGCTTTATATTCATTTGATGAAAAGATGAATTTAATTACTGAATTTAGAAGAGCTTTATATAATTACAAGGACGCTAGTGATTATGGTATCACTGAGGAAGCTTCAATTACTGAATTTAATTCAGATGTTGCTACATTAAGCCCTGCTGAATTTAAGGCTAAGTATGATAGCTATGTTATGCCTTCATTTGCATACAAGGTTTCTTTAACAGCTTCAGCAAGATAATAATTTAATAAAAGTTTAATTTTTTAGGTGATTTTATGAATAATACAGAAATTGTAGGAATTATAGTAACCCTACTTGGTGTAGGATGCTTTTCATTAGTTTTTACAATTCTTTATTCGGCATATATTAAATCAGAAATAAGTGATATTAAATCTGGCAAAAAGGATATTGAGCTTATTGATGAGGTTATTTATGAAAATCAATCACATGTTAAGGTTAGACGTCAAATCATAGGAACCATAAAATCAATACTGTTTTATGGTTTAATGACTTTATTAATACCATTCTTTATTTTCTCAATTATTAATAAATTTCAAGGGAACGTTACTATGATTAGTGACAGAGGTGTAATTGTTGTAGCCTCAGGTTCTATGAGCGTACGAAATAAAGAAAATACATATCTATTTACAAACAACCTAACGAACCAATTTGATCAATATGATTTAATTGTAATAGAGAATGTTGATAATGCATTAGATATTAATCTTTATGATGTAATTTCATTTGTTAATGATGAAGGAGTAAATGTTATTCACCGTGTAGTAGGAATTAATTATAATTCTAAAGGCCAAATTGAATTTACTACGCGAGGGGATTCAAATGGTTATGACGCAGTTGATAAATTTAAACCAACTATTAATGATATTCAAGGAAGATATATTGGTAAAAAGATTCCTACAGTTGGTATGTTTATCTTATTTATGCAATCGTCATTAGGTATGATTACAATTATGGCTTTAGCATATTGCTTAATTATGATGGATAGATTGACATCTAAGATAACTAAGGTGCAAGAAAAAAGAGTTAAAATGCTAAGTGATGTATTAGACTTTGAAAATAAGAATGATACAAATGAAATGAAAACACATTACCTTGAAAGTATTTATTATAAGGGGTACATATATTTATTTAACGAAGAAGGTTTCGTTGATAAAAAGGAAATAAAGGATGAAGATGTTTTAGAAAAATCTAATAAAACA
>JAZQVB010000047.1:0-9024 GCA_045631605.1 Anaeroplasma sp.
ATAAAGTTTAGTTTAAGAAAAAAGGTATGATAACTACCTGTGATTGGATAGTTTTATCACACCTTCATTAATTATTATAAAATCTTAGTTAACAATATTTTCTATTATTAATAATATTGGAATGCTAAATTATCAGAATGAACACTCTTAATTATTTCTGTTTCATTCTCCTTATAGCTGCTTGGTATTACTAAATCAACAAGATAAGCACATTCACAAATAGAATTATTCTTAATGCTTGTTTCCTTACCCTCAACAACAAGCCTTCTCATTAAATCACAATTAATAAACGCATATTCCTCTACTTCCTTAACAGTTGAAGGAATATAAAGTTTACCCATTCCGCAACAAACAAACGCCTTTGTTTCAATTGTTTTAATGTTTTTAGGAATATAAACATTTAATGAATCTGCCCCATAAAATGCACCTGAAGCAATAGATGTTAACTCCTCATTTGTAGGAATAATTGAATATTCATTAGCAAATAAAACCTTAGTACCCTCTTTATTTAAAATAATACTAGTACCAGATTTATAATTCTTATTACCTTGAGAAACATAAACATGCTTAAGGCTTGGACAATGTCCAAACGCGCCAAAGCCAATTTCCTCAACGCTTTCAGGAATTGCAATTTCTGTTAGGCTTGAGCAATATTCAAAGGCATATTTACCAATTTTAGTAATTGAATTAGGGATATTGCCTCTTAAAAGATTAGGCATTGCCGCAAATGCGTAATCCTTAATTTCGGTTACTGATTGAGGAATTATAACCTCCTTTACCTTATCATTATAGATAAAGGCAAATGAGCCAATAGCCTTTACACCAACTGGGATTATAACTCTTTCATCATCACCATTATAACGTATTAATTCATCATCAACGATAACAAATTTATCAGTTTCATTTTCAACAATTACCTTACCGGGAATATAAAGATCTGGATCATCATTTATAACATCCTGAAGCTTAGTAAAGATATGAATTTTAGCATCAATACGAGATTTAAATACATTAGTAATATTAGATTGACCCTCTGCGATAGATTCCATAAATTCATCAAGAAGCTTTAAATTATCCTCAACCTGACTACGAACAGCTATAACACTTCTTCTAGAGCCAGTAGGGTTTTCAGCTTTAATTCTATTCATTAATTCTATAAGCACTAAAATTCTAAATTTTATTTCAGATATTCTTAATTCTTCAATTTGACTCATATTATCACCTATCCTAATAACTCTTCAATTTCAGCCTTTGTTAAGCTATTCTTTTCAATAAGCTTAGAAGTAACCTTTTCTAATAAATGTCTATTATCAGTAAGCATTTGACACGCTCTTGTGAACTCTGAAATAAGAATTTCATTAACCCTCTTAAATATCATTTCATCTATAGACGGGCCAAACTCATGCGGATTAAATGCGGCTAAAATTCCACTTTCCATACCAAAATTACTAATTATAGTCTTAGCAACCCTAGTAGAATGAGCTAAATCTCCCGAAGCTCCTGTAGTAAGACCAGCTTCATCGCCATACACTACAATTTCAGCAGCTCTACCACCTAATGAGCAGCAAATTTCATCAAGAAGCTCCTTCTTACTTCTTGTAGATTCTGTATCATCAACCTCAGTAAGCATATATCCACCATAGCCACCACGTGAAACATTTGTAACGAATGTAGGCTTTTTACCACATAGCCAGTGAATAACTGTATGACCAGCCTCATGATAGCTTGTTCTCTTTACAGATTCCTCAGAGAATTTATTAACCTTACCGCTCGCTTCCTCATCTAATGAATCATTTAAAATTTTTGGAGTAACATCATTACCACCAGCATTTCTAATCGCAAGCTCAATAACCATTTCTAGATTTGCAGGGCTATAGCCATATGTTCTAGAAGCAATATTCTTAACTGTTTCATCATCAATAGTCTTAATAGAATGTTTATTTAAATAATACTTAATGAAGCGTTCACGCTCCTCAGTATTAGGCAATTCAATACAAATCTTTCTATCAAAGCGTCTAACAAATGCAGGGTCTAATACTGTTGGACCATTACCACTAATTTGATAATTTGTAGCAACGACAACTAATACTGGTTTTTTAGCATCAAACACGAATCCATCTAATTCTGATAGGAACGCAGTTAATACCTCTTCACCGCTTCTACCAATTTCAGAGCCTGTTCTCTTAGTTGCGAAAACATCACATTCATCAATGAATATAATAGCTGGAGCGTATTTTCTAGCCTGCTTAAACATATCCCTTACAGACTTAGGACCACCACCTACATATTTAGTTAAGAATTCAGTTGAATTCTTTTGAATAAACGCAACATTACTTTCACCAGCTAAGGCCTTTGCAAGTAATGTTTTACCTGTACCTGGAGGACCGTATAATAAAATACCTCTTGGTGGACGAGCTCCACTTTCAGTATATTGCTTAGGATTCTTTAAATATCTTAAGAAATCCTTCATTGTTGTTTTAGCATCCTCAGCACCAATAACATCATCAAACTTAACTGTAGGTCTACTTAAATCAGATAAAATATCTCCATTATCCTCAACACTAATATTTCTAGCTAAATTTAATCTTTGCATTTTTACATGAGCTTCATCACCGCTAAAATATTGAGCACAATTATAAGAAATAAGCATGTTAGATGATTTAAGCTTATTAGCACCAGCCTCAACTGAAGCCTTAATTCTAAGTAAATTAATATCATCCTTAAATTGCTCAATATTCTCATTATCTAAATGAATAATACCTCTAGCGTTATAAGCTAAGAATTTTTGATATTCACTGTCAGAAATATTATTTTGGCTATAATTTAAAACATATAAAGCTAAATCACTATGATACTTCTTAGTGTAATTAAAGATTTCAACACCATCAGAATAGATATCCTCTAAGCATGCTGGTAGGTTATTTGGATCCTGTGGATTAATTAATAAATCTACCGCAACTACAGTTAAATCCTTTCTTAAGTATTTCTTAGCTGTATCAATATCATCAGCACATAAAATATTTACATTGTCTAGCTTAATATTTTCAAGCTGAGCCTTAGCCTCAGATGAGCAAATAAATAAAATATTTAATTCCTTAGTTTCTAATAACGCATTAATTTCACCAGGACACTTTTCTTCATCTACAGTAAATGTAATCTTCTTTAAATTATTAATATCGATTTTACCTGCAGAGGCTAAATCTAAGATATCAAATAGCTCCTTTTTAATAAAGCTATCTGCTAAACCAGACAATCCTCTGGCATCTGCAGTACCACCTAAAGAGTATAGTAAAAGAGAAACTACCTTTTCATCTACCTCAATAGAAATATTATATCTTTCTTCGAATGTTTTAAGCTTTTCTCTTAAAGCATTTGCTAAAATTATTCTTAAATAATATGGCTCTAATCTATTAAACATAGAAATACAGCCAGTTGTCATTCTCGATAAAATAGCTGGTGAGAAATAATTCTTATCAGTCTTAGGATCAACATCCGTCATTAATGAATTTAATACCATCTTTTGGCTAGCACTTGGAATATTTACACTTTCATCCTCGTATAAATTTCTACCTGCATTAGATGTTAAAATGATAATACAATCTCTAAACGATACATCCTCTTCAGTATTTAAATCCTGAACAATACCATTATCTAGCATTTGTAGGAAAATATTTAAAATAGATGTGTGACACTTTTCAAACTCATCAAATACTAATAATGATTTAGGGTTTTTAGAAACGAAATCAGTTACCCTACCTGGTCTTGCAGCCTTATAAGAAGGGTTTACGCCAATAAAGTTATCTGCAGAGTGGTGATCTGCATATTCACTCATTTGGAACACTCTATATGGCATTCCTAATTCCTCACCTAAAATATTTGACATAAATGTCTTACCTACACCTGGAGGACCTGCAAATAAGAATACAGCCTTAGGACCTCTAGTCTTTTGTGGGAACACATCTAAACCAAAGTAAGCATTTAACACTCCCTCAATAACATGGTTTTGTCCAATAACTTTTTGAGTTAAGGCATTTCTTATAGCATTAACCTTACCAAAAATTTCATTTAGGTTAACAGCATCCTTCTTTTCTGGCTCCTTAAACTCTTCCTTAGTAGTCTTCTTAGGCTCTTCGTCATCGTCATCATCAAATAAAGTATCAAAATTGAAATCAGGCTCATCAGGATTAGTCTTTTTTTCCTCTTCAAACTTAATAGGATTTTCCTTAAGCTTTGCCGCAATTTCAATCGCAGATGTTGTATCAAACAACTCCTTTAATTGATAATCCTCAGGCTTCATAATATTTGATAGTGCCATTCTTATAAACAGCATACTACCATGCTCAATATAATAAACTAAATCTGATACTCTATAAACGGGTACACCAGACAGCTTTTCCTTTAAGCGTTCATATAAGCTTGGTAAAATTGTTGGTTCATTTTCAGCATACCAGATTTCCGATATTCTTAATTCATATAACATAAAATACCACCGTAATTATAAAATAATTACTTACTCCTTTACTTCATATTTCGCTAATGTTTAGTCTTATATAACATTATAACACATTTTTCTTAAAATTAAACCAAAAAAGAAAAAGCTAGGCCTAAGCCTAGCATATTATTTACGCATTAACAACTACATTCTTTGCTAATTGACCTCTGTCACCATTTTCAACATCAAATGTAACATCTTGGCCTTCAACTAATGTTTTGTAGCCTTGAGCATTGATAGCACTGAAATGCACAAATACGTCCTTGCCTTCCTCAGACACGATAAAGCCGTATCCCTTTTCAGCGTTAAACCATTTTACCTTTCCCTTCATAGATAACTTTCTCCTTTCAAACCAAACCTATAGAAATTAATCTACTTTAATATTATATTATTTTTTTCATAATTAAACAAGTGAAATAATAACATTTTTTAAATTTTCTTCAATTTTCAAGCGTTTTCTTTTGAATTTTCTTTAAAAAGTTTACGCTTTTTTAGAAAATTATTCAAAATACAACATTTTTTTACATATGGATTATATTTTAGTTTTCTTGTATAATAAAAATGGTGATTAAAATGGCAAACAACTTAGGAAAGCTTAGAAAAGAATTCAAATTAACACAGGCTGATTTAGCAGCAGTATTAGACACATCTACTACTAATATCGGCTATTACGAGCAAGAAAAAAGAGACTTCTCAACAAAGCTATTATTAAAGCTTAGCGATTATTTCAAGGTGAATATAGATTATTTATTAGGTAATACTGACACTGGTATAAAGCTATATTACGAGGGTGAATCTATAATCGAATACGAAACCGATGAGGAAATGCTAGATTACTATCTAAAGGCTAATGTAATTTATTATAAAAACGATAGTTACAAAAGATATATAAGCATTCATCATTTACTTGGATTACCTGGCGGATATAACCTAGATAATCTAATGGAAAACATCTATACCCTAAAGGAGCTACATACAATATTACCTAATATGCCACTTAAGGATAAAGAGGATTTAGATCGATTATATTCTATTAGCAAAATTAAACAGCTTGATAGGACAAAGCTAAACGCAATAAAGAAAATATTAGAGCTATTATAATCTGGTACTATTAACTAAATTAAAACTGGTTATTTTATTAGTTCCAAATAGTTATATAATATACCTATGAGGTGATTTAATTATGAGTAAAAAATTATTAACTATTCAAGATATTTCATGCTACGGCTCTTGTTCTATTACTGTAGCATTACCAATATTATCAAGCTTCGGAATTGAAACTGCAATTCTTCCATCAGCAATATTATCAACACATACCTGTGGATTTAAGGATTTCACAGTTTTAGATTTAACTGATGAAATGCCTAAAATCATTAACCACTGGATTAATGAGGGCATTCAATTTGACGCAATCTATACAGGATATATCGGAGATTATAGACAATTTGATTTAATCCTTCAATGCAAGGAAAAGCTTTTAAAGCCTGATGGATTATTTATCGTAGACCCTGCAATGGCTGACCATGGCAAAATGTATCCAGCATTATCTAATGATATCGTTTATGGTATGAAAAGAATTTGTATGGAGGCAGATTACATAATTCCTAACATTACTGAGGCTTGCTTCTTAACTGATATTCCTTATCAAGAGGTACAGGATGATGCATTCGTTAACAATTTATTAGTTTCACTTAAGGAGTTAGGAGCAAAAAATGTTATCTTATCTGGCGTAGCTGATGAGGATTCGATTGGTGCAATCGGATATGATGGCTTTACTAAGGTTACAATATTAAAGGAATTAATGGAAAAAAGCTATCATGGAACTGGCGATATCTTCTCAAGCGTTGTCATCGCAAACATTTTAAATGGCTTAAATATGAAGGATAATTTGAATTACGCAACTGATTTTATTATCGATTCAATTAACGCAACAATCGATGACCCAGATCATGATTATGCAGTAAAATTTGAGGATGTATTAAAAAACAAGTAAGAAAAACGGGATTAGCAACTCAGCTAATCCCATTTTTTTGTTTTTAAAATTTCTCTTTATATTTAACGTTTTCGATTTTAAAGCTAAAATCAAAACCATAATTTCCACTGCCCTTACCACCAGGAGCTTTACTTATAAGTCCATAATTTGTATTGTAATTAATAGGCTTATAATAATATTTAGTAATATTATTGCTCTTACAATAGTTCACACAGCTACCACATATAAAAATTTTATTAACATTGTTTAAATTGATTGAAAATAACATACTATCACGCTCCTTAAGACTATACTAGCATGATAATATTCATATTCAACCAAACTAAAAATTATTTTTCAGAACGCATTTTTGCGTCATATTTCTTTCTATCAACTGTATCTAAAATCTTCTTGCGTAAACGAACATGCTTAGGTGTAACCTCAACTAGCTCATCATCATTTATAAACTCTAGACAAGCCTCAAGAGATAATACTCTAGGCTTCTTTAAAACTACTGTTGTATCCTTATTTGCCGATCTTGTGTTAGTTTGCTGCTTAGCCTTAACAACATTAACAGCTAAATCTAGATCCTTATTAGCCTCACCAACAATCATACCCTCGTAAATATCCTCACCTGGCGCAATAAACATGCTTCCTCTATCCTCAAGAGCACCAATTGAATAAGCTGTTGATTGTCCTTGAGCCATAGAAACTAATACTCCTGTTTTTCTTTCACCAACATTAACACTTTCAACAGGTCTATAATCTAAGAAGCTGTGATTAATAATACCATAGCCCTTAGTTAAAGTCATGAAATCAGTATTAAATCCAATTAATCCACGTGAAGGAATATTATAAACTAAACGAGTTTGAGTTTCAGTATTAGTCATTGTTTCCATACTACCCTTACGATTACCAAGTAGCTCAATAATCGCACCAGCACAATCATTTGGTAAATCAATAACACACATTTCATAAGGCTCGCACATAACCCCATCAATTTCAGTCATAATTACCTGTGGACGTGAAACCTGGAATTCAAATCCTTCTCTACGCATATTTTCAATTAAAATACCTAAATGTAGCTCACCACGACCTGATACAACCCATTCCTCTGATGAAGGAACTCTTTTAACCTTTAGTGATACATCCTTTTGTACCTCTTTAAATAATCTTTCCTCAATCTTAGTTGCAGTAACAAGCTTACCATCTCTACCACAGAATGGAGATGTATTAGTACCAAATGTCATTTGAACTGTTGGCTCACTAATATGAATCTTCTCAAGAGGCTCCTCCTTACCTACATTACAAACAGTCTCGCCAACCGAAATATCACCAAGACCTGCAATCGCAACAATATCTCCAGCCATACCCTCAGTAATTTCAATTCTATCAAGACCTAAAAAGCCATATAGCTTTTGAATTCTAAATTGCTTAATTTCGCCATCTAATCTGCAGCAGGAAACAATTTCACCTGATTTAATAATACCTCTTTGAACTCTACCAATACCAATACGACCAACGAAATCAGTATAATCTAATAATGCTGGTTGGAATTGAAGTGATGATTCAGCGTCCATAAGTGGAGCAGGAATATTTTCAATAATCATATCTAAAAGAGGTCCCATCCCCTCCTTTTGAGTATTAATATCCGCATCTAAAGAGCATGTATTATTTACCGCTGATGCGAAGCATACAGGGAAATCAAGCTCATCCTCATCACAGCCTAAATCTATAAATAACTCTAATACCTCATCAATAACCTCAAGAGGTCTAGCCGAAGGCTTATCCACCTTATTAATAACAACGATAGGCTTTAAATGTGCCTCAAAGGCCTTCTTTAAAACAAATCTAGTTTGAGGCATTGTTCCTTCATAAGCATCTACAACAAGAACCACACCATCAACCATCTTCATAATTCTTTCAACCTCACCAGAGAAATCAGCATGTCCTGGTGTATCAAGAATATTAATTTTAGTATCCTTATAAGTAATAGCTGTATTTTTAGCTAAAATAGTAATACCACGCTCACGCTCAATTGCGTTTGAATCCATAACTCTATCCTGAATTACTTGATTATCTCTAAATGTATGTGAACTTCTTAAAAGCTTATCTACTAATGTAGTTTTACCATGGTCAACATGGGCTATTATTGCAATATTTCTTATTTCCATAACAATCACCTCATTTTTTTAAAAAACAAAATGTATTATAACACTTATTTATATAGAGTAAAAGTTTTTTTTTATTTTTTATTATAAAGCCTTATAGGCAATGTATAGGCATAAACCAAATCTGATTGCTTATTATTATAAGCATCCTTAATAAGCTTTATATATCTTTTAAACTTCATAGAACTTTTTCTATCAGCTTCTACTTCTAATAAATCTAATCCATATTTAAATAATGGACTTTCTATATCCTTTAAATATTCAAGTATAGATAATACTTTAGGATTTTTATTTAAAAATCTATATAATGAACTAATAGCCTCAGGAATTACTCTTTTAACCTCAATATCATAGCTTAAACTAAATATAAGCTTATAAATCTTGCTTAT
>JAZQVB010000048.1:0-2529 GCA_045631605.1 Anaeroplasma sp.
AAGTCCCTTGCCTTACCGCTTGGCTATATCCCTATTTCGAGAACCTTTTTATCAGTCCTCGATTAGTATACTAAATATTTATAATTTTTGCAAGTGTTTTTTTATAAATTTTGTTCTAATTTATAGTTTTTTACTATTTCATCTGCTTTTTGTACAAATTCATCTAGTTGTTCCCAACATGGAAGCGTTGCTCCACTAGCCTTCGCGTGGCCTCCGCCATTGTATTCTTCAGCTAATTTATTGATTACTGGTCCACGAGAACGAAGTCTAATTCTAATTTCTCCGCCAGCATATTCAATAAATAACGCCCAAACAGGAGATCCCTCAATATTTGAAATTGTAGATACCTGTGCTGCAGCATCCTCATCAGTTACATTATATTGGTCTAAAACCTCTCTTTTCATAACTAAATATGCAAAGCCGTTTTCTGCAATTTTAAAGTTAGATAAGCAATATCCCTTTAGCTTTAATGTATCTAATGTTTCAATTGATAATTTTTCATCTACATAGCTTAAGCTTACACCTGCATCAGCTAATGCAGCAGCAGCATTAAATGTACGTGAATTTACTGAGTCATATTTAAATCTTCCTGTATCAGTTAAAATGCCTGTATAAAGTGCTGTTGCAGCAGCTTTATTGATTTTTAATTCATCTTTAAATTTTAAATAGAACTCAGTGATAATTTGAGCACAGGCTGGAGCTGTAGTGTCTACATATTGGTAATCTCCATATGCATCAACATCAATGTGATGATCTATTTTAATTGAATATTTAGCATTAATGTATCTCTTATCAGATAATCTTTCAGATGTTGCACAGTCAACACAAATACTAAGTGCATCCTCAAATAATTCATCTGCAACCATTGTTGGTTCGCCAACAAAGCTTACAAAATCACTTACTACACCTGTAACATATACATTCTTTTCTGGATATGTTTCTTTAATAATATTCATTAATCCAAATTGACTTCCGATACAATCTCCGTCAGGTCTTATATGACCATGAATGATAATTGTATTAAATTCTTTAATTTTTTTTAAAATATGTTCCATAGCTTTCTCCTTATACGCCATATGATGGCCAAATTCTTCTTTGTGCTGGAGCACAATTTGCTGTGGTCGCAGTAAAGAAATCTGTTTTACCCTTTGCTGATACAATATATCCGCTTGGGTTTAAATAAACTGTATCGTTAAACCATTCTGTATCCTTTAGCTTAGTAATATTGTTAGTAGATGATACACCTATATTATTTCCATTACAAGAAATTATAACATCGCCGTTCATCTTTTGAGGCTTTAATGTTTTTTCATTAAAAACAGATGTAACATATACTCTATCAGTGTATCTAGCTATTCTAGAAATGAAATCCTGTGTTGGGAATATATTATCGTTAACTGGTGTATATTCTGGATATCCGGCACAACAGCATGCAACACAAATCTCTGGTTGAATTTTACTTAACAAGCAATCATTAGATGATGTCTTTGAGCCATGATGTCCAGCCTTATATAATTCTACCTTTGGTAATGTTTTTTCTAAGGTAGAGCCATCATAATATTGAGCTAAATATTTTTCTCCATCCTCTTCTAAATCACCAGTAAAGATAAAGTTTCTATCATTATATGTAAATAATGTGCATACAGAATAATTATTCTCGTCACTAGATTTTTCAAAATAATATTTATTATATAAAACCTTAAATGAAATCCCTTCTCCTAAGGTATATATCGCATTAGCACTAAAGCTTTCTGCCGCAGTATAATGTGTAGCACCTGATGCAACCTCGGCATCTCTTTTTGTTTTATAATTATTATAAACCTGAGTTGTTTTATCTGATCTTGCAAAATCAATAATTGTATCTACCTTATAGGAATCAAAGATACCAGGATATTTTGTTGTTCCTACAAAGCCTGCAATATGATCTTGGTCAGCATGAGTAGCTATTACATATTCAAGCTTGCCATCTGTACAATATTGATCTACATATTTCTTTATATAGCCTGCAGAACCGTCACGAGAGCCAGCATCAATTAAAATATCGTTTTCTCCTGCCTTAATATAAACAGAATCTCCACTATTTTTACTATAATCTGTACTATATGTTTCATCACCCATTCTTAGGAAATGAACTTGGAAATTATCATAAATTATATTGTCTACAATCTTTTCAGTAACAACCTCTGTTGTAGGTGTAGTCGTTGGTTCTACTGTCGTTGTTGAAGGTGTTGTAGGCACCTCTGTTGGAACAGTAGTTGGAGCTACAGTTGTTTGAGTTGTTGTTGGTATTGCTGTAGTCGTCGGTACGCTTGTTGGTGCGGTTGTAGGAACTGTTGTTGTCGTAGTTATAGTTGGATTGGGTGTAGAGCCTAAATATGTATCTAACCAACCCTTTTCATATCCATATAATAAAACACCAACACATACAAGTAATATAGTTATAGTTACTAAAAATAATATTGGTCTTTTTCTAGCGGCTTTCTCTATTTTTTTTAAATCTTTTTTACTAATTTTTTTCTTCATTTATTC
>JAZQVB010000049.1:0-16042 GCA_045631605.1 Anaeroplasma sp.
ACTATCATAAGGCTATTGATTACTCTATAAAATATGCTAAAAATAGTAAATCTGTATTCTATTATTTAATAGATAAAGGCTTGTCTAAGGAGGAAGCTAATAGCATAGTTTCTATGCTGAAAGATAATAAAATTATTGATGATAATAGGCTATTAGATAACTATATAATGAGCTATGTAAAAAAGGGATATGGTAAAAATTATATAGTTCAAAAGCTTAAGGAGAAGCATTTTTCTAGTGATGAAATCAGCGAAGGTATGGCTAAAATTGATTATGATTTATACTATGAGGAACTAAGTAAAATATACGATAAGTATAGCTCTAAATTAGATAAATCTAGCTATATGGACAAAATTAAAATTAAAAAATATCTATTTTCGCGTGGATATACATACGATGATATTTCAAATATTGTAGATTAAGAGGAGAAATCCTCTTTTTTCTTTTGTTCGATAAAAAATGCATTTTTAAAATATAATTCAAAAATAATATACAAAAATGCGACATTTTGAACAAAATGACGAAATGTTTTGTGAAAATAAAATTTTATATTTTCATAGAATGTTTAAAATATCTAATATTCGATAAAAATATAAAAAAGCGAAATAAAAAAAGTGAAGAAAATTTATATTTTTCTTGTAATTGATTGTAAAATATTGTAAAATTGTCTAGAATGGTTTATTTCGCGCATATACGTGCGCGTACGTATGTGTATATGTACATACGCGTGATACGTTTATGGCGTGTTATGATAGAATCTTATAAAAAGGAGTAAGATATTATGAAAGTAAAAAGAACTTTATTGTGTGCCATTGCTGCATTGTTGGCACTTGCTGGCTGTAGCTCATCAAACGATCAGCTAGTTAATGAATCAAGTGTAAGAAAACTTAATATATCTCAAGCGGATATTATTGCGTCTGTAACAGATAATGCAAAATATTTAAATGAGAGTTTACTTTATAATGTTGACACATTAGATGATTCAGATACTATCGGTGTTATCGTTAGATTAAATTCTAAGGGTTTAATTGACGAGTACCAAAAGAATACTTTAGGTTATGATAGTATCGGAGAATATGCTAGTAGCTCTACAGGCCTTTATTATACTGGCAAGATGGTAAGTCAACAGGATAAAATAGTTTCAGAGCTTAAGAAGGAAAATTTAATTGAAAATGTTAAATATTCATATACAACATTATTCAATGGTATTGCATGTGAAACAACATATGGCAATTATAAGAAGCTTAGAGAAATGAAACTTGTTGAGGATATTACAGTATGTGAAGCATACTCATTACCACAAAGTAAATATGTAGGTGGTGGTGCAGTAGAAAATGTAGTTGATGTTTATGAAACTGGTATATTCAACTCAAGTGAAGCAGCAAAACTTGGATATAACGGTGACAATACATCAGTTGCGATTCTAGACTCTGGATTTGATGTACATCACTCAGTATTTGCTTCTAGTGAATGTATGCCAACAAATCCAATGATTTCTAAAGATGATGTTAATGCAGTAATGTCAGATTTAGCTGCAAGTTCATTTTCAAATGGACTAAAGGTAGAGGATGTTTATTTAAATAAGAAAATTCCATTTGCGTACGATTATGCTGATAAGGATGAGGATGTTGCACCATATGACTCAGACCATGGTACACATGTTGCTGGTATCATCGGTGGTTATGATGATGTAGTTACTGGTGTTGCAGTTCATACTCAATTAGTTTTAATGAAGGTATTTGGTGATTACAATAATGGTGCTCTACAAGAAGATATCTGTGCAGCATTAGAGGATGCAGTAGTTTTAGGAGTAGATGCAATCAACCTATCATTAGGTCAAGCTTGCGGTTTCTCAACTTCTAGAGATGAGGCATTTATCAATGTTGTTTATGATAAAATTAAATCAGTAGGTATTTCATTAGTAGT
Source organism: Anaeroplasma sp. (assembly GCA_045631605.1). GTDB lineage: Bacteria > Bacillota_I > Bacilli_A > Acholeplasmatales > Anaeroplasmataceae > Anaeroplasma. The sequence continues at coordinate 1,927 of JAZQVB010000049.1, forward strand.
TGCAGCAAGTAATGACTACTCATCTGGTTATGGTGGAGCTGAAAGTAATACAGCTAAGGCTTCTAATCCGGATACTGCAACAGTAGGTTCACCTGGTACATTTGAAGCTTCATTATCAATTGCTTCAATCAGTGGTGTTAAGAGTAAATACATTACAACAGAGGATGGATATACATTCTTTTTCAATGATGCAAACAATCTTAACTCAAAACCATATGACTTCTATGAAATGCTACTTGAAAATGAAAATATTCCTGCGGGTGAGGATTATGAGGTTGAATATGTAACTGTTCCTGGTTATGGTAGAGCAGTTAACTATTCATCAATAAATGTTAAGGGTAAAATTGCATTAGTAAAGCGTGGTGAATTAAACTTCGAGGATAAGGCGAAGTTTGCATACGAGGCTGGTGCGATAGGATGTATCGTTTATAACAATATCGGTGGTGACATCTTCATGTCAGCTGGTAATACTTTGAAAATTCCATTCTGTTCAATTTCGATGGATGATGGTGAATATCTAGCATCTAAATCAACAGGTAAGCTAATATTTAATACAAATAATCTAGCTGGTCCATTTATGTCAGACTTCTCAAGCTGGGGACCAACTCCAGACTTAAAGCTTAAGCCAGAAATTACAGCTCATGGTGGTACAATCACTTCAGCAGTACCTGGCGGTGGCTATGATGAAATTTCAGGTACATCAATGGCAGCACCTAACCTATGTGGTGTAGCATTATTAGTTCGTCAATATCTAAAGGAAATAAAGCCTGAGCTAGAAGAGGATCCAGTAACATTAACAAAGATGGCAAATCAAATTTTAATGTCAACTTCAACTATTATTCTTGATAAGCAAGGTGAAGCATACTCACCAAGAAAACAAGGCTCTGGTTTAGCTAATTTAATGAATGCTTTAAATACTAAGGCGTACATTACAGTTGATGGTATTGATACAACAAAGCTGGATTTAGGTGATGATAAGAAGAAGACTGGTGAATATAAGCTAGAATTCAATGTTGTTAATATGTCAAATGAGGAATTAACATATAAGATTTCTGATATTACAATGACAGAAAGCTTGTCTACTGCAAATCCTAAATACATTGCTGAGCAAGCATATTTATTAAATACTCAATCTAAGGTATTTGTTTCAGGTAATGGTAGTGAAAGCAATGGATTAATCAAGGTTTCTCCTAATGGAACTGTAAAGGTTATTTATGAAATCAAATTAAATGAAGCTGATATGAAATATATGCGTCAATCATTTGTAAATGGTACATATGTTGAAGGCTTCGCAGTATTAGAGGATAAGAACGGAACAGATATTGACCTATCAATTCCATTCCTAGCATTCTATGGTGACTGGACAGTTGCTCCAATGCTAGATAAAACTTATTATGAGGTTGAAAGTGAAGCATATAATAACGCTATTGATGATGAAGATAAAATCAAGGCTGATTATTATGCAACTACACCTTTAGGCTCATATTATTATAGCTATATCATTCCACTAGGATCATATGTTTATAAAATTGATGAATCTAAATATGATGCAATCCCTGCATCTGAGGAGCATGCCTCAATGAGCTATACGCTTGAAAGCATCAATGGTATTACTTGTGTTTATGCAGGTTTATTAAGAGGTGCTAGAAAAGTTACAACAACAATTGTTAATACTGAAACTGGTGAGGTTAAGTATGAGCATTTCAACTATGATCAAAGAAAATCTTATTTCAGTAATTCAATAGTACCAAGCTACGATTTAATAAATGTTACAGCGTATGATCTTGGTCTTGAAAATAATGTTAATTATACATTTAAAATGTCTGCCGAATTAGACTATGAGGATGGCGGTGTTGATACAAATTTAAATAATTCATTTGAATTTACTTTTTATGTTGATAACAACGCTCCAGTAATGGTTGATGCAGAATATTATGCAAAATACGACAAATCTAGAAAAGAAAATAGATATTATGCAGATTTATATATCTATGATAATCATTATGCAATGTCAGTTCGTCCATATGTAATTATCGATGGTGAGCTATCAACATTAACAAATGAGCCTATTCCTATTTATGCAGAGGAAAGAGGTACTGTTACAAAAGTAACAATTGAAATTACTGATTACATGGATTATTTACAATATGGGTCTTCACAAGGATATCAATTAACAAATGGTATCGGATTTATGATTGATGACTATGCGTTAAACGCAAGCTATTACTATACTTCGCTTCCAGGTACTAATGCTACAAGCTTAGGATTTGTTGATGAGGATGGTAAGACAATGACTAACGTTAATGTTTCAATCGGCGAAGAATTCGATTTAACTAAGTACATTACATCTAATGACCCTGATTTTAATGCTGATGCGTTAGGTCAACAAGAATTCATGGGATTATTAAACTGGAAGTCTTCAAATGAAAACATCGTAAGAGTTAAGAATGGTAAGATTGAAGGTATTAAGAGAGGTACTACATATATTACAGTAAACTCAATTGCTGATGATGGCTCTATGCCAACAGCTTCAATTAAGGTTACTGTTAGACAGGATATTACAAATTTAACAGGCTTAACTGCTAATAACGTAAATACATTATTAAGTGATGGTGGATTTACTAATAAGGTAAAGCTTGAGGATTTAGAATTCACTCATTTTGAAACATTAAATGCGTTCCTAGATGGTGCTGAATATTCAGATATCGGCCAAACAGGAGATGTTCATTTTATAACAAGTAAGCCAAATATCTCTTTCTATCCAAGCGAAAGAGTACAATTATATTATCAAATAACACCATGGAATCTTGATAGCTCAAGATATGAGCTAGTATGGTCATCTACTAAGCCTGAGGTTGCTTCAGTAGATGAAAATGGTGTAGTAACAGGCTTAAAGGAAGGTAGCACAACCGTAACATTAAAAATATATGTTGATGGTAAGCTATCAAATATTACTGCGAAGATCTCAGTTATTGTTAAGAGCGAATTCGTAATTGAAGGCGGTCAATTAGTTGCATATAAGGGTCTTGGTGGAGATGTTGTAATTCCTGATGATGAAGGTATTAGAATGATTTCATCATTTGCCTTCTCGTTATATACAACAGATTATTCAATTAAGATTGAAAATGATGACTACGATGGTGCAAAAACACCTGGTGGAAATGAAACAATTAAGAGCGTAGTAATTCCTTATACAGTTACTGAAATTGGTAAGGCTGCATTCTATAACTGTACAGCACTTGAAACTGTATATTTCCAAAAGGATGAAAAGGGTACAACATGTAATATCATTAGAGATTATGCATTCTATGGATGTAAAAATCTTAAAAATATTAATTCAGAAGATATCCTGGTAATAGGAGCTCAAGCATTTGCAGGATGTACAGGATTAGAAACATTTGATTTCTCTGGTATTTATGCAATTGGTGCTCAAGGCTTCAAGGGATGTACTGGATTAAATAATATTGATTTAACAACATTAAGAAGCTGTGGTATTGAGGCATTTATTAATTGTACAAATTTAACCAATGTTGAAACAGGTCAATATACTAAATATTCTAATGGTATGTTTAAAAATACTGGCTTAACTAGTGTTAAGTTCTATTCAGATAGAATACCTGCAAATTGCTTTGCTAATTGTGATTCACTTGTAAGTGTTGAAATAGTTAATAACATTATTTATGTTGGTGAAAATGCATTTGCAAACTGCGATTCACTTGTAAGTGTTGCAATTCAAGGCTCATGTGATTTCATTTATAAAAATGCATTTGCTAATAGTAATATTAATCAAATCACATTGCCTAATAGTAATGTTGAATTTGAAGAAGGAGTATTTAGTGGATGTAGAAATTTAGAAAAATTAGTTTTCCAAGCAAACACATATATTTTAGTAATAACAAATATATTTAATGATTGTGATTTATTAGATACATTTGATACTACAAATAGCTTATATTATTCTTCAAATGGCTCTTATATATATAATAAGGATGAAACGGCAATTGTTTTAGCATCTCATAAGAATAATTATAATGATCTAGTATTAGAAAATATAACAATTAATGATGGAGCATTCTCAGGTGTAAAAACTATTAATACATTATCATTATCAAATGTGAATGTTGGTGCATACGCATTCGGTTATTGTACTAACTTAACTGCATTAACAATGAATAATATTCAAGAGTTTGAAGAAGGAGTATTCTATCATTGTAAGGCATTAAAGAATATTGGTACTAGCAATACTATTGAATATTCTTCTAAGTATGCTTATGCTTATACAGGTTTAGAAGAGGTAATTATTCCGAATGAAATTATTGCTCAAGGACTATTTATGGGTTCTTTACTAAAAACTGTTTCATTCAGTTCTACAAATGTTGAAATTGGAGCATATGCATTTAAGGATTGTGCTAATCTTACAACAGTAAACTCATCAAACATTGTTGCAATTGGTGATTATGCATTCTATGATGCTAATATTTTAGAAAATATTGATTTGTCTAATGTTACGATAATTGAAGACTATGCATTCTATGGAAATAGAAAGTTTGTAGATGTTAATTTAACCGCAGCTGTAAATATTGGAGCATATGCATTCAGCAATAATATAAATTTAGAAGCAGTAACAATTCCAAATGTTCAAACAATTAAAGCATATGCGTTCTCTACTACAACTAAAAATGCTAATACAGCTAACAAACTTCAAGAAGTAACAATGCCAAGTATTGTTTCAATTGGCGAATATGCATTTGCTTCGTGTAATAAGCTAGTAACTGTAAATTTAGGCGATTTAATTAATAATATTGACTCATTTGCATTTTCAAATTGTATTTTATTAGAAAATGTTCTATCAAATGGTAGTGTTGATACTATTAAGGAAGGAACATTTATGAATGATACGAATTTAGTAAATGTTTCAATTAAAAATATAGGAAAAGTAGAGGCAGGAGCATTCTATAATTGTAAAAATCTTGAGACTATAGATTTAACTAATGTTGTAGAAATCGGTTCAGAAGCATTCTATTATAATACAGGATTAAAGGAATTAAACTTAGAAAGCTTAAAGACTATATATTCATATGCATTCTATTATGCAAATAGTGTTGAAGTCTTAAATATTCCAGTAATTGAATATATTGATGCGTGTGCATTCTCGCAATTAAAGGTTAAAGAAATTATTTTACCTGCAACAATTTCATATGTTGCTGAAACTGCATTCTTTGTTAATACAGTCCAACAAGCATTTAAATATAATGGTGGAAATGGATTAGTAACAACTGGTGTAATTAATGAAACATATTTATTAGATAACGGTGCTTTATATAATGTTTTATCAAATGATAAATACCAATTATTATCATATCCTGCTGGTAAGACAGATAGTGAATATACTGTTATTGATAATACATTAAGAATTGCAACATGTGCAGCTTCTTATAATGAGTATATTACTAAAGTTACATTACCTGATACATTAACATTATTAGGAAACTTCGCATTTGACCAATGTAAGAAACTAAATACAGTTGAGTTTAGATCAACAGTAGCTCCTACACTTGAATCGTTTATTTATGATTCTGTAATATCATATCCAACAGATTCAGAAATTCATAATTTATTAAATAGATATTTAAATTTTAATGGTGCTGATACTTATTATTATGGTCAATTTGTCGACTGGATTGGTTTAGCAACTAAGCTAAATATTATCTTACCTTCAAATAAGAATTTAGAAGGATATGATAATGTATTATATAAATTATATTTTGATGTTGAAAATGCTACTATCTCAAATGTTGTTTCAAAAGATAAATATACATTAGATTTTATTAATAAAATTAAGTTAGTTCCTACAGAGAATATTAGGTTATCTGATGAGGAATTAATAGTTGGAGCCAGAACAGCTTATAATCTTTTAAAACAGGATTTAAGTGATTTTGGTTACGAGCAATCAGAAATAGATTCTTTACTTAATAACTTATCTATCGCAGAAGGTAAGGTTAAGGAATTAAAGATTGAAAGAATTAATGAAAGATATGCAGATTTAATATTAGATATTGAAAATCTAGGATCTACTTATAAATATGAATTGATTTCAGAATATAAGAGAATTTTAGAATTATTAGATCGTATTGATAAGGAAGATAAGAAGCTTATTGATATTACAAGCTTCGAAGAATTCCAAAAACAATATAATGAATATTTTGACGATTTAGATGAGGCAATTAAAACACTTGATACAATTACAACATTGCCTACAAGTCAAGTAAATATTAGAACAGCTTCAATAGTAAGAACTTCAATTATTACATCTATTTTAGGTGCAATTAATACTGCTGGTTTCTTTATTCTTAAGAAGCGTTGGTTCTTATTCTAGGAGGTATAATATGAAGAAAAAATTAATATTATTACCCCTACTAATTATGTTGGTAGTACTTGCAGCTTGTTCAAGTAAGACAAAACTTACTGATTTTGAACAATTTGTTGAATATATATTACAATCTGAAACAAAGCTTAATGGATATAATGAAACTTATCAATTAAGTGATGATAGCGGTGTTGTATATTCTAAGATTACTGATTTTGAGTTAGAAAGGGGAAGCATTGTTTCCTCTTCAGTAACAACTCAAGAGCTTAAGAAAACAAATGCTGGAGAATTATCATCAACAACAACTGCATATACAACAGTTGGAAATGTAAAGTATATTAAGGTTAGTGGTACGCTATATGAGGTAGCGTACACACTACCAACATATTATTTAACATTTGTAATGAATGAAAATTATTTAAATGAAGGCTATAGCCTATCCATTGAAAATAATAATTATACACTTGAAGCATCTATTAAGGATGATATGATTAGTTCATTCTTCCTAGATAAGAGTATTTCTGGTGTTAAGAATTTAAATATTAAGGTTATTGTAGCTGAGGGTAAGCTAACTAGCTATAATGCTAGCTTTGTCTTAAAAGGTGAGAAATATGATTTTAATGTAGATTTAACTACAAGTTATTCATATCCAATAAGCTATGATACAGAAAATGATTATATTAACGCAATATTCTATCTTGAGGGTGGAATTTGTGGTAATACACATGAAAGAATATTACATTCATATGACTTTAAGGGTAAAAAGGAAATGAAAATTTATGACCCTAATAAGGTTGTTGAAGGTAATATAACAAAATTTGGGTACCATATCGAAGGATGGTATCAAAATAAAGAGGTTGTTAATGGTGAAACAATTTATACAAATAAGTGGGATTTCGCTAATGACAAAATGACACGTGCTGGTGTTACTCTTTATGCAAAATGGGAAGAAAATATAGTTTATTCTTATAACGTTTGTTATTACGATGCTGAAGGTAATAAGAAGGTTATAGGTTCATACAATGTTCAAGAAGGAGATACCTTTGATGATTATTTAAATTATTATAAGAAGGTATCAGGCTATACAGCACTTGGCTATTTAGATAGCGAAGGTAATAAGTGGGACGAAAGCTTTAAGCATCCAGGTGGTGAAGAAAGCTTAGCTGTTGATGTTTTCCTTGATTTAATGGAGGGTAGCTATCAAATTATTTCTACATTTGCTGAGCTTAAGAAGAATAAAACTAAAAATATTTATTTAGCTTGTGATATAGATCTTGAAGGCGAATCATTTAATTTTGGTAAATATAAAAACACATTCTTAGGTAATAATCATAAGATTAGTAATTTTACAGTTAATTATGATGCATCAAGAAATGGATTAGTAGCTGATGTAACTGGTGAGGATTCATCACAATCATATTTATATATTTCAATATTTACAGAGCTTGATGAGGCACAAATTAAGAATGTTACATTTGAAAATGTATTATATGATGTAAATACTTCATATTCAAAAACAAAGGGAATTATTGTAGCTCCACTTACAAGTGTAGCTAATGATTCAGTTATTGAAAATGTTAAAATTACAGGTAAATATACTGTTACTAAGACACCTGAGGGTGTTGAACCAATGTTTATTAATGAATTAATTTACTTTGGTGAAGGAAATAACGTGATTAACTCAAATTGGATATCACAAGAAAACTAGGAGGTAAATATATGAAAAAGGCAATATTAAGCTTAGGTTTTATAGCTGCGACTGGTCTTGCATTAACAAGCTGTGGTAGCGCAACAAGCAGCGAAAATACACCTCTAATCTTTTCAACACAAGAAGTGGATAAGGTATTTAACCCATTCTATGCTTCATCAGCAACAGATACAACTGTTGTTGGTATGACTCAAATAAGCATGCTTACAACTGACAAGGATGGTAATGTTGCTTATGGTGATAATGAAGCAGTAGTTGTTAAGGATTATGAGATTGTAGATAATGGTGCTACTGATGAGGACGAGCTTGAAACTACATATTATTTTGTATTAAAGAATAATGTTAAGTTCTCAAATGGATCTTCATTAACAATGAAGGATGTATTATTTAATTTATATGAATATCTAGATCCTGTCTATACTGGTTCTAGTACAATTTACTCAACTGAGATTGTAGGTTTACAAGAATATAGAACACAATCAGCTGATGAAAATGAACAAGATAGCTATTTAGCTCAATTCCAATTATTAGCTCAAACTAGAATGGAATATTTAATTGACGCTTGTGATGAAATCATTGAGGATGCTGATGGTTCATTAACTGTTGAAGAATTAAGATCATCTTTAGAAGATTATACTGATACAGATGGTTATGAAAATGTTGTAGTAGATTTTGATAAAGCATGTTCATTATTTAAAGAGGAGCTTGAAACAGACTTCTCAAATTCAATGGATTCTTATTCAGATATTTCATTCAAGGTCGATGGTACAACTTATAAGGATTTATTAACTACAGATGTAGAAGCATTCTTATATAATGAAGGATACTTAAAGTTTGATAAGAATACTAAGAAACTAGATTCATCTATTTCTGAAACTGCTCAAGAATTAAAGTATTGGTCTAAAGAAAAGGCTATTGAAACTGTTTATAACGATAATATCCCTAACAATATAATTGAAGTATTATTATATTGGAATACATCTAGCACATTATATGAATACTTAACTAACTATGAATTAAGTAAATATAATGAGGAAAATAAGGATTCTAGATTATACAAAAACATTGAAGGTATTAAATTCGCTAATATGAACGAAAGTGTTACTGTAAATAATGTAGTATATCCTGCAACAAATGGTAAGGACGTTTCTGATAGCGATAAGTATGAGGTTTTATCAATTACTATTAAGGGTGTTGACCCTAAGGCTATTTGGAACTTTGCATTTACTGTAGCTCCAATGTATTATTATTCAGATGAAGAGCATATTAACGCATTCGACTATGTTGAAAACTTTGGTGTTGAATATGGTTCATCAGAATTCCAAAGCAATGTAATTAAGGATTCAAACAAGATTGGTGTACCTGTTGGTGCAGGTGCTTATCAAGTAAGTGATGCAGCTGGCAAGACAGGTAATGTTGGAGCTGGTGATTTCTATGATGGTGGTGTTATCTACTTTGCTAGAAATGAACACTTTGTATTAGGTACTCCTAAGACTAAGTATATTCGTTACCAAGTAGTTGCATCTAACCAAATGCTAGATTCATTATTTGCATCACAAGTTCACTTTATTCAACCTAACTCAAATCCAACAAACATTGCTAAGCTTAAGGCTAAACAAAATGCTGGTATTGAATATAAGGAAATTACTACTCAAGGTTACGGTTATATTGGTGTAAATGCAGGATTAGTTCCTTCAATTTATGTAAGACAAATAATTATGCATGCTATTGATACATCATTAACTGTTGAATATTATGGTAATAGTGCTCAAGCTATTCATAGATCAATGAGTAAGAACAGCTGGGCTTATCCAGAGGGATGTACTCCATATTATCCATATATCGGTGGTGCAATTCCTGAGAATTTAGATGTTGTTAATCCGATTTATGCTGAATTCGTTACAGATATGGGTTATAACTCAGGTGAAACATTATCTAAAGAGGATCAAGCTGAATTTATTAGATATATGCTTGAGGATTTAGCTGATTACACATTAAATGGTAACAATGTATATCAAGGTGGTAATAATGTATGTAAATATACATTCACTGTTGCAGGTTCTGAATCAGACCACCCTGCATGGTCTGCATTTACAAAAGCTGCTGAAATTTTAAATGATAATGGCTTTGAAATTACAGTTGCAACAGATGCTAATGCGTTAAAGAAGCTTACTACAGGCTCACTTGCTGTATGGGCTGCTGCATGGAGCACAACAATTGACCCAGATATGTATCAAGTTTACCATATCGATTCAACAGCAACTTCAACAACTAACTGGGGTTATAAGCAAATTAAACAAAACACTGGTGGAAAATATGATTATGAGCTTTCTATGATTGAAGAATTATCAGAAATGATTGAAAATGGTAGAAAGACTAATGATCAATCTAAACGTGCTGCAATTTATTCTGAATGCTTAGATATGGTTATGGAACTTGCTATTGAGCTTCCAACATACCAAAGAACAGATTTATATGGATATAATTCAAAGAAGATTGATTCATCATCATTAACACAAAATCCAACTCCATATGTAGGATTAATTTCTGAAATATGGAATGTATCAATGAGAACACAATAAGAAAGGATAATTAGGGTAAAATCCTAGAGGTATATTTATGCTAAAGTATATTATTAAAAGATTAGGTATTTCCTTAATTGTACTTCTTGGTGTATCAATTATTATTTATACATTAGTAAGAATGATGCCAAATGACTACTTAGATTTGAAATTCGCATCACAAATTGCTCAAGGTTCTATAACTCAAGAGGATTTAATGGAATTTAAGAATTTATATGGTATTGGTGATAATTCATTCTTCGGTATAGTTTCTGGTTATTTTAAATGGTTAGGTAATCTGTTAAAGGGTGACCTAGGATTATCATTTAAATATGAAAAGCCAGTAGCAGATGTAATTAGTGAAAATATGTGGATTTCATTCTCAATTGCGATTATTGCAACAGTTTTGCAATTCGCAATTGCTATTCCACTAGGTATTACATCAGCAACACATCAATATTCAGTAAGGGACTATTTAGTTACAGTTCTCACAATGATTGGTATTTCTCTTCCAACTTATTTCTTTGCAGCTATCGTTATTAAGGTATTTGCAGTAGATTTAGGATGGTTCCCAGTAAATGGTCTAGTAGATGCAAGTGCATCATATCAAGATAATTTTGCTGGGTTTATGGCTAAGCTACTAGATATGGCACACCATTTAGTATTACCAATATTTGTATCTGTAATATTATCTCTTGGTGGATTAATGAGATATACAAGAACAAATACACTTGAGGTTTTAAGTGCAGATTATATTCGTACTGCACGTGCTAAGGGTTTAAATGAAAGAACAGTTATTTATAAGCATGCGTTTAGAAATACTATGATTCCGCTTGTTACATTACTTGCTGGTATCCTACCATCATTATTCGGTGGTATGATGATTACAGAGGAGGTATTTGCGATTGATGGTATTGGTAGAATGGCTTATAAGGCTTTAACAGAGGGAGATATTCCATTTATCATGGGTTATAATATGTTCCTTGCAATATTAACAGTTATAGGTACTCTATTCTCTGATATTATGTATTCAGTAGTAGACCCTAGAGTAAAGCTTGGTAGATAGTAGGTGAGTTTAGTGGAAGATTTAGAATTAAAAGAAGAACAAGTAAATAACGAATCAGAAGCAGAAGCTACTAGCTCTAAGAAGGTTGCTAAGGATGAGAAAAATTATAGTGAAATGAGTCCAATGAAGCTTATTTTAAGAAGATTTTTCCGTTCAAAGCTTTCATTAATTGGATTAATTATGATTGTCGGTTTATTCGTATTCTCATTTGTTGGACCACTTATTTATACTGAGTGGGGAGAAGTTGAGGTTGACTATACTCAATCAATTGTCCAATATGAGGAAACAATTAACTACATTGATGAGGATGGTAATTTAGTTACAATAGTTCAAATTGTTGAAACACTAGATACATTAAATGACAAGGCTAAGCCAGGTGGAAATCATATTCTTGGTACTGATGAATTAGGACAAGATATTTTCGTAAGATTAATGTATGGTGGTAGAATTTCATTATTAATTGGATTTATTGTAGTAATACTAGAAACAATTGTAGGTATTATTATGGGTGGTATTGCAGGTTACTTTGGTGGCTGGTTAGATCAAATCATAATGCGTATCGTTGATATGTTTAACTGTATACCAACGCTTCCAATATTACTTATTGCATCTGCATTAATTGATTCACTTGGTGTAGATGGAAAATATAGAATATATTATCTGATGGTAATTATCACAATATTTGGTTGGGCAGGATGTGCCAGAATGGTTAGAGGTCAAATTCTATCTTTAAGAGAGCAAGAATATATTACTGCAACAGAGGTAATGGGTCTTCCAACATGGAGAAGAATCTTTAAGCATTTAATTCCAAATGTTATGCCTCAGCTAATTGTTAATATGACATTAGGCTTAGGTGGTGTTATTCTTTATGAATCAACACTAAGCTACTTAGGCTTAGGTGTTCAATACCCGTATGCTGCATGGGGTACAATGATTTCGAGTGCTAAGGATACTACAATATTATCTAATTTTGTTAATATGTGGTTACCTGCTGGTGTAATGATTGTTATTGCAGTATTAGGATTTAATTTTGTTGGTGATGGTCTACGTGATGCGATGGACCCTAAGGCTAAGAAGTAGGTGATTGTATGGATAAGAAGAAAAAAGGAAATTACCTTACTTTTAAGGAAAGTCGCAAGATTATTAAATACAATATTAAGCAAATGAAATATTATGAAGCTTTAAAGAAAAAGAAGGTTGATCCTTCATACTATACAACTGTTATGAAGGATGAAAATAACGTTGTAGAAATTGATAACCTAGAAACTAATTTCTTTACTGATAATGGTACTGTTAAATCAGTTAATGGTGTTTCATTTAATATTCCAAAGAATAAAATTGTTGGTGTAGTAGGTGAATCTGGATGTGGTAAGAGTGTTACATCTATGTCAATTATGCAATTAGTTCAAGCTCCAACAGGTCAAATTGTTGGTGGTGAAATCCGCTTTAATGATCGTGATTTAAAGTATGATGAAAATGGTAATAAGCTATGCTATAACATAGCTAAAATGCCTATGAAGGAAATGTACAATGTTCGTGGTAAGGATATAACAATGATATTCCAGGAGCCTATGACAGCCTTAAATCCAGTATTTACTATTGGATTCCAAATGGATGAGGTAATGCTAGTTCATTATCCTGATATGCCATTAGAGGAGGTTAAGGCTAGAAGCTTAGAATTATTAAATATGGTTGGTATATCAGCTCCTGAGCGTGTATATAAGGCATATCCACATGAATTATCTGGTGGTATGCGTCAACGTGTTTGTATAGCTATGGCTCTTGCAGGTAATCCGCAATTAATTATTGCAGATGAGCCTACAACAGCTCTAGACGTTACAATTCAAGCACAAATCCTTGAATTATTAAAGGATTTACAAAAGAGAACAGGATGTTCAATCATGCTAATTACACATGACCTAGGTGTAATTGCTGAAATGGCAGATGAGGTTGTTGTAATGTATGCTGGTAAGGTTATTGAACGTGGTACAGTACGTGAAATATTTAATAACCCTAAGCATCCATATACAATAGGCTTACAAGCATCTAAGCCACTTATCACATCTGATTCAAACAAGCCATTATATTCAATTCCAGGATCAGTTCCTAATCCTATTAATTTACCTAACACATGCTATTTTAAAAATAGATGTGAAAGATGTATTAATAAGTGTGAAGGTAAATATCCTGAAATGATAAAGATTTCTGATACACATTATGTATCATGCTATCTATATGAAAGTGCAGGTGAGGATAATGAGTAAAACATTATTAGAGGTAAAGCAATTACAAAAGCATTTCGCACTTCAAAAGAATATGTTTGGTAAGCCTAAAATGATTTTAAAGGCTGTTGATAATGTATCATTCAAGCTTGAGGCTGGTAAGACAATTGGTGTAGTTGGTGAATCTGGTTG
>JAZQVB010000050.1:0-9320 GCA_045631605.1 Anaeroplasma sp.
TGAAAACTTCTTTACAGCAAATTTCAACATTAGTACAATCTTCATTAAACAATGTTAATGCTAAAGGATTAACTAAGGATGAATATAAACAAGAAATAATTAGATTGAATGAAGAAATAGATGAATTAGAAGGAAAAATTGAATATTTAAAAGAACAAATAAAGCTACAAGAGGAACAATATCAACAATTAGAAACAAATTTAAATGATATGATGACTAAGGAGGATATGTATAATTGGTATAACCAATGTAATACATATAATACAAGATCTAATCTATCTGTAGCCGTTAAGCATTACAATAAGTTTATAATAGTAACAGGTAGCTCATATGAATATGGTAGTGCCTTTATATTTGCTAAATCAGGTAGCACATATTATGCATTAACAAGCTACTTTGTAGTAACTAATGATGATTATAAATATCATGATGTTACTATTACAGATGCCTTTAGAAATGAATATACTGCATCTATATATAATCAAAATGAATCATATGGAATGGCAATATTAAAATTTACAAATTCAAACACAAATAATTTATATGTGTCTAAATTTGCAAAGTCAAATCCAGATGTAAATGACCCAATATGTAATATATTTACAATAAAAGATAGTGCCTTTAATCATATGAATTTTACTAAGGTTCAAAAATATACAACATCATCATATGTAAGCTTTAATGTGATTCAAAACACTATAGATAAATATAGTGCTATAGGTGGCGCTATGAGTGTAGATTTTAATGGTAATGTTGTTGGAATGGTAATTACTATAACAAATAGTAATACATATTGTAGAAGTGTACCTGCTGAAAAAATATTAGCTTATTTAAAAGCTAATGGATTTAATATTAGCTAATGGTGGTGATAATATGAATAATTATTACTCAAATAATTATAAGGAATTTATTGATAATACAATTAATTGTGATATGAACTATCAATATAATTTCTTTTTGAAATACCTTCCTACAAATTCAAAAACAATCCTAGATTTAGGCTTTGGAAGTGGTAGAGATTCATTATTCTTTAAACAAAAATACGATGTTTACGCAATAGATCCTACATCTGAATTTTGTTCTAATGCTAAAGCGTTGGGAATAAACAATGTATACAATATTAAAGCTCAGGATATGACATTTGAAAATATATTTGATGGTATTTGGGCTTGTGCTTCACTTTTACATGTAAGTTCTAATGAATTAAATGATGTATTTATAAAATGTAGTAAGGCTTTAAAGCCTAATGGTATTATGTATGTTTCATTTAAATATGGAGATTTTGAAGGAGAAAGAAATGGAAGATTCTTTCTTGATTTGAATGAAGAAACATTACTAAAGTATTTAAAAAACACTAATTTAAATATTATAGATATATGTGTTACAGATGATGTAAGACCTGACAGAAATGAAAAGTGGCTAAATGTAATACTTAAGAAATAATAATCATCACATTAGTTAGGTATTATTGGAAAAACTACTTAAAAAAATTAATAAAACAGTAGGTTCGGTAATAAAAACAATCAGATTCTTAATTGAGTCTGATTTTTCTTTTGTTATGGGTGAATACATTCAAGGATGAATTTTGAAAGAATAGATATAAAAAAAGATTAGGCTTCTTGAATATAGGCAATAATTCTTATCACAATTATAATATTTAATTAATCAAATTTATTCACTACACATCAAATGTTTTTCTTATTGTGATGATTTTATTTTTTTATATAAAAAAATGTAATAAATGTGGTAAAATTATATATATGTTTCGATATATTGAATATAAAATTTATGATGCTATTAAATATTGTTAGGAGATGAAATTATGGGAAGACATGATGAAATATTTAACTATCCACCAGTTGAAAGTGTTGATGTATCTAAATTAGCTGATATTATTGATGTTGATTTATTCGTTTCATCTAATTATACAATAGTAAAATATTTACCTAATTATAGTACGGCGATAAATATACCGATAAATAAGTATGTTGTTAAAGAAGTTATAATATCTGAAGGCATTACAGATATTGAAAATAAATTTTTTGAGCTTAGTCATAATTTAGAAAAGGTAACATTACCTTCTACATTAAAAAGAATAGGAGATAATGCGTTTCATAGTGCTTTTGTGCTTAAGGAGGCAATAATACCTGATAGTGTAGAATATATAGGTGAATACGCTTTTGGCAATTGTAAGAAGCTTAAAAATTTAAGAATTTCTAATAATCTTACTCAAATATCACGCTTTGGATTTTATTGTGCAGGTATTGAATATGTATTTATTCCTAAAAATGTTAAATATATAGATGAATTTGCTTTTAATAATTGTTATAACCTACATGTAGTTGAATTTGAGGAAGAACTGCCTGAAATGGATGAAAAGGTATTTCAAGATTCATTAGGCATCTATAAGATAATATATAAAAATCAAACATTCGGTTCTATTGAGGATCTTTTAGATTTTGTTGGTGAAAATAAAAAAATTAAAAAGGATTTTTATTTGTATCCGGATGATAATAAGCTTGATGTTTTCAAATCAGGAGTTAAGGTTATTGCGGTAAATCATGGCGTTGGGGTAATTGATATGTTTGCGTTTCAAGGATTTGTAAATGCTAAAACTGTATTATTACCTAAGTCAATAAAGAAAATAGAATATGCTGCCTTTGAAGGATGCTGCTCACTTGAAAAAATAGAGCTGCCTGAGAATATAGAAGAAATAGAGTCTAATGCTTTTAAAGGCTGTGAGACAATAACAAGAATTGAAATACCTAAGGGTGTTAAAAGAATTTGGTATTCAACATTTGAAAATTGTAAATCTTTAACTAAGGTATTCTTAAATGAAGGATTAAAAGAATGCAGCTTAGATGCATTCGAGGGCTGTGATAAACTTAAACAAATATGGCTACCAGATACTGTTTTGGATTTTGGATTTAAGCCAAAATTCTGGCCTGAGGTTTTATATTGCTCAACTAAAATACGAGATTTAATTGTACATTTAAATGTATATGATATGGTTGAGATTAAGGATAATAAATGTAAATTTAGTAAAAAGAAGTGATATTTGTGAATAATGAATTTGAAAAATATAGAGATATAATAGATGTAGATTTATATATTTCTTCAAATTATAACATTGTAAAATATTTACCTAATTATAGTGTTGCAGTTACATTACCTTTAAATTTAGTAAAGATAAAAGAAATTATTATATCTGAGGGTATTGTTGAATTAGAAGATGATTTTTATAAAAATTGTATGAGGTTAAATAAAATAACATTACCTAATTCACTAAAAAAAATAGGAGCCTATTCGTTTTATGGTTCTTTATCTCTACAAAATATAGAAATACCTGATGGTGTTACATATTTAGGTGATTTTGCTTTTGGTAGATGTAGATTTTTAAAAAATATTAAATTATCTAATAATTTAGAAATAATATCAAATGGCTGCTTTTTTATGAGTCAAATAAAGGAAATTACAATTCCTGCAAGCGTTGAGGTAATTAAAGATGAAGCATTTAAATCATCATTTGAATTAAATGAGGTAATATTTAAAGGAGAGCTACCTGACATTGAGGGTGATGCCTTTGATTCATGTACATTCTTATATAAGATAAAATGTGGTGATAAATGCTATGGCACATTTGATGATTTAAAGGATGATATAATTGAGCATAGGAAGAAAAGACAAAAGGTATTTTTCTATCCTGATGATTTAAAGCTAGATGTATATAAAGAGGAAGTTAGAATAATCGTCTTAAAACATGATACAGAGGAAGTTAAGGATTTCGAATTAGCTTATTTTCCTAACGCATTTCAGGTTGTGTTACCTGAAACGCTTAAGAAAATTGGATATGGTGCGTTCTTAGGCTGTAAGAAAATCAAATATATTAACTTGCCACCTAATCTGGAATCAATTAAATCACAAGCTTTTTATGGCTGTGAATCAATAGAAAAGCTAATAATTCCAAGTAGAATTACTTATATACAGGATGAAACATTTAAATACTGTAAATCATTAAAAAAACTATTTTTACCTGATGGTATGGGTGGCTTTGATATGAATTCATTAATTGGCTGTGATAAGCTTAAGGAGCTAGAATTGCCTAATACTGTGACAGGAATAGGTAAAAATCATAGTTTTTTTCCAGATGTATTATATTGTGGTGAGAGATTATGTGAATATATAAAATCATTAAATGTTTATAATGATTTTGAATTCAAAAGAAAGAAATATAAATTTAAAAATAAAAGGGAGTAATTATAATGTCAAAATTAGATGAAATGAGAGATATTATAGATGTTGATCTATATTTATCATCTGGAAAGAAAATACTTAAATATCTAAATAATTATAATATCGCCTTTAAGCTAGATATTGATTCTGCTTATGTAGAAAAGGTTATAATACCTGAGGGTATTACCCAAATAGCTGATTCCGCCTTTTCTTCATTTACTAATTTAGAGGATGTTGAGCTACCTAATTCATTAGAAATTATTGGGAAAAAAGCCTTTAGAGGCTGTTATTCAATAAAGGAATTAATAATTCCTGATAATGTATATGAAATTAGAGATATGGCATTTCATGAAATGTTTGAGCTCAGAAATATTAAATTACCTAAAAATCTAAACGTTATTGCTAACAATCTATTAAGCTCTTCAGCAATAAGGAAAATCACTATTCCTAGTGAGGTTGAGCTTATAGAGGAGGAAGCATTCTATGATAATAGAGACCTAATGGAAATTGAATTTGAGGGTGAATTACCTGAAATAAGGCCTTGGTCATTTGAGGAATCTGATATGCTATATAAAATTAAATATATGGGCAAATATTATGGAACCATAATGGATATATATGATGAGCTAGGCGAAAAGAAGATGCTTCGAACAAAGGTATATAATTACCCTGATGATTGCTTCAAAAATGTCTTTAGAACTGATGTAGAAATTATTAATGTTACACCTGGAACTAAAATGATTGAACAATTCGCTTTTGCAGGATTTGTTAATGCGAAGGTAATAAATATACCATCATCAGTAGTTGAAATTGAAAATTATGCCTTTGTTTCCTGTCTATCACTTGAAAATATTACTTTACCTAAAAAGCTTAAGGAGCTTAAGCCATTTTCATTTGTATCTTGTGATTCATTAAAGGAAATAGAAATACCTGAGAGTGTATATTTTATTGGATTTATGACATTTGGTGGATGTAAAAGCTTAACAAAATTGAAACTTAATGAGGGCTTAAAGGCTTTCTTTTTCTCAGCTATTATTGATTGTCATAATCTTAAGGAGCTATCTATACCAAGGTCGGCAGAAAGAATTGTTAACCATGATTATATGCCTGATATCCTATACGGATATGAGAATTTACACAAGGCTATAACAAAGCTTAAAACATATGAAATAATAGAAATTGGAGAAAATTATTACAAATTTATAAAAAAATAGGAGTTGACATTATGGCTATAGATTATACAAAATTTACTGATATATTTGATGTTGATTTATTCTTGTCATCAAAATATACAATTTTAAAATTTAAGAATAATTATAGTATTATAACTAGCCTTAATATCTATTCTTTGGATGTAATTGAAGTAATAATACCTGAGGGAGTTACAGAAATTGGTGATTGGGCCTTTGCTAGCTATGATTCACTTGAGAAGGTAACATTACCATCTACATTAAAAATAATAGGTGACTATGCCTTTGAAAGATGTATGAGCATTGAAGAAATTGATATACCTGATGGAGTAGAAAAAATAGGAAGAAATGCCTTTGATGCTGCATATAATCTTAAAAGAATAAAATTACCTAAGGAATTATCTAAAATAAATGTTTCTACATTCTATGAATGTAGCTTAAAATCCATTACAATTCCTGAAAATGTATGTGAAATAGATTATACTGCATTCTGTGAAAATGAGGATTTAAAGGAAATTATATTTTTAGGAGAATATCCTCTTATTAATAGTGAGGCATTTTTAAATTGTGATAAAATTTGTAAAATTGTTTACAACAATAAAATATATGGATGTTTTAAGGACCTAGAGGATGATATAGGACCTAAAAAGAAATATTATGACGAGAAATATTGTTATCCGGATGATGGAGAGCTTGATTATTTCTATAGTGGTATTAAAGAGGTACTGTTTCCCCCAGGTGAAACATATATTCATTTTCAAGCCCTTAGAGGTCTTGTTAATTTAAGAAAAATTACATTACCTAATACATTAATTAAAATACATGAGGAAGCATTTATGGGCTGTCTATCACTTGAGGAAATTATTTTACCTGAGGGACTAAAATCTATTGAATTTAATGCATTTAATTATTGTACCTCACTTAAAAAGGTTTCAATACCAAATACAGTAACTAGATTAGACGCATTTAGCTTCGAAAGCTGTCATAGCTTAGAGGAAATTAATTTGCCAAATAGTATAGATGAATTTAATTTATCAGTTATAAGATATTGTAATAATATTAAAACATTAGATATTCCATATAATGTAAAGAAAATATATTATGATAGATATAATAGCCTTCAAACTATTTATACAGGCAAAGAAGCAAGTAAGGATATGTTTGATGTAATAGAATATGAATGTGCTGGAGTTTTTGAAGGAAAATATAAATTTGTAAGAAAGGTGTAGTGATGATATGAGCTATGATTATGATAAATATAAAGATATATTTGATGTAGATTTATTTATCTCATCAAATAAAAAGACAATTAAATATCTTAACAATTACACTACAGCTATTAGATTACAAATAGATTCATTAAATGTATCAGAATTAATAATACCTGAGGGTATTACTGAAATTGAGCCTGAGGCATTTTGTAATTGGTTTAGCTTAACTAAAATAAGCTTGCCTACAACATTAAAGAAAATCAGTGCTGCTGCGTTTAAAAGATGTAATAGGCTATTAGAAATAGTAATACCAGAGGGTGTAGAGGTAGTAGAAGTTGCTGCATTTAGTGACGCAATATCACTAGAAAAAATTACATTACCTAATACATTAATTGAAATAAACGAGTATGCATTTAGTAATAATTCATTTGAATCTATTACTATCCCCGCATCTGTTGAGGTAATAGAAAGTAATGCCTTTGAGGATAGCACTATGCTTAAGGAAATTGTCTTTGAAGGAGAATTACCTGAGATTATTGGTGATGAATTAAAATACCAAAATGATTTATGCAAAATAGTTTATAAAGGTAAGGTATATGGTTCTTATGATGATTTTTTAGATGATTTATATTATAAAAAGAAAATCATCAGAAGAAATTTCCTATACCCTACAGACTGTAATCTAAATATATACAAAACTGGTGTTGAAAAGGTAATAATAAGAGCTAATTGTGAATACATAGAAAAAGGTGCATTCACAGGCTTCTCTAGCTTAAAAAGAGTAGTAACACACCCTAATTTAAAGGAAATAGATGATTGGGCATTTACAGGCTGTGTTTCACTTGAAGAAATTACTAATATTGAAAATGTAACATATATAGGTGGAAGTGCCTTTGCATTATGTGAATCCCTACAGGAATTTACAATACCTGAGGGTGTAAGAACTATTTATCCATTTACATTTTCTAGATGTAAATCACTAAAGAAAATGACATTAAATAGTAATATTCAATATATTGATATATTAAATTTTTTCAAAAGCTATCAAATAGAGGAATATATAATACCAGATAATTTTAAAATAGATTTTAAATCTATACCTAATGAATTATTACCACCATTACTATTCTCATCATCTAAGCAGTACGATAATATTATGGGAACTGAAGCCTATAACGCTTATGATTTAGGTGATAAATACAAATACATAAGAAAAGACGTAGATATAAAGGTGTAGTATGGAAGAATTAAAATTTGGTAAATATTATTGTAATAATCATACAAATTTAGATGATATTACATGGCTTATTTTAAAGCGTGATGGTGATAAAATTCTTCTAGTAAGCAAATACATTTTAGAATTAAAGGCTTATAATGAAAAGCTAAAGCCAATAACATGGGCTGATTCAACGTTAAGAGCCTGGTTAAATAATGAATTCATTGAAATATCATTTACTCCTGAAGAAAATAAATTAATTCAAACAGTAAAAAATAAAAACCTAGACAATGAATATACAAACGCTAATGGTGGATTAGCTACATACGATAAAATATTCATTTTAAGTAATGAAGAAATATATGAATATTTCCCTAATTCAGAGGACAGAAAGGCATCAGCATCACCTAGATTAGATAATGAAGAAGCATACTGGTGGTCACGCTCAGTAGCTTCTATTGTAGGTGCTAAAGCGTATGTTGGCTTAGATGGAGAAATTCATGGCAGTAGTATATCTAGAGAATGGATAGGAATAAGACCTGCCATGTGGATTAATTTATCTGGAGCTACTGATGATTTTATAACTAATGTAAAATATATTGAATTTGGCTCATATTATCAAAATACTGATGAATTAGAACCAATTTCATTTAGAGTATTAGAAGAGGATAATGAAAAAATATTAGCAGTTAGCCAATATGGATTAGATTTCCAACCATTTGATCTAAATGGTAATGCTGATTTTAATTCATCAACATTAAAATCATGGCTAAACAATGATTTTATAAATTCTGCCTTCACAAAAGATGAACAAGCACAAATCCTAGGTGATATAAGAATATTATCACATAGGGAAATAATTGATTATTTCGATGATAGACCTGATAGAGCCTGTATACCAACAAAATACGCTAAGGATAGTGGTGCCTACATATTCAAGGATAATGGTTCATTTTATTGGACATTAACTATTAATGAAGAGGAAAAAAGACCAGTATTCGTATTATCAGATGGCGCTATAAATGATGTTGGATTACCAACAAGCTCTAAAATGATAATACGCCCAGTTATAACAATTAAAAAATAGGTTTACGAACTGGTTTACAACTTTGACTTGACTTGGTTTACGAACTGGTTTACAATATAGATGTAAAGGATGGTGATTGAAGTGTGTATGTATGAGGATATTTTAATAAAAGCTATATCAAGTGATCATTTTTTTAATAATGAAGATTTGAGAATGAATAGAAAATATAATATCTTATTAAAAAAACAAGAGCTAAAAGAATACTTGATTTTTAAAGATAATTATATGCATGATTCAAAAGTAGAATTATCTCTTAAGCCATTTAACTCATCTAAAATTTATTTTTATAAAAGTAATGAATTGAATACATTATTAGACGAATATTTTGAATTTATAAATAATGATTTAATTGAAAAGGATTCTACTATCATTTCAGCTAATTA
>JAZQVB010000051.1:0-1706 GCA_045631605.1 Anaeroplasma sp.
TATGAAGCGCTTAAAAAAAATCTAGAAAAGGATTATACATTAAGATTTGATTTTAATGTAGCTTTTAATATTTCAAATGATAATGTTAAAAAAATAGCGAAAAAAATATTAAAGAAATATGATATTAGTAAATACTATTTAGCTAATAAGGATAATTATTATGCTTTAACATATAAAGGTGATGAATAATATGTTTTGGTGGTTTATATTAGCTTGTGATATTTTATTACCACTATTAATGATAATTATAGGTATATTAATGAAATTTAATCCGCCTAAAAAGATTAATAGCTTTATAGGATATCGTACAGCACGCTCAATGAAAAATATAGAAGTATGGAATTATGCTCAAAAATATATGGGTAAGCTTATGCTTATGACGGGTGTATTAACATTAATTCCGTACACAGCTATACATATTCCGTTTTATAACGAAAATGATGATTGTTTAGGTGGTTTAAGCTTAATTGTAATTTGTATACAAATGATTACTTTGATAGTAGACATTATTATAATTGAATTAGAATTAAAAAATAAATTTAAAGATTAATTGTTTGAAATTAATCTTTTATTTTTATATAATAAATACAATGGTATCCGCGAGGATTTAATAAGGAATCAGGTTCAAGGCCTGAGCTGTCCCAGCAACTGTAATGTAGACGAAATCACATATCCATTGGTAGTACTGAGAAGGGTGATTGAGGTAGAAACAAAGCCAGGAGACTTGCCATAATATAAATTTAAGGAGATACTAATCTCTTATATAAATTGCTGGTCGACGATTTTATATAACTGAATTAGTGAATAAACAATGAAAGACAAAAAGAAGTTTGTCACAATTATTTTAGCTGTTGTAGCAGTTTTAGCTTTTATACCAGTTATAATATATGCGACTAACCATTACCAATCAAATGGTAATGGTACAATCACTGTTGAAATTATTGATTTTGATGGTGAAACAGTAATAAAGTCAAAGGAGATTGACTATAAAAAAGGAGATACTCTTGTAAAATTAATAGAGGATAATTTCTCCAATGTTACATACGATAACGGTATGTTAATGAGTATCGAGGATTATGTAACTCCATCAGATTGGGGTAGCTTCATATCAATTTATGTTGATGATGAAACAAGCTTAGTTGGAATAAACCAAATTGAATTTAAGGATGGTACAAAAATATCATTAATTTACACGGTATTTATTTATGAATAAGAAAATTACAGTATATGATATAGCCCTAATCGCATTATTAACGGCAATATTATCTGTTCAAGAAATGATATTAAGCTTTATCCCTAATGCGCAATTGACTGTATTTCTATTAATATTATTCTCTAAAAAATTAGGGTTTACTAAAACATCATTAATAATATTAATTCATGTATTATTAGATAATTTAGTAATGGGATCATTTAATATTATATATGTTCCATTTATGTTTTTAGGTTGGATGATGATTCCTTTATTAATATCTACGGCATTCAAGAAAATTAATTCAAATATAGTACTAGCATTTATATCAATATTATTTGCCTTAATATATTCTTGGGTTTATATAATACCTAATGTAATAATAACAGAGGTAGATGTTATTGCATATTTAATTGCTGATATACCATGGGAAATCATTTTAGCCTTATCAAGCTTTATATCTACACTACTGTTGTATAATCCTTGTGTTAAGCTATTTGATAAATTTAATATT
>JAZQVB010000052.1:0-54568 GCA_045631605.1 Anaeroplasma sp.
AGCAGGGAAAGCACATTGAACAGGCTCAGTCTTACCACCAGCACCGTTAGTAATTGTGAATGCTGTACCTTCGTAAATAACTTTGCTCTTATCGATACCAGTACCACCAGCAAGGCTTTCTGCAAAGAATTCTTCAGTTGAAACAGTTGCAACAGTTAATGTTAATACAACAGTTTCGCAACCTTCAGCAACGAACTTAGCGTAAGCTGTACCATCTTGAGCAAATGCAGCAGCAACGTCAGTAATTTCAGCAGTTAATTCAGCATCAGAATATAATGTCATTGTAACAACTGTGTCTAACTTAACAGCAGAGTTATCATCATAAATTGTATTAACGAATGCTTTATTTGTATATAAAGTAGCACCTGTAGCAATCTTAGTAGCCATATCTTCAACGTTGATTACAGTTTCCTTTTCAGCATAGTAAGAAACTACATAAGAATCAGAAACACCACTATATGTAACAACAACTGTATATTCATTAGTATCGCTTGTTGAAACAGAGAATGCATCAACCTTAGCGCCGTTTAAGAATAATTCAACTGTATATTCACCAGCAACTAATGTCTTAGATAAGTTATCGCTATCTGTAGCAACAACAGTTAAGCCTTCAGCTGTATAAACATCAGAACCATAGAATAATTTGTCAGTTGCATCAGATGTTGTAATAACAACGTCAGTAATTGTAGCGTTAGGGTTAGTAACTGTAACATCATAAGATGCAGTTAATTCAGTACCATTTAAAGCAACTGTAACTGTATATGTACCTGGAGTTGTAATAGCAGTTAAAGCTTCAGTAGAATCCTTAGCTGTTACTGTAACAGTGTAGTTAGCAGCGTCAACAACTGTTGGAACACCATAGTTATTAATTGACTTAACAACTAAACCAGCAGGAGATGCACAATCTAATTGGTTATCGCCAGTAGTTGCAAATTCAACATTATAACCTTCAATAGCCATATCTACGTTATCAACAACTGTATCTGCGTCAACAGAGAAGTCGAATACGAAACCGTAAATATTGATACCGTTATAAGAAGAACAAATTGTATAAGTAACACCAGCTTCAATATCAAATGTATTTACTGATAATGTTTCATCAGTAGTCATTTGAAGAACTGATTGGTATGCGTTTCCTTCAGGATCAGTTAAAACGAATGCTCTATCTTGACCTTCAACTTGACCGCTACCTAATAAAGTTAACTTACCAGATCTAACAGCAGTAACCTTAAGAGCTGATTTAGAAGAAGTGTTAACTTGTAAACGAGTGTTATAAATTACACCATTGTGAGCATGAGCTACAGAATTGTTAGAGCTGTCTGTAACTTGAAGTTTAGAGCTAGCACCTTCAATAGTGATATTAACTTCGTCGTTTTGAATAACAGTAACAGGATCAGCAGTATAAGTTGTATTAACTAAATTATCACCCATTGCGTCAGTTGGATAAATCTTTTGGAATACATATTGTTCTTTTTGAACTGTAACAGTATAAGTCTTTGTTGCTTCACCAACAGCAACTGTAACTGTATATTCACCAGCAACTGTAAATGTATTACCTTCTAATGCAACACCCTCAGAATTCTTAACAGTTACAACGAAATCTGTAACAGGAAGGATATCATCATTATCATAAATAGCATTTACCTTTAAGCCTTCATAAGAGAATTCTTCGCCAATAACGAAAGTTTTCTTTTGAGTACTTGTGTTTGCAATCATAACACCAATAACTTGAGGTGCTACTGTAGTAGGAGCTTCTGTAGGCGCAGTAGTAGGAGCTGACGTAGGAGCTTCTGTAGGCGCAGTAGTAGGCGCCTTTGTAGGTTCAGGATTGTTGCCACATGCAGCTAAAGTAACTACAGCAGCAGCTAAAATAGAACCTAATAATAATTTCTTTTTCATATTTTTTTTCCTCTTTCTTTCGAATTTTTTGCTGAAAACATTTATTGAAAACGTTCACAGCATATATATGTTCATTATAGCACAGAAAAAAAAGGATGTAAAGCGTATACATATAATTTTAATTATATGGAAAGAAAAAAGATGGTTTTTTCAAACCACCTTTACAAAAATTAATTTAATTGAGGACTCCAGCTATCAGGATATGTAACATTTCCGTTAGTTGAACCAAAAATAACGCTAAAGTCATTATATTTTGAAGCCTCTGCTTCAGTAAGAATCCTACATCCGTCGATTGCTTCTGTGATTGCACCAGCACCGGTATTGTTATATTCTGTGAATTGAACAGAAGGGATAGTTACTGAGCAGTTCATAGAAACATATCTTGGAGAAACAGTTGCTGATTTACTAATATGGTTGCCTAAATTTGAATTCATAACCATAACGGCGGCCGCCTCACCCCATGTTCTACCAATTGCAGTACCTTCAGCAGCAACATCACTATCACAAGTGAAATTACAAGCGTCAAAGATTGCGCCATACTTGATATCATCTGTACCAATATTCTTATTTAAACCCTTAAATGCAGTAATATAACCATTCTTACCACCGATTGAGCGAATTTCACATTGATAGAAATAAGTAGTATTATTTGTACCAAAAATGAAGTCTGTAATACCGGCAATATATGTATTTGAAATATATTGTCTACCTGTAAATAGCTCAAGAGTATCTTGGTAGCCTAACAACGAACAGTTATCCATAATAAATTTATCAGATTGAACTAATAAAGCTAAAGCTCTATGCTCAGAATATTTTTCGCCTAAATCCTTATCGAAAATTTCTTGACAATTCCAATAGTTAGATAAAGTTAAATTCTTCATAGTACAATTTATTGCAGTATCTCTTACTGAAATTGTAGGAGTTGAATCTGTTGTATGAACAAAGCCAGTTACATCAGCAATACCATATAACGCATCGTATTCAATAATTGTAGCTGCATTATATGCTGCTGCATCATAATTATCATCCTCTTCGTGTGTAGCGATACAAGAACCAGCACCAACAATTGTTAAATTAGGAGTAACAATTTCTAATTTTTCGTTATAATAACCAGCACTAATTTTTAATAACTTTTGAATGTTGGCATCTAAGTTGCAATTTTCAATGAATTCTAATGCATTTTGAATAGTAGAGAACATATTATATCCATCTACTATTGCAGCATTTTGTCCATTGTATGATTTGTCTACACAAACTTGAGCAACTCCATTTACCATTGAAATTGGAGTATCAACAACCTCAACTATAAATGAATTAGTAATCCCTTCTTTAAAAGATAAACCGATATTAATTTCGTATTTACCAGCCTTTGTTGAATCAAATTGAGAAGAATCAATAGTATAACCGCCAGTAAGCTTAAATTCTTTTTGAGAATTATCTTCTGGATGAGAAGTAATAATCTTAACTGTTAAATAGCTTGGATCAAACTCTTGGTTAATTGCATAAATTTCCTTAGTTAACCCGGTAATATAACGGCCGTTATCTACATATGAATTTTGAGAAGATTTAAATGTTCTATTAAAATACAAATTAATTTCATCTACACTGTAAACATAAACATTAAATGTTTGAGCCTCATAATTTTTATATTTAACTGTTACAGGATATACACCTGCAGTTTTCTTAACGGCAGAATAATCTATAGATAAATTAGCATTATCGCTAGCCAATTCGCTTGTTCTACCATTTGCATAGCAATTGCTTACGATTAGGTTTGTAGGCTTATATTTTTGTCCTTCAAAAATTTCAACATTACCAGTGTTTGTAATTTCGAAGCCTGTTTCAGCTGCACGCTCTAATGTAGAGGTTACTCGTACATAATAAATAAACAATGTACCAGTATTTCTATTAATATGATATGTACCAGCATCAAGCTTTTCAACAATCTTACATACAGGATTTCCAGCAGGATAATTACCAACAGCTGAAGAACCAGAAATTTTTACAGTCTTTGATTTTCCACCACTTAGATTTTTTAACATTACATCCTTATCGGCAGAGCCAGAAGAGCCGTTTTGTGCAAAAATTTCAACTACCGCATCACCTTGAATTGTAAATTGAATTCCGGTATTGTTATCACCAATTCTAATCACCTTTGAGAACGATAATGAATTAGTACCATCTGTCCATGATGCGCTTCTTTCGGATACCTCGGTAGATTTAACAATTTTAAATCCGTTTTTAAAAATATCGTTATCGCCATCAACTCCAACAGATAATGCATTAGAAATATCTAAATTAGCTTCAGCAAGCTCATAGCCTAATTCAGGAGCTTCTTCCCATCTTGCGTATAAAGTAATATCGCTAGTTAATTCTGTACCTCTATTTAATTGGTTATAGCATAAAGTATCTGTAAACCATCCTAAGAAAGTATAACCAGTACACTTTGGTGTAGGCAAAGAACCAATAGTTGAAGCATTTATGCTATCAACCGTTACAGAAGATTGATTTGTAACAAAAGAAATTTTATAGCACTTATTAAATTTGGCATATAAATTTATGTTTCCATTTACCGCCTCAGCAAAATCAAATTCAGAGAATTCATTTAAATCAGCCTCAGTAAACCATCCTTCAAAAGAATAACCATCCTTAACAGGATCCGTAGGCTTAGAAATTAATCCATTTTGAAGCTCTACACTTGTATATAAATTATCACCATCATAAAAATATGCTGTATCTACAAGCGGAGCTGTAGTTGTAGGTGTCTCAGTTGGTGCCGTAGAAGGCGCTGTAGTAGGGGCTGTAGTTGGATTTTCAGAGCCGCCACATGCAGTAACACCTAAAAGTAACCCTAATAAAATTAAAGAGCTAATCTTTTTAATTTTCATAATTTTCCTCCTTTAGAAAACGTTTTTTACAAAAAATAGTATAGCATACAAACAATATTTAGTAAAGAAAAAAGCACTATATCTAATTTTGGTTATAGTGCTTTAAATATTAATATTGTATAGAAATTAAATAGAAATCAATGCTTGAATTCGTTGAAGAAATGAAATAATTTCCGGCCTCAACCGTATTAAATGTATAGCTTTGAATAGATCCTGTTGTTGCAGATGCTTTTTCAATTTGTTCACCAGTGGATAAGCATAATTCAGGTGTTCTTCCTGTTGAGCCACTTCTATAATATATAGTTATTTGTGCTGCTTTAGCTGTAGAAAAATATATTCTTCTATAATCATCGCCATCAGCTCCACCAACATTTACAAGCTTAGTAACTGATTGTCCATTAATAGTTTCATTACATTCATAAACTGTTATATTTTTTGTAGATGTTGCAGTAATATAATATAAGCTTTCATTTATATTAGATGAAACTGCTCCGGCAGATAAAGAATTAAAATTAATAACATAAGAGCTATTAATATCTCCAGGAGTTATAGGAGTGGATGTAGAAGGTGTAGTTGAAGCAGATGGAGTAGTAGTTTGCTCTGGCTCACTAGGTGTAGCTGGTGGCTCAGGATTTTGAGAAGAGCTATCATTGTTAACTCCACTAAAAGAACCGGCTAACGATCCAGCAGTATTTTTAACAAAAGCAGCTACATCCTCTACATTTGTCATAATTTCTACATTAGATTTTTTATTTACAGAATCATAATAAAATTGAGTTGAATTTGTATCAAAATCATTACAAAACACATTTGAATTTGTAACGATTTGATCTCTAGCTGACACAACAGTGCCTCTAACGTTATTGCTATTTATTGTTAAGCAATTCCAAAGCTTAACAGCTCCGCCAGATTGAATATCTATTGTATTTTTACAGTCTTCAAATACTGAATTTTCAATAAATGCGTATGCGTTAGCACGGATAGACATATTTGTTCCGCTTGATTTATAGTAATAATTGTTATACATATGCATATTTGCTTGTCTACCTAAAGGTAATCTAGATGAGCATTGATCATAAAAATTATGATGGAAAGTCACATTAGCTGTTGTAACTGAATCGTCGCCACCGACTAAACCGGTTTTGTGATTTTTATAATAATGATTATATGAAATAGTTAGATTTTTATTACCTTTTAAATCTGTCGCCCCGTCGCCCTCGTGCTTATCTTGCTCGCCAGTAACATCCCAATAATTAATTCCCTCGTTAAAAGTATTATGATGGATCCAAATGTTACCTGTTTTAAATGATGAAATAGAAGAAACGCTAGTTTCGCTTCCTTCAAACGAGCAAGCATCCTCAGTATAATCATCAAATATTAAATTTCTTACCTCTATATATGAACAATTTTTCCAAGTAAATCCCCATTGGAAAATCATCGCGTTAGGACCAACACCCTCAAGTGTTACATTTTTCGCATTAGAAATGTCACACATATTCCAATAAGAATCATATTCAGATGAAGAATATTTTAATTTGTTTGTAAGATTATTTAATTTAGAATAAACAGATTCGTTAAGAGTATTAACGCCCTTACTTATAATATCTGATTCATTTAATGATGACTTTATAACGTTTCCGTTTTTATCTTTTATTGCTTGTTTAGCTAAAGGATCGCCATTATATTCTATTCTGTTCCACGTTGCGGCACCAACAGTACCAATAATTCGTACAACAAGAGGAACGTCAGAATATCTTTGAGCTTGTAAAATAGAAACAATACCAGTATACGATTTACCATTAATTGTTGCAGTAACTGTATTTTTGTTAGTTTCAGAAACATAAACAACAATAGCGTTATTTTTTAGTGTGCCATCATTGTTATAAGCACCAACACCAGTAGATGTATTAAAATGAGCATATCCCGAACGGTCAAACTTTGTAACAACTAATTCATCGGTTTCTGCAGAAAGTATTAAATTATTTATTTTAGACTCTACTTTAAATTTATAACTGCCTGCAACAAGGCCTAAAACATCACATCTAATTGTTCGATTATCAAATCTTATTAGTTCTTTGTCGATAGGTAAATATGTTGAACTTGAAGAAGGTTTATATGTAATTGTATAATTTGACGTACTAAATAAGTTGCCAATAGTTTTAAATTCTATAGCCATTCCCTCGTTATATCCATACGCTTTAGTAAATTCGATTTTTAAATCTTCTACCTTAATTTCTTCAAACTTCGCATATAATGTCATTTGGGAAGTAATTGGTGTTGTCGTATCAAATAAGGTTAAATAATCTTTATTAGTAAACCAACCAACAAAGGTATAATTATCTACATAAGGATCAGTTGGCAATTCAACGAAACTGCCAGCCTCTACAGCAAATTCATTGTAAATTTCACCATTAACAACGAAATAAACGCTATATTTAGCCAACGTAACAGTTGGTTCAACTGTTGTAGAAGGCTTGGTGTTAGTATTAGGTGTAGTTGTGCTTAAAACAGTTGTCGGCTCCTCTATATCAGTTGTAGGAGTATTAGTTGATGGAACAGTTGTCGGTTCCACAACGCCTGTTGTAGGGTTATTGGTTGCCGTCTCTTTTGGTGTAGTACAAGCAGAAATTAAGAAAACAATGCTTAAGCATCCACATAAAAATATTTTTTGAAAATTCATATGAAAACCTCCTTGAAACGATACAATTATATTTTATTTAATTAAATATGTAAAGTTGAAAATAGTTTCATTTATGATACAATTATATTGTAAATATTTACAGAAAGGACTGATAAATTTGTTTACAAAATTAGATAGAACTAAAGTATTTAGTGATCCTTTATATGGATATATCTCTGTTGATTATAAAATTATTAGTGATTTAATAGATTCTAAAGAGGTGCAAAGGCTTAGAAGAATTAGACAACTAAGCGGTGTTTGTATGGTGTTCCAAACAGCCGAGCACTCTAGATTTACTCATTCTTTAGGCGCATATCAAATGGCTAATTTGGTTTGTCAAAATGTTGAGGGAATGGATGAAATAACAGAATATGAAAAGCTTGTATTTTTATGCTCTGCATTATTACATGACATAGGACATGGTCCGTATTCTCATGCATTTGAGCACACAATGGAGGCAGATCATGAGGAAATGACGGTTAAGATCATTTTAGATAAATCAACTACAGTTAATAAGGTTCTTTCAATATCTGAAACATTAGCTGAGGATGTTGCGTCAGTTATTTCTCATAGCTCAAAATTCCCGTTAATAGAATCTTTAATATCATCACAGCTAGATGTTGATAGAATGGACTATTTATCAAGAGATGCCTATTTTACAGGCGCCGAATATGGCTATATTGATTATTTAAGAATTTTAAGAAGCATGAAAATAGTTAATAGAAAACTATGCGTAAGAGCAAGCGGCATTCACTCAATAGAATCATATTTAATGAGTAGATATCACATGTATTTCCAAGTATATTATCATCCAATTTCTAGAGCATATGAATGCTTACTTGAGGGAATTTATTCAAGAGTTAAGGATTTAGCTAAGGCTGGAATTAAGGTAGAAGGCTCTGTTGATGCATTCCTAAAGGTTTTAAATAATAATGATGATATTCAATCATATATTGAAATTGATGATGCATATGTTAATGGATTTATTAAGCAATTTACAAAATCTGAGGATCCAGTATTAAATAAATTAGCAAATGCATTTGAAAATAGACACCTATTCTCGTTTGTTGATTTAGCAAACGAGCCATCTGAGGAATTTTTAAAACAGCTTGAGGAAAAATATAATAATGAGGAAAATAAATATTATTATATTAAGGCTTCTGTATCTGCGGTTGCATATTTACATAGCAAGAAAAGTGATATTAATGATATAAAGGTGCTACTTCCAGATGGAAGAATTAAATCATTAGATCAATATTCTAGAGTCGTTAAAAGCCTAGCAACATCAAGCAGTAAAACAGTAGATAGAATATATTATTTTGAAGATTAAATAATAAAAAACTCTGACTATTATATAGGAAAGAGTTTTTAATTTTGAAATGGAGTATTATATGGAAGATATAATAATTGTTGAGGGAACACATGATGTTATTAAAATAAAATCAGTATTTCCTAACGCCGAATGTGTAATTACAAATGGTAGCGAAATAAGTAATGAAACATTAGGATTAATAAAGAAATTAAGCGAAAGCTATGGAATTATAATATTTACTGATCCAGATTCTCCTGGGGAAAAAATCAGAACCACAATTCAAAATTTAGTTCCAGAGGCTAAGCATGCCTTTTTAAGAAAAAAGGATTGTATTAGTGATAATAAGAAAAAGGTTGGAATTGAGCACGCCTCGAAAGAAGCAATTGAGGAGGCTCTTTCAAATATTTATGCCCCATTAAATCTACCAGATACAATAGGTATAATAGATTTATATGAATTAGGCCTTAATGGAAGTAAGGATAGTTCAATATTAAGAGATAAAATCTCTGATTATTTAAACATTGGAAAGCCCAATTGTAAAACGTTCTTAAAAAGATTAAATTTATTACAAATAACAAAGGAAAAATTGGAGGAGATAATATGCAAGGTAAAATAGGAAACACATCATTTGTTAATAAAACATTAAATGATAATAATCTTAGCGCAAAAAAGAAGTTTGGACAAAACTTCCTAACAGATCAAAACATATTATCCTCAATTGTTAATTCTGCAGAAATTGATTCAGAAACCCTAGTTATAGAAATTGGTCCAGGATTAGGAAGCCTAACAGAAAGATTATGTCAGCTTGCAGGACACGTTCTTTGTTATGAAATAGATGGAGATTTAATCCCTATTTTAAAAGACAATTTAAAGGAACATAAGAACTTTACTGTTATACATAACGATATATTAGAGGTTGATATTAATAAGGATATTAGTGAATATGAGGATAAATATAAGAAAATATATTTAGTTGCAAACCTACCATATTACATTACAACTCCAATAATTTTAGGATTATTAACAGCTACTACAAAAATAACAAGATACGTTATGATGATGCAGTTAGAGGTTGCTGATAGAATTTGTGGAAAGCCTAAAACAAAGGATTATAACGCATTAAGCATAGCTATAAAATATAGAGCTAACGCTACAAAGGTTATAAAGGTGCCAAGAACAGTATTTATACCTGCCCCAAATGTAGATAGTGCGGTTGTTAAGCTAGATTTATATGAAAATAAGGTATATAACGCTCAAGACGAAAATCATTTCTTTGATTTTATAAGAGATTGCTTCAGTCAAAGAAGAAAGACATTAACAAATAATTTATCTAATAAGTACAGCAAGGAGTTTATTTTAAAAATGCTAGAGGATAACGAAATTAAGCCAACAGCCCGCGCAGAGGAATTAGATATCTTAGATTTTATAAAATTAAGTGACTATATTGTAAACAATAAGTAATAATTAACATATGTTTATATGGTGATTATATTGAATGTTGGAGATTTAGTAGGTAGAAAATCATATAATTGTGATGTTATTTTTAAAATAACAAGGATAAATAATGATATTGCAGATTTGTCAGGAGTTTATGTTCGTTTATATGCTGATAGTGATATCAACGATTTAATTCTAATTGATTCTAATGAATTAGAAAAAAGAAAAGAGGAATCATTAAGAAGCAAAAGAATAATCGTTGAGGAATATAAAGAAAAAATGAATCATATAACGGGTAAAATACTACATTTAGATAGTGATATAGAATATTTAAATAAATGTATGGAGCTATATAAGGAGCTTAATATATATGCCAACGGCATATTAATTGACGAAAGTGAAATAAATCAGAAGATAATAGAATTAATAAAAAAATATAGACCTAATATTGTAGTTATTACAGGTCACGATTCCTTTAATAAAAAGGATATAAAAGAATTAAAAAACTATAAAAACAGTATAAACTTTATGAAGGCTATTATTAAGGTAAGAGAATATTATTCTTTAGATGATATATGTATTTTTGCAGGAGCATGCGGTTCTAATTTTGAAGCGCTTATAGCCTCTGGAGCTAATTTTGCTTCATCAATTGATAGACAAAATATAGAGGCCTATGACCCTGCAATAGTTGCGATATTATCAGCAATAACGCCATTTAATCAGGTAATTGATATAAAAAGCGTTAATGATTATTCTATATTAAAAAACAAATCCATAGGTGGAATAGAAACCTATGGAAAAATGAGATTATTAATAAGATAGATTGTGAGGTGAGTTTGTGGTAAAGGAAATTGCATACGCTAAAATAAATCTAGCATTAGAGGTTATGGAAAAGAAGGATGGCTATCATATGGTAAATAATATTATGATACCTATCGATTTATATGATGAGTTATATTTCGAGTATGATGATAATATTTATGTTGTTGATGATCAAATTGAAAACAACATATGTGTTAAGGCTGCAAAGCTAATATTAAATCATTTTAATATTAAATCAGGCGTAAAAATCACACTAAACAAAAGAATACCTATTGCCGCAGGATTAGCTGGTGGAAGCAGTGATGCTGCCGCAGTACTAAAAGGAGTAGACAAGCTATATAATCTAAACGCATCAATAGAGGTATTAAAGGATTTAGCTTCAACGCTTGGTAGCGACGTTCCGTTTTTTATTGAAACAAAATGTGCCTTATGTACAAATAGAGGAGAAATAATAAATAATGTTGAATGTAATCTATCCCCTATAAATTTATATTTAATAAAACCACACAAGGGCACATCAACAAAAGAGGTATATTCCTTATATAAATATGAAGGAATTAGTAAAAAAAATAATATAGATGAAATACTAAAATCATTAAAAAACAATGATAAAGAGATATTAATTAATAATATATTTAATGATTTAACTATTCCCGCAATAAAGGCTAATGAGGAATTAGAATCTATATATAATCTATTAATAAATAAGGGATTTAAGCCGTATATTAGCGGTAGTGGGCCTACAATATTTATAATAAATCCATCAAATGAAGAAGAAAATTTATTAGACAATTTACAAATAGATACAATAAAAATTAAGACTAAAACGAAATAGGAGGGTTCAGTGAACTCTCCTAATTTTTATAATATTTCCTTATTGAAATGTGCTCTTGTATCAGTATCCTTATTGAATAAAGATGTTTTATTTTTATTTTTTAATTTATCCTTAAACATATTTATAACTCTAATAACCTCATCTTTAGATTCAATTGTAAATTGTA
The DNA here is from genome assembly GCA_045631605.1 of Anaeroplasma sp. GTDB lineage: Bacteria > Bacillota_I > Bacilli_A > Acholeplasmatales > Anaeroplasmataceae > Anaeroplasma. Next base: position 12,040 of record JAZQVB010000052.1, read on the forward strand.
ATCTAAATGTACTAATACCCTCAATAGTTTCTAAATCATCAATTAAATTTAAAATTTTACCATTGATAATTGTAGTTGTACAATCCGGATGAGAAATGATAGGGAATTCTCCATATTCCTCTTTAATTGTATATTGATGCTTCTTGCATTCCCCACAAAGATTATTAGCCTTAAGCGGACAATATTTAGTAAACATTAAATCAGCACGTCCATATACAATCATTTCTAGATTAGGATAATAACCAACCTTAGCTTTATATTCATTAACTAAATCATTAATTTGGTTTGAATTCATTTCATAAGATAAGCATACCTTTTTAACGCCTTGCTTATGTAATAAGTAAACAGATTTATAATTTACAACATTAAATGAAAAATCCGTAGATAGCTCATTTGTTTTTCTATATTTATATAATCCGCCATAGCCACCAACTAAAAGAGGACCGGTCTTTTTAGAATAATTATTTTCGTTTCTTCTTACAACATTATCCTTGTAATAAATAGTAGTAATTCCTAGCTCCTTTGCGGCTAAATATTGCTCCTCTGTATTACAATAAACTGAGATATCAGGATCACTTAATTCATAAGGAATTGCTTTAAATTCTTCAGGATTTAACACAATTTCCTCACGCGGAAGAAGTCTATTTTCGTTGATATAATTAATGATTTTTCTTCTTAAATCATTAATTTTTCCTGCAGGAATAAAGACATCATTTAAATAATATTCAACCTCCTCAAGCATATAAGGAGTATCATTTAATCTATTAAATTGCTTGAAGAAGCCTTCCTCTGTTGTAGGACTATTAATAGCCTTATCAAGTGTAAAATCAGATTCGATATAATATTCATTTCCGTCACAATCTATAGTGATAGACACAGGATAGCCAGGATCACCATATAATGATAATCTAATAGGAATTCTTTCAAATTCCTTAGGATAAGATTTCAAAAGCTCATCAGTATAATTAATATCCTTTGTTTTATAAACAATAGAACCAATCTTAACAGATTCCTTAATTTTTATATAACAAACACCTTTTGAAGAAGAAATTAAATTATCCTTTTTATCATAAAGCTTAGATACAGATAAGTTAATATCAAATCCATCATTGTCTATTCTAATTAAATCGTTTTGATTTAAAGAATCATTTAATGTAATTTCGTATCCCAGCTTATTTTTAGCTGTAATAACACCAATTTTGTAACCAAAATTATTTGGTCTGGAAACATTTGTGATATTTTTCTTATCCTCTCCAAAAATATAGCCCTTTGTATATGTTCTATTAAATGTTTTCTTAAGATTATATTGTAATGAAGGAGTATAGCCATTATCTAGTGCGTCTCTATATTGCTTAATAACATTTGCAACATATACAGGCTCCTTCATACGTCCTTCAATTTTTAAAGAGTCAGCAACCTTTAATTTTTCGATATTTTCAATCGTATTTAAATCCTTCATTGATAAAATATAGGTGTTAGAAATAACCTTACCTGTTTCATCAATAAGCTCATATTTTTTACGACAAGAGCCTACGCATCTACCTCTATTTCCGCTTCTATATCCAATAAGACCAGACATTAAGCAGTTTCCAGAATAAGAAACACATAGTGCACCATGAACAAATATTTCTAAAGGTATTTTAGCCTTTTCTTTAATTTCTTTAATTTTATCAATAGGAACCTCTCTAGATAAAACTACTCTTTTAGCACCTAATTCCTTAAAAAGAAGCGTACCCTCTAGATCATCTACACCCATTTGTGTTGAAATGTGTGCCTCTAATAAAGGATAGTTGTCAACTATGTATGATAATAAGGCTAAATCCTGAACAATAATTCCATCTACACCGATTAAATAAAGCTTATCAATTTGTTCATAAGCATCCTTAAGCTCGTCAGTGAAAACAATAGTATTCATTGTAACATATATCTTAACATTTCTTAAGTGAGCATATTCAATCGCAAGCTTTAAATCTTCAAAATCAAAATTATTTGCATATGCACGAGCACCAAACTTGTTCATACCTAAATATACTGCGTTTGCGCCATTAGATATAGCGGCCTTAAGTGCCTCCATATTTCCAGCAGGAGCTAGTAATTCTGTCATAATATCACATCCCACCACATTATACATTAATATTAGGTTTTTTTGAAGAATAAAAGTAAGATTATATTAATAAATTAATATATAATTTACATTATTTCACATTATTTGCTTATTGAATATTCAATATAAAATAATGTATAATATGAAAATGTTAGGATGTGAGACTGTGGAACAGCTAGTAAAAAGATTTATAAAAGAAAACTTAATAGCTATTGATAAGCCAATAGTATGTGCTGTTTCAGGCGGTGCTGATTCTGTTGCCTTATTAAATATTTTACATAATTTAGGCTATAAAATAGTGTTAGCTCATGTTAATCATCATAAAAGAATAGAGTCTAAGCTAGAACAAAGAGCTATGGAGGACGCTACTAAGAAGCTAGAAATTCCTTTTGAGCTTCTAGAATATTATCATGATGGCAACGATAATTTTCATAATGATTCTCATCACGCAAGATATAGCTTCTTTAAAGAGGTATGTAAAAAATATAACACAAATATAATTGCGACAGCTCATCATTTAGATGACCAATTAGAAACAATTTTAATGAAGCTTCTTGAAGGATCGAATCTTTATGGCTATGGCGGAATTTCAGTATGCAATGATGATGGAAGCTATAAGATTATTAGACCGCTTCTTTGTGTATCTAAAGCACAAATCTATGAATATTTAAATAAAAATTCAATTGAATATTTTGAAGATTCATCTAATGAAGAGGATATTTATTTAAGAAATAGATTACGTCACAATGTTGTGCCCCTTTTAAAGCAGGAGTCAGAGGCAGTATATGAAAAGGTATTTGAATATTCTATTCAGCTTAAGGAAGCATTTAGCTATATTCGAAATCAAAGTATAGATTACTTAAAGAAAACCAATAATATTATAGAGTTAAAAACATTTAATGGATTAGATATCGCATTAAAAAAGGATATTATTTCGTTATTATTTGAAAGAAATAATGTCAACAAAAATTACGATATAATAAATAATGCTGTTGAATTTTTAAGTGATGAAAATGGCTCTAAATCAATTGACCTATCAGGGTGTAGATTGATTAAAAGCTATGATTTAGCGTATATTAAAACAGAGGTTAATCAAATTCCAGAGGAAGTTTGTGTAAATTTAGACAACGACGCAATATATAATGATAAATATCATATATATTTTTCAAATTCTATACCGAAAAATAATGAAAAGTATATTAAGTTGTGTTATAATGATATTCGATTTCCGCTTATTGTCAGGGCAGTAAGGGAAGGAGATTTTATCGAAACACTAGTAGGTAGAAAAAAGATTAATAGAGTGTTTATTGATAAAAAGGTACCTAAGGAGGACAGAGTAAATGTCCCAATTATTACAGATAATGATAATAATATTTTATGGGTATTTGATTATATAAAATCTAAAAACGTATATGAACAAAAGGAAAATGGAAAAATTTATTTAGTTTGTAAGGAGAGATAGTATGTTTAATGATATTGAAAAGGTTGTTTTTAGCGAAGAAGACATTAAAGAAATTAATGCAAGATTAGGTAAGCAAATTAGCGAAGATTACAAAGGAAAGAATCCTATGCTTATTGGCTTATTAAAGGGATCAATTCCATTTATGGCGGATTTATCTAGACAAATTACAATCCCAATGACTCAAGAGTTCTTAAAGGTAAGCTCTTATCATGGTGTTGAATCTACAGGAATTGTTAACATTAGAGGTGACATTCCAAAGGTTATGGGTAGAGATGTAATTTTAGTTGAGGATATCCTAGATTCAGGTAGAACATTAAAGTCTGTTATTAAATTATTCTTAGAGCATGGAGCAAATTCTATTAAAATTTGTGTATTCTTAGATAAGCCAGAGGGCAGAGTTAATGAAATTAATGCTGATTATATTGGAGGTATCGTTCCAAACGAATTCGTTGTAGGATACGGATTAGATTATAATGAGCAATATAGAAATCTACCATATGTTGGAGTATTAAAAGAAGAAATTTATAAAAGCTAAGGAGGGATTTTATGCAAGAAAATAAAAATAAGAATCAAGCAAACCAACCCAAAAAGAGATTTGATTTTATTTTTGTGTTAGTTGTTATTGTTGCAATTGCCGCTATTGGAATTCTTATTAATGGTCTTACAAAATCAGAGCCCGATAATATAACATATCAAGAATTCTCAGAAAGAATTGAGATGGGTTCTATAGCTGGTGAATTAGTTGCTTCACCTGTTGGTGGTGAAAATTATTTAATCTATAGAATTTCAGGTGAATATATAGAAAATAGTAAGGAAGTAAGCTTCATTATGTATGTTTCTGATAGTCAGTTATCAAGCATTATGAATGGAACTACTGTAGAAGGAAGTAAGATTACCTTATTAATTAGTCCAATTGAGGATAATATTTGGTTAAGCTTATTAATTTCTTTCTTACCATATCTTATTTTCTTTATTCCACTATTCTTTATTTTTAGAGGCTTAATGAAGGGTCAAGGTGGAGCTGGGGGTGCAATGGAATTTGCAAAATCAACAGCAAGGCTTTCTCGTGGTAAAACAGTAACATTCAAGGATGTTGCAGGATGCGATGAGGAAAAGGATGAATTAGTGGAAATTATCGATTTCCTAAAGAATCCTCGCAAATATAACGAAATTGGCGCAAGAGTACCTAAGGGCGTAATTTTATTTGGTCCTCCAGGTACAGGTAAAACATTACTTGCAAAGGCAGTAGCAGGTGAGGCTGGTGTACCATTCTTCTCTATTTCAGGTTCTGACTTCGTTGAAATGTTCGTAGGTGTTGGTGCATCTCGTGTTAGAGATATGTTTAAGACAGCTAAGGAAAATGCACCATGTATTATTTTTATTGATGAAATTGATGCAGTAGGTCGTCAACGTGGAGCCGGTATGGGTGGTGGACATGATGAGCGTGAGCAAACACTTAACCAATTATTAGTTGAAATGGACGGATTTACTGGAAATACAGGTATTATCATTATGGCTGCAACAAACAGACCAGATGTATTAGACCCTGCGTTATTACGTCCAGGAAGATTTGATAGACAAATTACAATCAGTAATCCGGATGTAAGAGGAAGAGAAGCAATCTTAAATGTTCATGCTAGAAATAAGCATTTAGATCCAGAAGTAAAATTAGGCGAAATCGCTCAAAGAACACCAGGATTTAGTGGTGCAGATATTGAAAATCTATTAAATGAAGCAGCACTTTTAGCGGCTAGAGAAAATCGTAAGGTTATCAATACTCAGGATATTGATGAGGCAATTGATAGAGTTATGATGGGGCCTGCTAAGAAATCTAGAAAGTATACTGAAAAGGAAAGAAAGCTTGTTGCTATTCATGAATCAGGTCATGCCGTAATCGGTTTAAGACTTGAAAACGCAAGTGTAGTTCAGAAAATAACAATTGTTCCTCGTGGTCAAGCAGGTGGATATAACCTAATGATGCCAAAGGAAGAAACATATTATAATACAAAAACTGAGCTATTAGATACTATTGTAGGATTCCTAGGTGGTAGAGTTGCTGAGGATATTATATTTAATGAGGTAACAACGGGAGCTCATAATGACTTCCAACAAGCAACTAGAATTGCTAGAAAGATGGTTACTGAATATGGTATGTCATCCTTAGGGCCTGTTCAATATGAACAACCACAAGGTAGTGTATTCTTAGGTAGAGATTATCTAAAGGAAAGAAATTTCTCTGACCAAGTAGCTCATGAAATCGATAAGGAAGTTCGTAAAATTATCGAAGAGTGCTATGAAATAGCTAAGAAATGTATTACTGAAAATATGGAGCTATTAAACACTATCGCAGACTATCTTTTAAAGGTTGAAACTCTTAATAAATCAGACATTGAAGAAATTGAAAAAACAGGTAAGCTTTCTTGGTATGAAGAAAAAATTAATCCAACAGTAGCTGAAGAAACTACAGAAGCTTCAGAAAGCACTGACGAAACAACAGTAAGTTAATTATGAGATTAGATAAATATTTAAAGGTTTCAAGATTAATTAAGAGACGCACTCTTGCAAAAGAGGTTGCTGAGGCTGAAAGAATTTTAGTTAATGGAAATGTCGCAAAGCCATCTAAGGAATTAAAAATAGGCGATATTATTACTATTGAATTTGGTAATAAGATTGTTAATGTTAAAGTTTCTTCCTTAGAACAAAATGTAAAAAAGGCTGATGCTACATCATTATATGAATTCGTATCAGAAGAGAAAAAGAACATTTAAAGCACAAAATGATTGTCAAAATGGCAATCATTTTTTATTTTCTAAATAAAAATTAATATTTCTCAAAAAATTTTTTCTTTTTTTGTCTATTATTATATATGAAGGGAAAAAAGGAGGAAAAAATATGAAGAAAATAATTATAACCCTTAGCTTAATTTTATTAAGCTTTTTTGGCTTTGCTAAAATTTCTGCACAAATAATGCCAGATAATCCAAAGGACTATATTTCTGCAAGCCCAATTACTACAGGCGAATGCGGAAATGTAATTAGAGGACTTAATACAAAGGAGGATGTATTAAATTCAAAATTCTATAATAGTGCTATGTTAGCCTATAATTATGTTGATGAATTAGAGCTAGAAGCCAATATGCATATAGAAATGGAGGCATATTCTGGAGAACGCTATACTGGAGATCTCTATATATCGATATATATGTCACATGATAAAAGCATATATTGTACAATATCATATTTCTTAGATACAATATATGAAATTTATATAAGACAGGATGATGTTGAATTCTATGAAAATATAACATTAAATTTAAATGATACAATATCAGCTGATATAAAAAGCTGTATATATGATGAACCAATAGTTAATATAATAAATATAGAATATCATGAGGAATGTACCGAAGACAACATTAAATTCTTATATCAGGATTTGTATTCATGCCTATATTCTATTATGTATAAAAGAAATGAATATTATAATGGAAAAATAGTTAATTTTATTGTTGAATATTCTAATCCTATACCATTTAATGACTTGCTAAGTACAATTAAAATAACTGACGAAACGGAAGGGACAATTTCGAATTATGAGGTTATATACAACGAATATGAGCCAGTAGATGGAAAAATAGATGTAGGTAGCTATAATTTCAGAGTTATAGCTAGCGATACTAGCGGTAACACAATTTATCAAGATTGTTGTGTTTTAGTTGTGGATGCTAGCGCACCACAGATAGAGGCATCAGATATTACAGTAAGCTATACGAAAAAGCTAACAGAGGATGCAATATATAATTATATTACTATTAATGATTCGCACACATATGAATTCTCTTTAATTTGTGAAGAGTATTTTGATAATTATAACGTTCCATGGCAATATGAATATACAGTTATCGCAACAGACGAATACGATAATGAAGCTATTAAAACAGGTAAAATAAATGTTATTGATGATGTAGCGCCTATTGTTTGTAAGCAGGATATAAAAATTACGCATCCTTATAATAAAATAACAGATGAGGATATATTTAATGCTTTAACAATTAAAGATACCATAGATGGTATATTAGATATTAATTATTGTAAATTCATAGATTTAGATAATTATAACGAAAATCATTCTACACTAGGAGAATATAAATATGAGGTAATTGTTAGCGATAAAACAGGAAATAGTACATCTGTTATAGTTACAATATTTGTTGTTGATAATGATTATCCTGTAATATCATTTGATACATATACACTAATACTTGCATCAAATGAGAAATATACAAGAGAGGATATTTTAAATATTTTAAAGCTTACAGGACAAATAGCCTCAACAGACAATATAGTATTAACATCATTATATTTTGAAGATTCTGATCCGGTTGGAGAATATGAGCTATTAATAAAGCTTCCAACAGGTGAGGAAATAAAAAATACAATATGTATTGCTGAGGACTCTAATATTAGCTATGATAAGCCAACAATTCCTAATAAGAACATTAATTATTCCTTATATATAATAATAGGAATAACATTTACAATGATTTGTTGTATTTCTGTTTTAAGTATAGTTGCTTATAAGAAAAAGCATTAATTGAAATTATCATAAATATTATGTATAATATCACCGAGGAGAAGTGGTATTATGGTAGATAATATTTGCGCAATCGCATCTGCGTATGGGGTAGGGGCAATATCTATAATTAGATGTAGTGGTCCTGATGCGATAAGCTTGGTAAATAATGTATTCAAAGGTAAAAATTTAAATAAATGTAAAACTCATACTATTCATTATGGATATATAATGGATGGAGATGAAATTGTAGATGAGGTTGTTTGTAATCTATTTGTAGGACCTAAATCATTTGATGGAGAAAACACAGTTGAAATTAATTGCCATGGTGGTATTTATGTTACTAATAGAGTGTTACAGGTATTGCTTCAAAATGGATTTAGAATGGCAGAAAACGGAGAATTCTCAAAAAGGGCGTTCTTAAATAAAAGATTAGATCTAACTCAGGCTGAAGCTATTATGGATATAATTTCTGCAGGCAATAGCTTAGCATTAAGCTCATCTAATCAATCGTTACGAAGCTCTACATCTAAGCTAATAAAGAAATTTAGAGATAAGCTTTTAGATTTATTAGCTAAAATAGAGGTTAATATAGACTATCCTGAATATGAAGACGCAGTTGAGGTAACTAATGAATATCTTAAGCCTATAGTTCTAGAAATGCTTGTAGATATGAAGCAAATCTTGAAAAATTCAGAAATTTCAACAATAGCTATTCATGGTATTAAAACAGCAATAGTAGGTAAGCCTAATGTAGGTAAAAGTAGCTTGCTTAATATGCTGTTAGATGAGGAAAAGGCAATTGTTTCTTCAATCGCAGGCACAACTAGAGATATGATTGAAGGTACATTAAATATTAGAAATGTTACTCTTCATTTAATAGATACTGCAGGTATCCACGAAAGCACAGATTATGTTGAAGCCATAGGTATTCAAAGAAGCCAAAAGGCAATTAGCGATGCCGATTTAGTTTTATTAGTTCTAGATTCATCTAACGAATTAGAGGAAGAGGATCATAAGCTATTAGAATTAACAAAAAACAAAAAAAGAATTATTATTGCTAATAAGCAGGATTTAAATCCAAAATGGAAAATGGATGAATGTATCTACATATCAGCTAAAAACAAGGATGGATTAGAAGCCTTAGCTGATAAGATATTAGAAATTACAAGCATTAATACATTTAATGAATTAAATGGTAACTACTTAAACAACAATAGACAAATATCCCTTATGAATAAGGCATACAAATCATTAATATCAGCACGAAATGCAATTGATATGCTGATGGATATTGATTTAATTGCGATAGATATCAAGGAAGCATTTGATTATTTAGGCGAAATAACAGGAGAAACACATCCTGAGGAGCTTATAACGGCGTTATTCACAAAATTCTGTTTAGGAAAGTAAATAAGAAAATGGCTCTGTTCAAAAACGAACAGAGCCTTTATTATTTAATCAATATAATAAACAATAGTACCGTATTTGTTTGATGGAGAAGACGATTGTCTTACGAATCCTTCAGAATCGATATAATAACGAATAGCGCCATATTTATTAGAAGGAGAAGACGACTGTCTTACAAATCTATCAGAGTCAATGTAGAAAACGATATTTCCATATTTATTAGAAGGTGATGAAGACTGTCTCACAAAACCATCCGATCCGATATAATAAACGATATTACCATACTTGTTAGAAGGAGAAGACGATTGTCTTACAAATCCCTCAGAATCAATATAATAAACAATAGTGCCATATTTGTTTGATGGAGAAGACGAAAGCCTAACAAATGAATTATATAAATAAGACATTACGTTCATAAATGTTACCTCGCTATTTATAAGAAATTTTAATGTTGTTATTAACAACCTCTACTGTAGCTAAACCGCCACAGCGGATTGGTAATGTTGGTCCTAAATGACCAATAGGTGCATCTAATATAATTGGCACATTAAATTCTTTTAATATATCTAAATAAGAATCATTAATGCTTACACCAAATGATTTGTCATAATAATTTAAGCTTCTACCTATAACAAACATTTTTACATTTGAAAACCAACCAGCATATTTAAGCTGAGTTAATATTCTTCTAACAGAAATAGAGTTCAATTCGCAAGCTTCAAAGAAAAAGATAATTCCTTCATTCTTATGATTTTCTATATATTCCATAGTATTATCAAATTTTGTGCCACAAATAGTTGATAAGCAATCTAAACATCCACCAATAATTCTTCCTTCAACAGGATTAGTATAATTGTTAGCAATAATTTTTGTTCTTTTATCGAAATTATATTTGGCTAATGGATTATCATTCTTCTTATTAAGCTGAAAGCTTTTGTATCCAGAAAAGTCTTTTTCTCCATGAAGCATATTCCATAAATCTAATGAATCATATTTAAATGGATAGCTATAGAAGCTTGCCGCGTGAACGCCATAAATAGTTTCTATATCACAAATAGTAGTAATAGTATATGTAAGATTAGTGTTATCAGAATAACCAGAAAACCATTTTGGATTATTTTTTATATAATTAAAATCAATGTATTCTAGTGTTTCAATCATTGTTTCTCCACCACCAACAGACATAATCGCATCGCAATTGCTTTTCCAAGTCTCGTTAAACTCTCTAGCTCTAAGCTCTGGCGTGTTACTGCCGGCAACGCCATCATTTTTATAGACATTATCACCTAATACCACATTGTAGCCTAGTTTTTTAAAGTTTTTTAAAGATTCTTCTAATCTTTCCTTGTAAGGAGATGTCGTACAGCCAAATGATGGCGCTACAAGATAAATATTAGAGTTTTTATTAATAAATTTTGGAATCACATTATCACCCCATAAGTATATTTTATAATATAATAAAAAAATTTCAACTAAAGAACAAAAAACCATAATTTTTTGATTATTTCGTGATATAATACCTATAATGAGTAGAAAGGTGTTTTTTATGAGTCAAAATATAGGAAAGAAAATTTTAAATGTATTATTCCCTAGAAAAGAAAAGGTTAAGGAAAATCCGGGTGTTATAGATCATTACGATTGCAAACCATACCATAACTTTAGATGGGCATTAATATATAGTGGCGAAAAGCAATTAATCGGTAAGGAAGGAGAAAACATTGAGGTTTTCTCTAGAATATATAAGGATACTGTTTTTGTAAATGTATTAGTTAATAAGGAAGAGGGCTTTGATATAAGCGAATATTCTATTGATAAATTAAAGCCATTACTTGAGAAAAACGAATTAACAGAATACAAAAACTCAATCGTTTTTGTATTATTCCAGCATACAAATGAATTTACAATTTCTCAATGTAAGAAATTCTGTACATCAGATAAAAACAACTTCCAACAGGGCTGTGTTTTTAATCCCAAAAATGTTCAAATGGATTTCTATAAGCCAGTACCTAAATTCTATAATCTATATGATAAGTTCTGTGAAAATATTTATTTTGATTTAGCGTTTATTGATGATACAAAGCGATGATTAAAAATATAAAAACAAGAACCCTATGGATAATAGTAGGTATTCTATTTCTATTAGCTATAGGATTAATAGTTGCCTGTGCATATACAGACGAAAGCTTAAATAAGCTAGTAATAGTTCTTTTAACGATTGATTTTATTGCGTTAACAATATTAGTTCAATACACATCGTTAAGAACGTTTAAATATAAGCCTAAATTAGTAAATTACCCACAAAAGAATTATATATCAGATATAGAAATTGAAGAAATTTTACAAAAGAAATACAAAAAAAGAAGTAGAATTTATGGAGATAGCTATTTAAAAATAGAAAATAAGGTTGCATACAAGGTTTCTTTAATTACAGATATTAAAGCATATTTTGAGCCGGAAGAGGAAATAAATGAAAAGCCTAATAAGGAATTAGAAAAATGCACTAAATTTGTTGGTCTAGAAATATTTGTTGATGTAACTGAGGAGGCTTTGAGTAAAATCGTAGAATTTTCTATTCAAGGTGAAAATGTTTATTATACAGCCCTTATTAAAAAGGGAAACGAATATTTATGCCTTAACCATTTAGAGCCTAATGAAATTCATAAGGAAAATGTAGAAAAGCTATATAAGGAATTACAATTAAATGTAGTAGAGGAAGCTCAGTAATCTGAGCTTTTTTTGCGTGATTTTTTCCAAAAGTATTTAATTTTTATTACATTAGGTGTATAATGATTTTGGGTGGTTACTATGTGGAAAATTAAAAATGCAGAATATGCAGATCATATTAGAGTTCATAGAGGGCTTTATTATCATCATGGAATATACGCAAATGATAATTGTATCTATCATTTTGCAGCTCCAGAGGGCTCTGAAATCAGCGAGGAAAACGCAATTGTTTGTGTAACAACATTAGAAAAATTCTTAAATGGTGGATTATTAGAGGTTAGAGAATATACTGAAGAGGAGCTACAATCTAAAAAAAGACCTGATGAAATAATTGCGTATGCAAAGGATCACTTAGGTGAGATGGGATACAACCTGATAAGCAATAATTGTGAGCATTTTGCCAACAGATGTGTAATGGGAAAAAGCGAGAGCAATCAGGTTCAAGATATCTTTAATTTTATTATGGGAGTGTTAAATAAATGAGAATAGGTATAGATGTTGGTGGTACAACAGTTAAAATAGGAATAATAGATGATAAAAAAATAATTGACAGCTTTGTTGTAGAAACAAAAAAGGAAACATTGTTTGTTGATGTATGCGAGGCTGTTAAACAATATTTAGCTGATAAAAGCTATCAAATAGAATTTATTGGCTTCGGCCTTCCGGGTCATGTTGTAAATGGATTTATTTATAATTTACCTAATGTAGGAATTAGAAATGTAGATTTAAAAAAGATTGTTAAAAAATATTTCCCGGATGTTTGTATGCAAGCTACTAATGACGCAAATGCAGCGGCATTAGGAGAAGCAATTGCTGATGAAAACATGCCTAAATCAAGCTATATGATAACGCTTGGTACAGGTGTTGGTGGTGGATATGTTTACGATTATAAGGTTGTTGATGGACATCATTCATCTTGTGGAGAAGTAGGACATATGTATGTCGATTACGTACACAATTATGAATGCAGCTGCGGGCTTAAGGGCTGTTTAGAAACTGTTGCCTCTGCTACAGGTATTGTTAGAGTAGCTAAGGAATATTTTAATTCCTATGAAACATCATTAGATATAAATAATTTATCTGCAAAGTCAGTATTTGACGCTGCTAAAAATAAAGACCCGCTTGGACTATTTGTTTTTGATAAGGTTTGTTCATATTTAGGAAGAGGATTAGCTACAATTGCTGCATGTACTGATGTAGAGGTGTTTTACATTGGTGGTGGTGTGTCAGCATGTGGTGAGATTTTAATTGAAGGAATTACAAAATATTATAAGGAGTATGCACATTACGCAATGAAATCTACTAGAATTACATTAGCTAAGCTTGGTAATTCTGCAGGTATGCTAGGTGCTGCATATTTAAAATAATGAGCAAAATTACACCGATTTCAACAAAAATATACAAGCCTGAAACATTAACATGTCCAAAATGTGGTCAAGGACTTAAATATGTTTATACTGTCAGTAATAAAGTTATTCAATTTACATCTGGGAAGCATATAAGGGTAAAAAATTTAGGATATTCTTGTCCATGCTGTAACGATAAAAATGTATATACATCATTAACTGCAGGTAAGCTAAGCTTTAAGGGGTATACGTATTCAGCGAAGGTAATATGTATGATTGATTATTATAAAAGAAAGCATGTTGGAAGAGAAGGAATATGTGATCTTTTAGCGAACAAGGATATAGAAATATCTGATAGAAATATAGATATAATACATAAAAAATTCTTAAGCTTTTATAATTTAAATTCAGAAGAAATCTACAATCAATATAAGAAAATGGAAGAAAAATATGGCGAAATTAGATTATCGCTAGATTTTATAACTATAGCTAATAGCCGCTATGTAATAATGTATAACGGATTTAATGGAGATTTAATTGCTTTATTTATTTTCCCTGAATATAGTGAGGAAAAGGCAAAAGAGGAATTAGGTAAATATATAAATTCTACAATTGGTATTAGTAAGATTATTACAGTTAGACCATTTTCTAAGTTTATGCCGATTGTTAAATCATTAGTTGATAAAACGACAGAAATAATATCATATATAAAATTTTAGGAGAGAATTATGAAATATAGCTTTAAAAATGATTATTCAAGCATCGCACATCCGCTTGTTTTACAAAAACTTTTAGATTCACAAAACGAGCAATGTGTAGGATACGGATTAGATCAACATACGGAAAACGCAAAAAATTTAATAAAAGACAAAATTAAAAAGGATTCAAAAATTTATTTTGTTACGGGAGGCACCCAAGCTAATATGATAGTAATATCATCTATCTTGCGTCCTCACGAGGCAGTTATATGCGCAGATACAGGACATATAAATGTTCACGAAACAGGAGCTATCGAGGGTAGAGGACACAAATGTCTTACAATTCCAACAAATGACGGCAAAGTAACAATTGAAGAGGTTGAGAAGATTTTAAATGCACATTTAGATTGTCATATGGTTAAGCCAAAGATGGTTTATATATCAAACTCTACAGAGGTAGGAACTGTATATAATAAGGATGAGCTTATAAAATTATACAAATTTTGCAAGGACAAGGGTTTATATTTATATCTAGATGGTGCAAGACTAGCTTCTGCGCTTGCTGCATCGGATATTACATATGAGGACTTAGGAAGCTATACTGATGTATTTTACATTGGTGGTACAAAAAACGGTGGTTACATAGGAGAGGCTATTGTAATTAATAATTTAAGCCTAGGTGATGATTTTGATTATTTAATTAAGCATTTTGGTGGTATGCTTGCAAAGGGCTTTGTTGGTGCTATTCCGTTTGAGGTTTTGATGGATGGTAATTTATATTACGATATAGGAAAAAAGGAAAACGAAGCAGCGGCATTTATATCTAAGGAACTAAAAGAGTTAGGATTCGAATTTTTAAGCGATTCCCCTACAAATCAAATTTTTCCGATAGTTCCAAATTATATTTTAGATGACCTATATAATGAATTTTTATACGAAATTTGGCAGCCTATAAACGAAGAATATACGGCAATTAGGTTCGTTACTAGCTTTACAACTAGACCATTACATTGTAAAATGCTAATAGAATGCATAAAAAATCTTATAAATAGGTAAAATTTGAATTATTTTCAAAAAAATATTTAAAAATTTGAATAATGTTTGACAAACTGCCCTTTTAGTGATAAAATATTGATAATTATTTAGTTAGTTTGAAAGGGGTGTTCATTTTGTCAACTATTAATTTCGATGAGTATGATAAGAAAATTATTCAATACTTACAAGAGGATTCATCTATTTCTAACATTGATTTATCTAAGAAGATTGGTTTAGCTCCATCTTCGTGCTTACTAAGAGTTAAAAACCTTAAGGAGCAAAAGGTGTTAAAGAGTTTTACAGCTGTAGTAGATGAAAAAATGCTAGGATTTGAAATTACATGTTTTGCAAAGGTGGCTATGGCTCCATTAAACAGAGAAACTTCAACAAAATTCATTGAAGAAGCAATGAGAATTCCTGAAATTGTTGAGTGCTATACTATTACAGGAGAGGCAGCCTTTTTGTTAAAAATAGTTGCCAAGAGCTTCCAATACTATCGTGACTTTGTTTTTGATAAGCTATTATCTGTGCCACATGTTTCTAACATTGAAACATCAATCGTTGTTTGCACAGAGAAAAAGTCAACTGTAATTCCATTAGACTAATAGGAGGAGCCTTAGGCTCCTTTTATTTTCCGGAGGAAAAATATGAAGGGATTAATAAAAATATTTAAATGGAGTTTAAAATATATTCCAATACTTGTATTAATTGTTTTTCTTTGTTCAGTATTACAGCTAATGTATTCATATTTACCTTTATTTGTTAAATACGCCTTTGGAGTTTTAGGCTATGGTAATAAGGATGTAGCATTACCAGGCTTTTTACTTAAATGGTATGAAACAAAGACAGAGGTATTAGATATAATACTTGTTGTAAGCTTATCTATGATAGGACTACAATTTATAAGATCTATAATGAGATTTATGGCTAATTACTATCAAGGAGCATTATCTCATTATATTGGATTTGATATGAGAAATAAGATATATAATCATGTATGTGACTTACCTTTTTCATATCATAACAACGCGGATGTTGGCGATTTAATTCAACGCTCAACATCAGATGTTGATCAAATAAGTAATTTTGTTGCGGCGCAATTACCTAACTTTATTAACATTTTCGTTACTGTAGGTATAGGTGCATATCAGGTTTATTTAATATCACCACAACTAATGCTAGTAAGTGTATCGGTTATGCCTATTACAGCGATATCATCTATTTTATATTTTAAATATTGTAATAAGCTTTTTGATCAAATTGAGGAATCGGAAAGTAATATGACTACGATAATACAGGAAAATGTAAATGGTGCAAGAGTAGTTAGAGCATTCGCAAACGAAAAATATGAATTTGAAAAAATGGATAAGGCTAATTTAGATTATTCTAAAAAGAATTCTAAATTCTTAACTATTATGTCGTTTTTCTGGGGCTTTAGCGATTGTCTAGTCTTTTTACAATACGCAGTAACATTATTAGTAGGTATTAATTTAGCTAAGCAAGGTAAGCTAGATGGTAGTGATATTATTGGATGCTTATTATTAATGAATATGCTAATTTGGCCAATGCGTGGATTAGGACGTACTATCGCTAATTTCGGTAAGGCTAATGTTGCGGCAAAAAGAATTAATGAGCTATTAGAAATTGATAGCGAATTTGAAATAAACGGCAGCTTAACGCCTGAAATAAAAGGAAATATTGAATTTAAGAACGTTACATTTAGATTCAAGGATGATAATAGAGCGCTATTAAATGATATTAGCTTTAAGATAAAGGCCGGTCAAACAATTGCCCTTGTAGGTAAAACAGGTAGTGGTAAATCTACAATTTGTAATATTTTAGCTAGATTCCTAGAATATGATACTGGAAATGTATTAATTGATGGTGTTGAATTAAAGGATATAGATAAAAAGCATTTAAGATCAAATGTGAAATACATATTGCAGGATCCATACCTATTTTCTAAAACGGTATATGATAATATAGCTATATCTACAAATAACATATCTAGCGAAAGAGTTTATGAGGCCGCAAGGGATGCAGCAATACATAATGAGGTTATGAAATTTGAGCAAGGCTATAAAACTATAGTTGGTGAGAAAGGTACTACCCTATCTGGTGGACAAAAGCAAAGGGTTGCTATCGCAAGAATGCTTGTAACGGATTCGCCAGTTATAATATTTGATGACTCGTTATCTGCCTTAGATACCAAAACAGATGTATTAATAAGAGAAGCACTAAAGAAAAAGAATAAGGATCAAACAATGATTATAATAACTCATCGTACAACTACAGCTAAGGAATCAGACCTGATTTTGGTTTTAGATGAAGGCAAAATAGCTCAAATGGGGACACATGATGAGTTGGTCGATCAAGAGGGTCTATATAAAAAGCTTTGGGGCATTCAAGGAGCTCTTGAGGAAGAATTCTTTGAGGTTTTAAGAAAGGATGGTGAATAATATGGAAGATATGAATTATGAACAATCATATACTAAAGTTAATCATCCTTGGAGAAAAATAATTAAAACAGTATTAAGACATAAGGAATATACTATTGGTCTACTTGCTTCAGTATTATTTACTGCATTTTTAGATGTTTTATATCCTTTATTAAATCAATATGCTATAAAAAATTATTTTTCTGAAAACCCTAAATTTGATTCAGCAAATGTATTTATATTTGGTTATATATCAATAGCTATATTATATGGTATTGCAATATTCTCCTTCTTATTTTTTGCAGGAAGAGTAGAAATTGCAACATCATATGACTTAAGAAAGGAAGCTTATTTAAATCTTCAAAAGCTACCATTTTCATATTTTGATAAAACACAACAGGGCTGGATAATGGCTCGTTTAACAAGCGATGCACGAAGATTAAGTGAAATAATTTCTTGGGGTGTTGTCGACTTTTTGTGGGGCCTTTTATCAATGATAGGAATATTAGGTATTTTAATTTATTACAATTTCAAATTGTCATTAATCATACTTATTATTCTGCCAATTATAATGTTTATTACTATTTTTATTAATAGGAAAATATTAAAGGCCTATAGAAAGGCAAGAAGCGAAAACTCAAAAATAACAGCCGCATTTAATGAAGGATATATGGGAGTTAAGGCAACTAAATCCCTAGTTATTGAAGATAAAAATTCAATTGAATTCAAGGCGAAAACTTTAGATTATAAGAAATCATCATTAAGAGCGGTAATGCTATCATCTTTATTTGGACCAATAGTATTTATTACATGCTATTTCTGTGTAGGAACAACAATTTATGTTGGTACTATTTTATCAATAAGTATACCAACCCTATATTTATTCGTAGACTACTCTATTAAATTCTTTGATCCTGTTATGTCTATTTCTCATATACTTGGTGAATTCCAGCAAGCACAGGCAAGTGCTGAAAGAATTATATCATTAATAGAGGAAAAGCCAGACATTGAGGATAGAGAGGATGTTATAGAAAAATACGGAACAATATTTGAACCTAAATACGAAAACTTTGAGGAGCTTTTAGGTGATGTTGAATTTAAGAATGTAACATTCAAATATGAAAAGGGCGAAACAGTTTTAAAGAATTTTAATCTAAAAATTCCGAAGGGCTCAAATGTTGCCTTAGTTGGTCATACTGGTAGTGGAAAATCAACAATAGTTAATTTAATTTGTAGATTTTATGAGCCAACAGAGGGCGAAATTCTAATAGATGGACATAGTTATAAGGATAGAAGTATAACTTGGTTACACTCAAATCTAGGCTATGTTCTTCAAACTCCACAATTATTTACAGGAACGATAATTGAAAATGTTCGTTATGGTAGATTATCTGCAACAGATGAGGAATGCATAGAAGCATTAAGGGTTGTTGCGGCAGACACTTTTATTGAAAAGCTAGAGGATAAATACAACACCTTTGTTGGTGAAGGTGGAAATAAGTTATCATTAGGAGAAAAGCAACTGATATCTTTTGCAAGAGCAATTGTAGCAAATCCAAAAATATTAATTTTGGATGAGGCAACATCATCAATTGATACAGAAACCGAAGGATTAATTCAAAGAGCAATAGAAATTGTTCTGAAGGGTAGAACAAGCTTTATGATTGCTCACAGATTATCTACAGTAGTTAATGCTGATATTATATTAGTAATGAAGGATGGCAAGGTTGTAGAACAAGGAACGCATTCTGAGCTTTTAAATCAAAGAGGATATTATTTTGAGCTTTATAAAAATCAATTTGCAGAGGAAAGTGTAAGCTCTATATTAAATGAATAGAAAATTTACTCCAATTGTGAATTGGAGTTTTTTTTCTTAAAAAATATGAACAAAGTAAAAGAATGTGTATCGATTTATTTTAAATGTATTTACTGTACAAATATATAGTGTTATAATTTATATATATTTGAAAACGTTTTACGTTAAATTTGAATAAGAAAAGGAGAAATGTTCAATGAAAAAGAAAACATTACTAGTAAGTGCTTTACTTGCATCTACAGCTTTAGCGTTATCATCATGTAACCCTGTAGAAACACCAACAACAGCACCTACAACAGAAGTGCCAACAACGGCACCAACAGAAACGCCAACAACGGCGCCAACAACGGCACCAACAGAAGTGCCTACAACAACAGTAGATCCAACACCTACTACAAGCGAAACGCCTACGGAAACTGAAAAGCCAACTGATGGAGAACAAATTCCGGATGGATATGAATTAGTTACATATTCATTAGACGTAACAGCCGATTTAGCTACTGGTGCTGTATCAGAAACAATTAAGAAATCTATTTTCCAAGTTACTGGCGGAGAAATTCGTACTAGAGGTAAGTCTTGGACAGATCCAGAAGGCGTTGAACCTAATAAGTCATTTGGTCAATCAATTAAGAATGGTCCGATCGTAGTTACAGCCCCTGGTGATGGTGTGTTATCTATGTATTTACAAAACGGTTCAAGTGGTGCAGCAACACAATTTGTTAAGATTACTGACAACACAGGAACATCACAAACTATCGAATTCTCAGGAAATGACGCAGTTGCACCATATCCATCAGGAAGCCCAGTTGTTAAGATCGATATCGAAATGGAAGCTGGTAAATCTTATACAATTGAAAGAGGCAATGGTGGTACTATTGACTGGTATTTACTAGAAGCTAAGTGTGTAGTAGAAGTTTCTGATGTATCAGGTTTCTCTATTGTTAATCCTGGTAAGACAGAATATTTAATTGGTGAAGAATTTGATTCAAGCAAATTATATTTACAATTAGATTACGCTAATGGTAATGCTGATGAATTACCATTATCAGACGTACAAATTATTTCTTCACAATATGATTCACAAGTAGCTGGTACATATGAAATCGTAGTTAAATATGGTGAATATCTTCAATCTTATGAGGTTACAGTATATGAAGCTCAATCTATTCAATTACAATTAGACTATTCTTATAAGCATTCTTCAAATTCAGCTGCAGGTAATGGTCAATACATGAACGGTAAGGTTAAGACTATTTACTCTTCAGCAGATGCAGCATTAGATACAACTTATTTAACTGCAGTTGTTTCAGCTAAGGCAGGAGATAAGACAACTGAATTTAATTTAGCTAACACAGCATTAGAATATACAGGATTTGTTGCTGGTGCACAAGGTAAGCAAACAATTACAGCTACAGCATCTGGAGTAAGTGCATCTTATGACATTTATGTAGTTGATACAGCAGCTTATACTAATGCAGATGGCGAATATGTTGTTACAGTTGATCAAGCTTATACTGGTAATATCGGTGAGGTTTCTGGTGAAAAGGGTAATATGTTTACAACTATTTCTCAAGCATTAGAATTCGTACAAAATACAAATAGAGTAGAAAAGGCTGGCGTTAAGATTCTTAATGTTGGTGCTGGTTACTATTTTGAAAAATTAGAAATCACAACTCCTAACTTAACAATCGTTGGTGCTGGTTATACAACTGGTACTTACTCAAAGGACGAAAATTATAATGCTGAAACATACGCAACAGCAACAATTATCGAATTTGACACATTATATGGTGTTACAGATACTAACGGATTTGTTCATACAACAGATTCAACTCAAACAGTAGCTGTTAGAGATACAGCTATTAACTGTACAATCAAGAATCTTACAATTTCTAACGCTTGGAACTGTATAGAATACTTTGAAGATCAATTTGGTTATAACCCTAGTGAGCACAGAGCATTAGCTTTATTAGTTCAATCAGATCAATTCAAGCTAGTGGATTCTTCACTTCTTGGTTACCAAGATACAGTTGAGTTCTTCACAGGACGTCAATTAGTTCAAAATTCATTCATTTCTGGTACTACAGATTTTATCTTTGGTACTAACAATACAACATTATTTGAAAATTGTACAATTCATTCAATTTACAATGGTTCTACAGATGGTGGTTATGTTACAGCATTTAAGGGTAGCAACAAGGGTTCATCTGACTATGTAAATTATGGTGCAATCTTCTATAAGTGTAATTTAACTGCAGATAGCGACGTTACTGAAGGTAATACAGCATTAGGTCGTCCATGGACTAAGTATGCAGCAGTTGCATATATCGAATGTACAATGGGTGCGCATATTTCTACAGCAGCTTCAACAGGTTCTTCAAAGAATGAACGTTATGTTCAAATGTCAGGCGCTTTACCAACAGACGAAGCATGTCACTTCGTTGAATTTGGTAATACTGGTGCTGGTGCAGTTGCAGAGCAAGTTGCAGGTATGACAATGTTAACTGCTGAAGAAGCGGCTAAATATTGTGATTATTCAGTAATCTTCGGCACATCTAATGGCTTAGTTTCTTACAATTTAGCTTGGGATCCAACATCAGATGAAATCGTTGAAGATGTAAATACATATTATAACTTCCATGCAAAAGAAGAATTAACAGGTACTAACTATTTATGGAGTGCAACAGCAGGTGCAAACGGCGATGGTAAGGTAACTAGTGGTTCTACTTATGCATTAGGTGATTTAACAATCGACTGTACATCAGGTCAAGCAGCTTGGAATCAAAATTCAGGTATGACTAACTTCAAGACTGGTGCAGTATTAAAGCTTAATGTTACAGCTGGTTCATCTGTAACAGTTGTAGCTTACAGTAATCAATATGCTAAGTTCACTATTAATGGTGTTAGTACAATTTCTGATTCATTAACTCAATATTTTGCAGAGGATACAGAAGTTCAAATCGTAATTACTGGTGACGCTTATATTAAGCAAATCGTAGTTAATCCAGAAGCTGAAGCTGTTAGCGCTGAATTAGATTCATTAGCAGTAACTGGTTTAGTTAAGGAATATAATGTAGGTGGTTCTTTTGACGCATCTAGATTAGCTGTAAACGCAGTATATACTGATAATACAAGCAAGACTCTTGCCGAAGGCGAATACGCAATCAACTTAGAAGGCGTTAACTTTGATGAGGCTGGTACTTATACAGCAACTATCACTTATAATGGTATATCTTTTGAATTCGAAATTACTGTAGTTGCAGATGCTAAGCCATATATTGAAGGCTCATTAACTGTATCATTTAAGGATGACACAGCAAATGCAGCAGCAGATTATTTAGTATATGACAATTCAGCAATTTCAGGTTCATTACAAATTGGTAAATTTACATTAGTTGATAACGGTCAAGGAGTTGTTAAGGATAATAACGATTGGTTAAAGTTCAACACAGGCGGTAAGGTAACATTCGAGGTTGCAACACCTGCTACATTAACAATTTCATTCTATCAAGATCAAAATAATGTACAAGTAACAGTTAATGGTACAGTTGTTGAGGTAAACGCAGATGGAACATATACATTAACAGCAGGTAAGGTTGTTATTGAAGCAGTATCTAACGGATACATTGGTAAAGTTTCAGTAGTAGCTGGCTATGCATTAGATGATAGCTGTACAGTATCATTCAAGGACGATACAGCAAACGCAGCAGCAGATTATTTAGTATATGATAATTCAGCAATTTCAGGTTCATTACAAATTGGTAAATTTACATTAGTTGACAACGGTCAAGGAGTTGTTAAGGATAATAACGATTGGTTAAAGTTCAATACAGGTGGTAAGATTGTATTTAATCCTACACGTGCTTCAGTTTTAACAATCACATTCTATCAAGATCAAAATAATGTACAAGTGACTGCAAACGGTGTAGTTGTTGAGGTAAACGCAGATGGTACATATACATTACCAGCAGGCGAAATCGTTATTGAAGCAGTATCTAATGGTTATATTGGCAAGATTTCAGCTGTATTAGCTGGACGTCCAGTATCTGTTTCAACAGGCTTCAATTTTAAGGGTGGAACTTATAACAGCTCTAACACAAATACAGAAAACATTTTAAATGCTAATAACGCAGCTGAATTCAAAATTGAAAACACTGACGAAGTAACTTTTAATAATGTTACATTTAAGGGTGTTGTATCAAATGGCGATGACAACTGGTTAGCGTTAAAAACTAATGGTACTATTACATTTAATGTAGTAGAAAATGCAGAATTATACATGTATTATTATAATGGTCAAAATGTTGGTACTGTTACATTAAACGGTGAAGCTGTTACAACATCTTCAGCTACAACAACAGATCATGCAACTCCATATGTATATTCATTAACTTCTGCAGGCGAAGTAGTAATTACGTTTACTTCAAACGGATATATCGGCTTCTTTGAAGTAGTTTATCCAGCAGAATAATCTAAATTAATATAATTTAAGGTCTTGCCACTTGGCAAGGCCTTATTTTTCTTTGCTTTTAGTTGCTTTTTTTTGAATTTAATTGTAAAATATATATTATGTTTGGAGGCGAGATTATGAATAAAAATTTATTTATTAAGAATAGAAACAAAATTTTAAATCAAATGGATAACAATTCTTTATTTTTAATTTTTTCAAGAGAAAAGGAAGAAACAATTGTTAACCAAAGATATAATGTTAATAGAAATTATTATTATGCTTCTGGTGTATTAGAATATGGAAATGTTCTAATACTTGCTAAAATCAATAATAATAACATGGAAACAATATTCATTAATCCATATGATGAGTTTAAGGCTAAATGGGTTGGTGCACCATTATCTAAAGAAGAGGTAAAGGAATTATCAGGCTTAAAGGATGTTAGATATTTAGATTCATTTGAGGATACGTTAGATAGAATGCTATCAGCTGTTGAAACTGTTTATTTAGATATAGCACCATCAAAGTTAAATTCACTTTTAACACCAGATGAGGAATTAGCCCAAAAAATAACTTCTAAAAAGCCTTGGATAAAAATCAAAAATGGACGCAAGCTATTTAGTGTAGCTCGTACTTGTAAGGAACCCGAGGAAATAGAAGAAATTAAAAAGGCAATTGAAATTACAAATAAGGGATTACAAGCAATACTAAAAAATATAAAGCCTATGTATGAATATCAAATTGAATCATACTTTGATCAAGCAATTAAATTTAATGGTGCGACAGGATATGCGTTCCCTACAATTGCTGCGGCAGGTAAAAACGCAACATGCTTACATTATGGCAATAACGATCAAATGGCAAATGATGGAGATTTAATATTGTTAGATTTAGGTGCGTCATATAATATGTATTGTTCTGATATTACAAGAACATACCCTGTTAATGGTAAATATACAGAAAGACAAAAGACTTTATATAATATAGTATTAAATGGTCAAAAGCTAGTATTTGAAAATGCTAAGCCAGGCGTATCAACAAGAGATTTAAATGATATATTAGTTAAATATTTCGCAGTTGAATTAAAAAAGATTGGCTTAATAAAGGAAGACCGTGAGGTGTCTAAATATTATTATCATGGTGTATCTCATCATATGGGTCTTGATTGTCATGATTTATGTGAATATGCTCCACTAAAGCCAGGATGTATAATTTCAAATGAGCCAGGCTTATATATTGCCGAAGAGGGTATCGGAATTAGAATTGAGGACGATGTTTTAATTACAGAAGATGGTGCTGAATGGCTAAGCCCACAAATTATTAAGGAAATAGATGAAATTGAGAATTTCATTAAAAATAACAAAGGAGAATAAAAATGAAGAAAAGTATTTTAAAGAATTACGCTAAGCTTATTGTTAAAATGGGCGCAAATGTAAAAAAAGGACAAGATGTAGTTATTAACGCTAATGTTAATGATGCATACTTCGTTAAGTATGTAGTTGAGGAATGCTACAAGGCTAAGGCACGTCATGTAACTGTTGAATGGGGATGTGCCGAAATTTCAAAAATTGGCTACAAATATGAGTCAGTTGAAACAATGACTGATATTCCTAACTGGTCATTAGAAAAATTACAATATAGAGTTGATACATTACCAGCAACAATTTACATTTCATCTGAGGATCCAGATGCAATGAACGGTGTAGACCAAGAAAAGATGACTAAGGTACGTATGAAAAATGGACCAATTATTATGAAGTATCGTGAGCAAATGGAAAATAAATTTCAATGGACAATCGTTGGTATTCCAGGTGAAGCTTGGGCTAAGAAGGTGTTCCCTAATGAAAAGAAAAATAAAGCAATGGAATTATTATGGGATGCTATTTTAAATGTTACTAGAGTATATGGTGATTCAATCGAAAATTGGAAAAATCATAACGCAAATATTAAGGATAAGTGCAAAAAGCTTAATGATTTAGAAATTAAGACTTTAACATACAAGAGTGCAAATGGTACAGACTTTACTGTAGGATTACACAGAGAGAGCATGTTTGCTGGTGGTTATGAAACTACATTAGATGGTACTATTTTTAATCCGAATATGCCAACAGAGGAATGCTTCACATCACCTGATAAAACAACAGCAAATGGTCTTGTAATGTCTACAAAGCCTCTTTCTGTAATGGGTCAATTAGTTGATAATTTTGGATTTAAATTTGAAAATGGTAAGATTGTAGAGGTTGTTGCACAAAACGAAGTACACAAGGGATTACTTGAAAAATTAATCTCTATGGATGAAGGAGCAAGAATGCTAGGTGAGGTAGCATTAGTTCCATTCGATTCTCCAATCAATCAAACAGGATTATTATTCTATAACACATTATATGATGAAAATGCATGTTGCCACTTAGCTATTGGTAGAGCATTCAATGAATGTGTAAAGGATTTTGAAAACAAAACAGAAGAAGAAATTAAGGCATTAGATTTAAATAAATCAATGATCCATGTAGACTTTATGATTGGTTCAGCTGATTTATCTATCGTTGCTGAAACATATAATGGCGAAACAGTACAAATCTTCAAGGATGGTACTTGGGCTATCTAATTAACAAATGAGCTTGCTGATTTCAGCAAGCTTTTTCTTCTGTATTATCCTGACTTATTTTTAAAAAGCCATAGGTACTTACCAAAACAATAAAAAATATAGATTGCCCTCTGCTTCTATCAGTTCTTTGAATTGTTGGCTCTATTAAGCATCGCTTTTGCCAATATCTATAATATTGGGAATGAGCGGTATTATCAAATGCGTATATTAATAATATTGAAATAATACTATCGAATACAATTTCTACCGCGTTAATAGAAAATTCCTTTTTCTTAGTAATGGATTCAATTAGGTCATATACAAACGCATAGGTGGTTATAGAAAAAACAACTACTGCGAACGGGTCCATAAAAATATATAAAACAGAAACAACCATACCACTAGCTACAGACGCATAGTATGAAGATATTTCACTTATTTTAATATCATTAAAAACTATATTTTCATTATAAAGCAATAAAGAAATTATTACATCTGATAAAAATTGAGCAATTACTCCATTTTTAGCACCCTCAAGTAAATTAGGTAAAATATGAGACCTATCTAATTCTTTATGATATTCTAAATTATATGACATAAAATCATCTCTATTTATTATATGTATCAACAAAAAATATGACAAAAAAGAATCAAAATATGATATAATAGATGCAATGATTATAAACTTTTTGAGGTGATATTATGAAGCTAATAAGCTGGAATGTTAATGGATTAAGAGCAGTAATGACTAAAGGATTTAAGGAAATATTCACATCGTTTGATGCTGATTTCTTTGCAATTCAGGAAACAAAAATGCAAGAAAATCAAGCTGAAATTGATATGGATGGATACTATAAATATATGTCCTCAGCAGAGAAAAAGGGATATAGTGGAACGCTGATTTATGCGAAAAAACCGGCATTAAATGTAGTTTATGGCATCAATGGATTATATAATGATGAGGGAAGAGTTATAACGCTAGAATACGATAATTTTTATTTTGTAAATGCGTATGTTCCAAATAGCCAAGAGGGATTAAAAAGATTAGATTATAGAATGATTTACGAGGACCATTTAAGAAATTATTTAGTAGATTTAAACAAAAATAAACCAGTGATTTATTGTGGAGATTTAAATGTTGCTCATGAAAATATCGATATAAAAAATCCGAAGGCAAACGAAAGAAATGCAGGATTTACTATTGAAGAAAGAACTAAATTATCAGTACTTTTAAATTCGGGGTTCGTTGATACATTTAGATATTTATACCCAGAAAAGGTACTATATTCGTGGTGGAGCTATAGATTTAACGCAAGAGCAAATAATGCTGGCTGGAGAATAGATTATTTCTTAGTTTCAGACATTTTAAAGGATAAAATTATGGATGCTAAAATACATACAGATATATTTGGGTCTGACCATTGCCCTGTAGAGCTAGAAATTAGCATTTAATTAGTAAAAAATGTCGTTTTTATTTGCATAATTTTACAAAAGATATTATAATATCTTTGTAAATATATGGCAAAACTAGAGTAATCTAGTGACGCAAAGCTATAGGGTCCGATTTTAAAATACTAAAAGGATAGCCAGTTGCATTAGCAAGTGGCTATTTATATATATATTTTTCTAAAAAACTTAGTAAAGGAGTGAAGATAAAATGAAAAAGAATTATAATTTAATTTCCTCTATTTTATCAATGCTGTTCACTCTTTTTTTATTAGTTTCTTTAGTAAGAGCTTGGTACGTAAAAAATGCACAAGCAGAGGCAACGGGTGTTACTGCCGTGACTGATAGCGATAAAATTTGGGACATCGAATTAAGAAGATGTAAGGCAGTTGAGGGAAATAATGATACATATACACTTGGTGGAGATTTATCAGATCCAAGTGTAACTATTGATCCATTTGATTTAGTTGCATCATATGATAAGATAATTTATCAAATAACTTTTAAAACAAATTTACCACAAATTTTATTAACTATGGAAAATACAGATTTGGCTAGAAGCGAGTCGTTTATCAGTAAACAAACTGAGGGCGTAGAAACAGATGACACATCTGATGACAAGTATATTCACCATAATTATCTAAGCAATGTTGCAAAGTTTTATTTATTAAACACAAACGATCATCAAAATTTCGAATTAAGTAATTCAGCATATAAATCATTTACATATTCGGGTAACCTACCTGTAGGAACAAATAAGGAAACGATTAGTATTATAACTGTTGATGGTTTAGCTGAAGGGTCAAACGCTGAATATCAACAGGTATATGTATATATGCTATTTGATTATAATTCAGATAACATAAATGATTTATTTAACTATAACCTAGGTGCAGCAGCGTCTGCCTATGGTACATCAATTTTCTTTAAGGAAGACATAAGATTTGTTTTAAATATTATCGAATAAAAAATTTGTAAAGGAGAAGCAATATGAAACGATTAATATACATCATGTTAAACTTAATAGCTACATTTGCCATATTAGTCACTACTTCATATGCTTGGTATACAAATTATTATGGAATACATGTATCAGACTCAGATAAACTATCATCAAATGCTAACTATTTCGCATCTGGAGATGGTACAGAGGCGAGCCCTTATGTGATAACAGAGGCAAGACATTTATATAATCTAGCTTGGCTTCAGGATTTAGGATATTTTGATGCAGATAAGGATTCAGATCCAAACACTGCAGGAAATCAAAAATTCTATTTTGAATTGGGCAATAACATAGATATGAGTCAATTATCTAAAAATGGTGTTCAATCGCCTATACCTTCAATTGGAATTGATTATCACCCATTTATTGGCAATTTTAATGGCAATGGACATACAATTAACAATTTAAGAATTGATACTGACTTTGATAATTCAAATTACATAAAACCAGATAAAATAGTTTTAAATCAACATACCGAAACAATAACGAATAATACTATTTTGACTAGTTATGTAGGCTTATTTGGTCATATCGGACCTGTTGGCGACATTACTCAAGAAATTGAAGAAAAGGTTTCTAATTTCTATATTGATAATTCAATAATTAAATCAACTGTAAATTGTGTTGCAGGTATTATTGCCGGCTTTGTTAACACAAATGTTGAAGAGGTTGGTGTACATTATAGTTCTATTCAATTAGCTAGCGGTATTACTAATATCAATGGTCAAACTAACATAAGTAACTATACCCTAATAGGTGATTATAACATAGAGGATTTAAGCTGGGACGATAAGCCTACTGGTACAGATGATGGCTTATCTTATGGTGGTAACTTCGATGTAAAAAGATTAATGCAAAGATTAGCATTAATTAAAGATAATAAAGCATCAGACACGCCATCAAGTTATTTACCTAACGTTGATACTGGAAGTTCAAATCCAACAGTAGCCAAAGGACACATCTTACCTTTAACAGTTGTTAATGAATTAACAGCGGACGTATATACAGGAGCTGACGCAAAAGAAACTGTATCTCCAGAAAATATAGGATATTTTTGTGGTAATGGTAACAAAACAAATGTAATGAACCTTGCATTTGATGATTATACAGCAACAACTGAAGGCGGAAAAACGACATATTCATGGACCTCTGGTCGCGTTCCAAGAACATTCTTTAAGCGTACCGGCCAAAACGCAACAACAACAAGTGAAAATATTGTCGCAATGACTCCAGAAGAAATAAGTCAATTACCGGAAGGAATTCAAAATTTAATTCCAAGTTCTAACCAAACAGTAAGATATGACTTAATAAGACTTCAAGAAAAATATTCAGGAACGCAAGGTGACGGTACTGATAAGTTTGATATGAAAGACTCAATAAGTTATCTAGATAATACATACACTAATGTATATTTACCAAATAATGGAATTTGGTTTAAGCCTACATTTACAGGTAAATTTAGATTTGTTATCTACACAGGAAGTAACGGCCAGAACTTTTCTCTTTATAAACTTGATAGAGATTCTAATACGACTAATTTACAAACACATTTTGGTACAAATACACTATGGGGAGAAGCTTTAACTAATTTATATTCGTATGATTTACCTTTATATTCATTAATTTATTTTGAATATGATGTATCTCAAGAAGAGCTTGATGACAATGTAGAGTTCTTGTTGGCAAATGATCGAGATGGTAATGGTGCATACTTCTTATATCTTGATATCGGTATCAATGGTGGAAATGAAGATGATGAAGAACCAGATCCAATCACAACATTTGGTTCAATTGATAACATAGATTTCGTTTACGAAACATCATCTGGCACATTAAGTAATATCGCAAACAATACTTTATATAGTGAAGTATTCTTCCAAATTTCTGGAACTACAACGGGATTAGTAGAATTCTATTTTAGAAGAAATAATGATGATTTAACAAATAATCAGGATGTAGTATTATATTTCCCTGATTCAAGTAACAATGGAACAACGCTTGAATGGTCTCAAGCAGGTAAAAAAGGTAAGGCCAAGGATGAAACATGTCACGAATTAGAGGGCAGCTTATCTGAAGGCGGCATTGTTGGTTCTGGTGGTGGCGGAGGTTCGTCAAGCGGTCCTACAATAACATATAACACAGTTACATATTATGTTGATGAAATAGCTAACTCAGTACTTGTAAGAAACGGATCTAAGGTATCATTGCCAACTCCAACTAAGGCTGGATACAGATTCACAGGTTGGTACACTAACCAAGCATGTACAGAACTATTTGATATGAATACAGCAATTACTGACGATTCTGTAGTATTATATGCAGGATTTGAACCAATTGTAACATACACAGTAACGTTCAATACAAATGGTGGTTCATCTACTCCTAGTCAAACGGTAGAAGAAAATGGTTTAGCAATAAGACCTTCAAATCCAACAAGAGACGGATATACATTTGAAGGTTGGTATACAACAGAAAACTTCACAGAAGCATTTGATTTCTCAACGCCAATTACAGGTGATACTACATTATATGCTAATTGGATTGAAAATTCATCTGGTGGAGATACTGAATTAAGTTACAACTTAAATGTATCTGATTTAACTGCCGGTACTATTAGTGCAGAAACTAATAATGTAGGTAATACTATTTATTCATTAATCGCAGATTCAACTAATACACTGGTTATTGATTCAGCAAGTGTTACAGTTGATGGTGTTGATTATTCACTAAGATTAAAAACAGGCGGTTCTGGTTCAACTACTAAGCGTGCAATTAAGTTTACAGTTGCTGAAGCTGGTACATTAGAAGTAGTATTAATGTCTGGTAATACTTCTAACGTGAGAGAACTAGTTGTTTCTGATGGTTCTAACGAGGTTGGTAGATTAACGGCTGGTGCAACTGCAACTAAGGAAGTAATTACATTAGAAGCTGGTACATATTATTTATATTCTGGCAATAGTGGAATTAATATTTACGCAATTAACTTTACTGAAGGTGCTGTTACACCAACACCTAAACAATATACAATAACGTTTGAATCAGATGGTTCAGTTTATAATGAGCAAATCGTTACAGAAGGTTCAATAATTACTGAACCAACAGACCCGACAAGAGATGGTTATACATTTGGTGGTTGGTATATTGATGAGAACTTTACAAATGCTTATAATTTCAACACGCCAATAGAAAATTCATTTACACTATATGCTAAGTGGGATGAAATTCAATCTGGTGGCGATGAAACAACTGAACAATTCTTTGCAGAAAGCCTTGCCGGTGGTACTGGTATCGATAAGAACAAAGTTATTTACGAAGGTACAGCATTCACAATTACTAACGGTGCTGGTGGTAAGACTGAGCCTGTTCAATGTGCTTTCCCTGCTGTTGCAAATGACGATTCTAACTTAGTATTCAATTATGGTTTACTTCCTACAGGTGGTGCTAGAACTGCTATCGTAACAGCTAACCAAGATATTACAATTACTATTTACTTTACAAGCTCAGATAGTAAGTTCACTACAGGTGGTGCTGGTTATGGTAAGGGTGGCGAATTAACAGTTAACGGAACACAAGTTGAAACTGTTGCTGGCAATAAGCTTAACGATGTTGCTTATGCATACACTATGACTTTAGCTGCTGGTGAAACTGCTGAATTTGGTGTTTCTTCTAACAGATTCGTATTATTCGGTTTAGTTGCAGAATCGTAATAAAATCAAGCAATAAAACTATCTAACAATAGTTATCGCACCTTTTATTACACTAAAATTTTAATAATTAAGAGTCAGTTACATGAAAAAATGTGACTGACTTTTATTATTTATAATAATAAATACACAAATAAATTTCTTTTCTTCACATATAATTGAATAAAATTCGAAAATGATTTATAATATAGCTGAAGAAGAACGAAAACCCATTTGAATATTTTATGAGAAAAAGTCATTTCTTTTTGGTATGCACTTTTTTCGTAAGATAAGAAAACATTTATACTAGAAAATCTAGTAGTAATTATGCTTATCTTCAATGGGATTAATAATTAGCTGTCACTAGATTTTAAAATCTGAATTGACAGCTAATTTTTTTTAGGAGGCTAACATGAAAAATAACAATTTAATATTTTCGGTATTTTCTCTGTTAGCTACTATGTTTTTATTAGTGTGCATTGTAACAGCGTGGTATGCCACTAACACAGAGGCTGACGCTAGCGGAATATTTGGATCAACCTTAGGAAACAATTATTCACTTAAGCTACAAAGAGCTAAGGTAGATAACGAGGGAAATATAATAGGCTGGATACAAACGGATAACCTAGCGTTTAGTAATATAAATCCAGGTAATGTATTTTTATTTAGAATAGAGCTTAATACAGATAAGGAAGTAGAATTTAATGTTAGGTTTGCTGATGTATCATCAAGCTTAGTAAATAATAAGCTTGTAGCTATAGATGATTGGATATGCTTAAATCAGGAAGGATACAAGCTTTATAAATTAGAAAATAACCAAGTAATAATTCAAGACAAGATTTTATATGAATATAGGGAAGGAGAAGTAAAATTAAAGGATTACCTAATTCATAACACCATTTATTTTTATGAATTAAAAGAAGAACCAACCACCACCACAATACCAAATGAATTAAATGGAACAATATTACCAAATGTTTCAAATTATAATATCTCATCTACAGATGAGCTGAAGTATTTCTATTTTGCATTAGAGTTTAATGAAGGATTATCATTAGTAGAAATTGATGGATATGAAAGTAGTAATTGTTATTTATATCAAAAATTAACTATTGGTTATATATCAATTACTAAAATTTAAAAAGGGGGTTGAAGCAGTATGAAAAAGAGAATATTTGCAATAATTTTTATGATATTTGCTGTTGTATTTAGTATTGCTTCAATGTCAGTAACGTCTGCATGGTATGTCAATGTTACAAACATTGGTAGAATTGATGCGGAAACAAAGGATTTAACATTTGCCTATAGATTTAATGGTAATGAAGAAAATGAATTAGAATATAATGTGAAAAATTTAACATTTTTTGATATAACATCTTCAAGAGAAATAAAATATTTTTTAAAAATGTGTACTGTAGTTACACTAGAGATATCTAATAATTCTAACGAAAATGTTAATTATTGGATTAATTATTATTCAAATAAAACAGTATTAAAGGAAAACGATGATATCGTTTCAATATCCTACGCTGCAAGCTTTATTTTACCTAATAGGCTTGAAAGCGTAGATGAATATAATTCGATTAACAATTTAATATCAGCGTCTAATAGTAGCTCAAGCTCATATTCAATTTTATTTGAGGATCAATGTTTAGCAAATGATGTAAAAACATTGTATTTATATTTGTTTGGTGTTCAAGAAATAGCTTCTGCTAACAATAGCTTTTTAATAGATTCAACTGGCAAGGCTATAGAATATGGATTTAATATAACAATACATTCAGAAGCGGCATATAGCGCTCCTGATGTAAATGAGGTTAATTAGGAGGGCAATATGAAAAATAAAATAATAATACTTATTGGCAGCATTATTATGGTTTTATCATTAGCTTTTGTATTTGCCGCATTCGTTTTTCATAAGGTAGTAGATGGTACTGCTGAATCTGGAAATATAGTGGTTAATGAAAAATATTTCTTAAATTGTGCTCCATTAATAAGTGATTTAGAGGAATCTGATGATTATTTAACAGCACTAAAGGAAAGAAATAGTGAGCCTACTAAAATCAGCACATCATATAAAAACAGTATTACATGCTATGCGACAGAGAAAAAGGGATATAACGATGAATTAGAATATGATGGTGAAGAATATTTTTATTTGAATCAATTAGGATTTCAATTTTCATTTACTAATACTATTTCAGTATATGTAAGAATTCATTTTGAGGATGCGTGGGTATCTCAAAAAACATATACAAATGGGTCAGTGACTAAAAATTATATTACTAAGGATAAATTAGAGGATAATAAAACACCATTTGATATTGCTGATGATAGCTGGGTTTATGATGAGGCAACTAACTGCTTATACCTAAAAACAATGGTTAAGCCTCAAAATAATGAGATGAAATATTCGTTTTATATAAATGAGGAATATTGGTATACGTCTACAAATGTTAGTAAAGCATTTCGCGAACAAATATTAGTAGAGGTATCTTATTTTGTAGACATTGTTCAAGCTAATAGAGCGGAATTAAAGTGGGGAGTAGATTTTGACAATCTATTCAGCTAAGGAGGCATAATTATGCTATTTAAGATTAATAAAAAGCTAATAATTTTAATAATGCTATCAATATTATGTTTCGTTGTAACTGTATGCTTAATTGATTGTATTGAGGTTAAAAAGGGTAGTGATTTTAAATCATATACAGGTCAATATAATTCACCTCAGCATGAAATATATAGCTATTCAACTCCAACCGAGGTTACAACAACTAATATGAGTGAATTATATTCAATCAATAACAATGTAGTTACCTCAACTAATGCAAATGTTGTTGGTACTATAAACATTATGAATGCGACGGATTTATATGCATTTTCAGCTCTTGCTAATAGGGATGATCGTTTTTTAAGCTATAATTATCAATTGTTATCAAATATTGATTATAATGAAATAAATTATGATTTTATCCCAATTGCTTGGGATAATAACAAGTATTTTAAAGGAGCATTTAATGGTAATGGCTATGAAATATCTAATCTAAGCCTACTATCAATTTTATCAGGAGATACAGCCTATAAAATGGAATACTACGCAATGTTTTCTAAAATAGGAAGTGGAGCTGTAGTTACTAATTTTGGTCTTAGAGATACAAATATAGTAATAAACGGTATGTGGGATGAGCTGAAGGGCGTATCAGTGGCGGTAGGATATGTTGATGCAGGAGCTACAGTATCCTATGTATTCTCATCAGATTTAAGAGACCCTATTTTAGATGAATCGGGTATTACTGCCTCTGGAGGTCATCGTATATCTGGATTAGTATTTGAAAATAACGGCTTTATGGTTAATTGCTATACAGCGTATAATATCGTATCGAATTATACAATTGATGATTATATTGACTTTACTGAAATATTAATGATAAATTCAGGAGAAATAGAGAGCTTATATTTTTATAATGAAACAATTAGTGAATATGTAAATAATGATTCAATATATACTATAGTTTATAAGGAGCCTGTAGGTAAAACATTAAAGCTAGTCAATCATTATGGTGAATATTGTGAATCATTAGATTCTCTTAATGAAATGGTAAGTGAATCATCTATAAATTGGTTTACGGCAAGCTCGTATAATACATTATCGATATACTTAAATAAAATAATTACTCCAATTACTAGAGGAATTATAGTTGAATTAAAGGATGGAAAATATATATTTAAAATCAATAATGAGCGTGATTTTAGCTATATGTTTGAGCTTATGAATATAAATGATAATTTCGCTTCAGATAAGATGGTTTATGAAATATGTAATGATTTAAATCTATCCATGATATCTGAGAATAATTATTATTATTCTAGAGGTATTAATTCAACAATTAAGGGTGTTGAAACTACAGGAAGCGTAGAGCTATCAAATGGTAAAATATCACCATATCCAACTATTTATTACGCTTCTATTAATAATCATATAACAACAGAGGGTATAGATGCTCATGGTGTATTTGCATGGCTAACAGGAAGTATCATTGATTTAAACTTTGTTTTACCTTCGAAAATAGAAATTGAAAACACATCGACAAATTTAAAGGCTATTGGTATTGTTGCCGGATATGTTGATGGTGGGAAAATAAATAATGTTAATGTTTACGCTAATGAATTATGTATATCTAATTCTATAGGTAAATATTACTTAGGTGGAATATGTGGTATTTTATCAGGAGAAGGAGAAATATCAAATTCTACAGCATCTGGAAGCATTAATAATATAGATGGTGAATATAACGGCTCATATAACGTTATTGGCTATATGAACGGCTCTGCCATAGGTGGATTAATAGGATATATTACTAGCACAATGGGCAGTGTGAAATCTAACCTTTCGGTTATGAATATTACTACAGTAGGTATTGAAGGTGCTGATTTATCTGTTGGTGGTGTAATAGGAGCTGGATATACATATGATGCTTATGAACTTGAAAATCAAGGTAATATTGTAGTTGGTAGTCAAGCTTTAAGAGCTAAATATTTAAATCTTTATGTATCAGGTGTAATAGGAAGACACCTTGGCTTAGCTAATCAAATTAATAAGCTTACAAATCAAGGAGATATTAAGGTTTATTCTAATAATAGTAATAATTCATATTTATATTTATCAGGAATTGAAAATGCTGATATTATAACATCTCCAGCTAATAACCTTGCCGTATCAAGGTTGAAATCAAAGGGTAGGTTTGTATTTTATGCAAGCTCACTGGCCAATAGCGGAAGCATAGAAATTTATAATACAGACTCTAATTTAGAATATACAAGCGGAATTAATATATTTTCTAAAAATGGATTTGAATCTACATTATCAGGAATATATAACCTAGGCTATAAAAAAATAAATGGACATATTACAAAGCTTGATAATCAAGAAATTAATATGTCTAATACTAATAAATACGCACCAGTTGTTAATACAATAAACACGAATAATTCATCAAATCAAGGCGTTACATTATCTACAGTATATAACCTAAGAAGCTATAATTTTATAAATACAGCCAATATAAATAGCTCAAATTTATTATATTCAGGCTGTATTTTAGGAAGCTACATTAATTATACTGATGTAAGAAACGAAGGCAATTTAAGCTTTTCAAATTCATATCAAATTGGTAGCTCATCGAATAAAGCTAATATCAAAATAGTGGGCATATTTAATGAGCTTAATAGCGGATACAAGGCAGACACTCTATTTAATGATGGAAATATTGAATTTATTGTTAATTCATATATTTATGGTGATATCTTTATTAATGGAATTTGTTATTCAAACAGAAATGGATTTAATGATAACGAATTAAAGGAATTTAATCCATCAGATATAAATTACAACAACAATAAAATAGGATCATTAAACAATGTTATTAATAATGGTGATATCACATGTACAAGTACAGTATTTACAAATGGTGTATCATATACATCTGAGGACTATAAGGGTATTAATGGCCAACAAACCATCGGTACTAGATGGACAGCTACATTAAACGATTCTACAAGGCTAATAAAGGGTAATATTAATTGTGCAGGTATTACATATATTAACGAAAGCGTCATTACAAATACATTTAATTTAGGTAATATATTCGCAGCAAATTATATTAACGAAGCTACAATGACAGATATAAATGCCGGTGGTATATCTATATTAAATATAGGTAAGTATGCCTATATTGAAAATAGTGCTAATAATGGTAATATAAAGGCTATGAATTTATCCTCATCAGTAAATTCTAATGTAAATGCCGCAGGTATTACAGTAAGAAATGATAAGCTTGAAAATGGCTCTGATTATTTAGGTGGAAATGATCATGCTCATCAGCTAATTGCGTTTACGATTAACTATGGTGGAGTATATTCATATAATTATTGTGAAAATATTACAGACAGCTCATTAGAGGCAGCGTGTAAATCAGCTGGAATTCTTGCGATGGGATTATGTAATATAATTAATACAGTTAATTACGGTAACATTTACGGAAGCGAAACCGCAAGTGGAATCTTCGGTATAGTTTATTTCTCTAAATTTTCACAGGATGTATCAAATATAAATAAGGTTAATTTAGCTAATTCAATTAATTACGGAAATGTTTATGTAATTGAAAAGGGTACAAATAATTTTACAAATTTGAATTTAAAAAGCCAAACATATAATGATTTTATAAATATGTCAGATTCTAATAAGGATAGCTTTGCTAAGCTAGAAATTATATTAGAATTTGGTAAAAACACATTTAGTGGCTCAATATTTTCAATCATTAACTTTAATAATGATAGAAATGCTGAAAATGTATCGATTAGATATCTAATCAGCTTCTTAGAAAATACAACTCTAGTTGGAGCTGAGGCTTCAACTCCTAGCTCAATAAATATTGATATATCAAAAATGTATTCAGCATATTATAAATTTATAAATGGATACGATACCTTTGATAAATATATGGGCAAGCAGGTAATATATTCTCCTTTAAGCACAGGTGAGGAAAAGGGATATGTTGGTGTATTTAGTGATAAATTTACCTTTAGACAAGCAATAGAGGGAAAAATAGAGCTTGATATAGATGAAAATCCAACAGATCAATTTATTACAGACTATTTCCAATTTGTCGCATATCAAAAGATTAATAGTAATCTATTAGATAAGATTGGCTGGAGAACAATAGCGTATTTTACGGCAGCTAATGATTTTGCCCAAAATCTTGAGGCAGTATCATTATTGCTATCTAATTATAAAAATAATATATCGTATACAGGCTATACTATCTTAGTAGAAGAAGCCTTAGATACTGCGTTGTGGATGCAATATTGTAGTGATAATACAATACATTTAATAGTCGAAAAGCTGTTAAAGGATAATAATTATGATATGACCTTAGGTATGCTTGAATACCTACTTGATAAGGATAATCCTATATCTATTTTAATTGACTCATCTGTAAGAAAGGATGTTGTTGAGTCTTTAATTACAGAGCTAGAAAAAATTAATAGTGATTTTGAATTATCAAATTATATAGATGAGATATTAAATTACGAAATTGGCTTTTCTAGTGTAATGGCTGATATATTACTATCGTCAGTAAATAGTGATTTAAAGGATTATTTAACAGCTTATATAGAAGATATAAGCATGAACGATAAGGAAGAATTATTAGATTTATATATCAATTATTTATATTTAAATGACTCATCATATTTTAATTACAGTAATAATGAGGCTATTAGATTAGAAATATTAGAGGAGCTATTTAATGATGTTGATGATGAAATATTATATAAATCATTAATTCTATATTTAGAGCTGGATAATGTTATACCTACTGATGAAATTAAAATGTATTCTGTATTTAAAGGATTAACATCAGAGGAAAAGCTGAAATTATTCAGTGATATAATTGTTAATAATTCAGCTGAAATTATTCACAATTACTTAAATTTGATGAGCTCTGATATTGAATTTTATCAAGAGCTTATTAATAATGGATACTCTATTTCTAGTGTTGATGAGGTATATTCTTTAATTGATATTACAAATAAAAATGTTACAAATGAAATAGTAATTAACGAAAGAGTAGCCTTATATAATCAAATAAAAAATACTCAAACATTTAAGGATTATCTTAATACAAAGGTATCAACGTATTACGCTTTGGCAACTGAGCATAATAATACCTTCCAATCAACTACAGCCCCTTCAAATAACGGTGCTTATTCAGGAGAGCTAACATATGCATATACTGAAAGTATAACTCCTAGTACATACTTTTATGGTCCATATACTAATGCCTCTGGTGGAACTAGAAGCTTCAACAATCCTGATAATGTAGGAGATAATATCGCAAATTCAGGTAATACTGCAGGATATTATTCAATATTCACAACAACAGATTTGGAATATATAACAAGCCTTTATAACCAAGGAATAATCTATAATTATGGAGTATTCTATTACGAATTCGGTGCTTCAGGAACAAATAACCAAATGGCTGGGGAAAACTATTTTAATAATGTTTATTACCAATCAGGAACAACAGACTTTTCAGGTACAAGATTAGCTGATACAGCAATAACATTTACCGATAACACTAATACCACATATACAATATATGGTGGCACCGTATCAGCATTTAAAAGAACAGGTAATACCTCAACGGGTGTTAATACTACAACAACTGTCGCAGGTACATATGTTATTACAGATACTAATAACAAGGAATATACAATTAGCTCTACACAACAAGGCTGGGTTAATTTTATTAGAAGCTATGGCGTGAAGTATTATATAGCCTATGTTAAAAATACATTCCACTCAACACAAGCTACAGGTATTTATAAATACAGTGAGCCATGGGGCAGCGTTGCCGCAAACTATTTTACATGGAAGAGTAGCTCTACACAGGTTTATACATCTCAATATATTGATTATAATGTTGAAGATTTATTGTTATTAGATGGTGTTTTAACCGGATATGATGATAAGACATTATCTAATGATGAAAGAAATATAATTAATAATTTATTTAATATATATTTCGCATCAGATAGTAGTAATTTTAAAAATATTATTGAAAAGGCATTATTCGAATCATTAGGTCAAAATGAGGAATATATTAATAGCTTTATAATTAAAAATATATATTCAACATCTAAAATTAATAATAAAGAGCCATTTGAATATCTTAATATAAATTCAAATACTACCGTGAAGGATTATTTATTAAGCCAATATGTTGAGGCTGACTATAAGGAAAAGCTAATCTATTCAGCCTCAAGTAATAAGAATGCATATATTAAATTATTAGAACGTTTAATTTTAGCTAATAATAATACCTTAACAGAGGAAGAAAAGGAAAATATATTAGGAAATATTCAAATAGAACAAATATCAGATTATACCGGAGAGGGCTTAGAGCTAAGTAAGGGTAGTGGTGAATACCAATTTGGATTAACCTTTAATACATTAAGCTTAGCTATTGATAACACAGCTAATAGGCTTATTTTAGTAATGGAATCTACTAATGCATCATCAGTGTTAACAATTACTGATAGCTTAGGTAACACATTACAAGCTATAGCTGCCTCAGCAGTAAATGAATATGTAATAGATTCAACACAATTACCTTCAAATATAATATTAAATTCTAATAAGGATATTATTATTTATAAAATATATCAACAAATGGATGTATCTAATAATATATCTGATACAAGCTCAATCGCAGTAACATTATCCTCAAATACTGGTACATTTATAAACTCTAGTGAGATAGAAAATATAATTTATAATAGCTATCCAGAGCTTACAAATTTATCATATACAGTAGGCGTTACCGCAAGAGTAAATATTACATCAAATACATATTATGTAAGGTTATATAGTAATAATACATATATTTATTCATCAGGAAGTAGAATATCTAGTGGTACAACATTTACAGTAAATAATATTAATAATTATTTAGGTCGTAGCTATTCATTATACGCAAATAGAAATAACGCAAACGCAACAGCTGTAAATCAGGCGGTTACTATAAATACACTTACATATAATATTTCATTTACTGGTCAAATTAATAATCAAATAGTTACAGATTTAATATTATATGAGGATATTTTAAATAAGGCCTTAGATAATTTAGTATCTAATTCATATATAGATGCGGTATTTAATAATGTATTAGATAATAAATATGATAATTATA
>JAZQVB010000053.1:0-28543 GCA_045631605.1 Anaeroplasma sp.
CAGCATACTTGATAATCCCCCAATTGCAAGACACAATATACCATAATTCATATATTTATTTATTATTGCTATACCTATCCAAAATATAAATATAGCTAATATGCCAAACAAGCATATTAAGGTTAATTTGAAATTAGAAAGCTTAGAATGAGATTTTTCTATTGAAGTTTTCATAATGCCTCCTAATATAAGCTATTTAGAATTAATATAAA
Source organism: Anaeroplasma sp. (assembly GCA_045631605.1). GTDB lineage: Bacteria > Bacillota_I > Bacilli_A > Acholeplasmatales > Anaeroplasmataceae > Anaeroplasma. Next base: position 213 of record JAZQVB010000053.1, read on the forward strand.
CAAGCATAAAATTTGCAATATTAATGCCATATATATAACTATTGAAAAATAAATTTTCTTAGTTTTATGTCTTGCAATAATTCTACCTAGTAACCCACCAATAGCTCCACCATAAACAACATAAAACAATAAAGCTTTTTCTTTAATTCTATTTTTATCTAAAATAGCAAGCTTCTTATCAACAACAAATAAAGCAAAACATATTATCGACATAATTATTAAATATATTACATAAATTAATAAGACTAATGCTTCATATGTCATAATCATTCTCCTACTTACATAAAATTATAAGTTTTGATAAATATTTAGCTAATGTTAAATCTTCATCTTGCCAAATTCTTTCAACACGAGTATCACCAAACACTATATAACCATCATCACTATTATTTACTGATACCTTACATATTAATACAGATAATATTCTTGTCATTAAGCAAAATTCGTATAATTCATTAGATAGCATCTTAATCATCTTTAAATCATTACAAATAAACATACCGTTATTATCTACTATTTTAGATAAATAATCCGCATTTGACTTGAATAAGATATCGCACATATCTGTACTATTTGAATTTATATAAAATGCATCAGAAATTTTTAAATACCTAGAACACATTTGTAAAGAATTATCAATTTTCTTTTCATATAATGCTTCCTTTATAAATTCTTGAAATAATTTCTCAAGCATTATATAAAGTGGATCTCTAACAATTCTAGAAATTTCAATATGCTTATGCTTTTCATGAACATATACAATATAGCAATTTCTACCCTTCATCTTACCACGATATAAAGCTTTATCAGCCTTTAGTAATAAATCCTTAAAATCAGTCGCATCCTTAGGATAGCTTGCAGAGCTTGATGTAGCCGTAAGTAAAGCATTAATACCACTCATTACATCATAGTTCTTTCTAAATACCTCTCCAGAATTATACATTTGCGCATAAAAGCTATGAACCCTATTGTAGCTTCCATCCCCAAGAAGTACTACAACATATTCATCTCCACCATATCTACCTACAAGACCGTTTGTGCCAACATAATTCATTAATGAATCGGCAACACTAGCTAAAACGAGATCTCCAACAGCGTGACCGTAGTTGTCATTCACATGTTTAAAGTTATCAATGTCAATAATACCTAATGAAAACTCAATATTATTAGCGATAAGATATTCAACATATTTAAATATATATTTTCTACTAATTGTTCTAGTTAATGAATCAAGAATAAATTCAATGTCATCATTTCCAAAAACGTCATTAAAATATTTTATATTTTGAATATTAAATTGCATTTTAATTACCTCCTTAGTGATAAATTATCACAAGTCCGTTTAAACATTATCCCAATATAAATATAATATCATTTTTTTTCAAATCCAACAAGAAATTTTATCAATAAAATAGAAAAAAAGACAGAATGAATAGCATTCTGTCATTATATTATTTTCTATTAATAGATGATTCAGTTGAAAAACCATCAGGATATCTTCTTTTAAGTTTTTCAATATTACCTTTAAATATCTCCTCTAATGGTATATCTAAGGCATAGGCAAGCTCAGCTAGGTACCATGCAACATCACCAAGCTCTTCAATCAAGTGATTCCTATCTAATTGATGATTATGAGAAATATGCTTTTTAATTATATCGATAGCCTCTCCTGCTTCACCGCATAATCCCATACCACCATTAATAAGTATATCTCTTTTATTTAAATCCTTATTAATTGTTCTTAATGCTAATTCTTGATATTCATTAATTTTCATTTTTATCACCTACTATTTTGGCCGCAAGCTTACCCATTAAATCATAAGCATGCTTAGATGGGTGAAGATGATCACCTGAATCACATAAATCATTAAATCTATATGAATCATCAACAAGACTTCCTATTTCACCTTCAAAATCTATACAATTATTACTTCTTATCCAATTATTAACTTCATTTTTTACATTTTCTTTATCTAAATTAAATGTACGCCAATTATATATAGGTAATAGTGTTCCTAAATATACATCTAAATTATATTTTTTTGATTCTTCAATGTAATAATTAATACCAGCAATTAAATCATTAGTTGTTGGCATATCAGACATTGGTCTAAAGATATTCTTCTCACTTCCAACTGGATGAATAATATCATTAATACCGTGCTGAATAATAAGCTTTTTAGCACCCACAACAGACCCAACCTCATGATTAAATCTATTCTTACCACATAATCCATATGATTGATATGTAATGCATTCATATTGACGTAAAATTCTAGTTCCAGATACAGCCTTTCTTACAACTGATACATTATTTATTCCATTTTCCTTTAATGCCAATTGCATATAATCAGGCCAATCCTGACTTGTTATAGAATCTCCATAACAAATGACTGCGTAGTTATCATCAGCAGTATAAATATCTACATTTGCTAGAAAATATACCCAAGATGTTGATTTTGATGTGTTAATATCTAATACATTGTTTTCGATTTGATTACCATATGCAAAATAACCCTTAGATAAAGGACCTATAATATCTACGCCACTAGTTAAATTAGTAAATTCACCTAAATACATTGATACTATTAAATATTGATTTTCTTTAATATCGATATTTAATTCATCTGATGTAATACTTCCATGAGCCTTAATATTAGCTTCATATTTACCATTAAATGTTAAATAAGTAAAATCATTAATTTTGTCACTTTTTTCATTAGAAACAGAAACTAATATCTTACTGATTGTAACATCCTCATCACAACAATAATTATCTAATGTGATTCTAATTCTATTACCATTAAATGGTGCATATATAGGATATCTTAATGTTAAATCCTTTGCATATGTTGCTGGATATGGTAAAACTGTTGATTGAGCATTACCCCACATTGTCACCCATTTCATAGCTATTCCCCCCTACGTACTATAAAATCTATTATAATTCCTTCATCATTCTTTTCATCATAACCAACTATTGCATAGTTATTAATATAATTTTTAGCCATCAAAACTGGTGGCATATTAAATTTTGGAAAAACATTATATTTACTACTATTTGTGAATATAATTGCTGTTTTAAATAATCTTTTTTCTTCATTTATTACTAAATTAAAATTCTGCGGATGAAATGTATCCTTAGGTGCAGTAAGCCAAAGCTTATAATCATAATTTATCATTATTTCTTTAACATTAGTCAATTTAGTAGTGTTGTAATATTTAATTAAATTAATATTTTTTTTAATTGATATTGAAAATACTACAATACCTGTAATACTCCATCCTAATGTGATAAATACAGTTATTAATAAAAACCAATAGAAAAATAATTCAAATCCATCAAATCTATTTGTAACCTTAAAGCCAACAATTTTATTGACTAAACAGTATATAGCTAGTGATAAAATGATACATGCCATAAATAGATATATTAAATAACAAATATAGCCTTTATTTTTTATTCTCGCGTATTCAGTTTTACTATTTTCCCCAATATATTCATTATTCATTTTTTATCATCCTTAATTTATTCATATAAATAATATCATAACTCGTCAAATAAAGCAAAATAAAAAGCGCAAACGCGCTTTTAATTATGCCTTCCATAAGCCATGTAAATTACAATATTCAAATACTGTAACTAACTTTTCATCTGATGTTAGATTAAATACAGCCTTTGGCTCATCATTTGGATTTAATTTCTTGAAATAAAATCCTTTTGTTGTTTCAACGCCAATCCATTCAATATAATGAGCTTCAATCATTGGGTGAATAACTTCACCGATTACTACTGATACCTCACTACCGTTAACCTCATAAACTGGAACATGCTTTTCCTTTGCACCATCTGTAGTACCGGCAACAAGCTCCTTCATTTCCTCGCCACAACAATATAGCTTAACACCCTTATCAGTAATCTTAGTAGCTACATTACCACAATGCTTGCATTTGCAAAATTTTAATTCCATAAAACCATCTCCATTTCTTAATTTAATTATAATTCATATTTATATTATAGTCAAATTAATAAAATAATGTGTCGAATTTTAGTAACTTTTAATGATGTGATTAATAAATAAAACTGCACTATCAAGGCTAGATAATGCCATACTGATGTTTTTAATGTCAAATGTATATTTATTATTCACGTATTTAATTTTTATACCCTTATACTCCCAAATAGTATTAGGTATTATTTCATTTAAATATTTACCCTGTAGTTCGTTTAATTCTTTACTCATATATATTTCCTTAAATTATTACTCAAAAAGAAAACTCCCATAGTGACGGGAGTACATAATTAATTTATCCCATCATTCAAGCTTTAGCACCTTGCCTTAGGCAGGTTGCTGACGGCTACGAGCTTGTCTCTAACCGTTCTCTTTATGGCGATTACATACTATCACATTCAATATCATTTTGCAAGTTTTTTTTGACATATTATTATATTTTTCGAATAAAGGTTTCTTTTTATTTGTTTTTCTTACTTTTATATGTATAATAAAATAAATGTACCTTTTGATTAGGAGTGATTATATGTTTGATCCAAAGACAAAAAAATATCCATATCCTGAATATACCGATCAGCACTATATAAAACTAAAAAGAAATGATGGAACAGTATTCGATAAAAATTATCCTTTTATTGATGAATCTAAATCCTTTAAGTTTAAAAGATTCTTCTTTAGATTATTCTATTATTATATAGCTTTACCAGTATCAAATATTAGACTTGGATTAAGAGTTAAAGGAAGAAAGAATTTAAAAATTCATAAGGAAACAATTAATAACGGAATTATATCATGCTGTAACCATGTTCATTATTGGGATTATTTAGGTATCTCTTATGGTATTAGAAGATATAAGCCACATTATTTAGTTTGGGATGATAATATAAGAGGTAGCTTAGGTGGATGTATGAGATTAGTAGGCGGAATTCCAATACCTACCGATGATATTTCTGCATCAGTTGCATTTTCAAAAGCTATCAAAAAGCATTTGAATAACGGTGGATGGCTTCACATTTACCCTGAAGGTAGTATGTGGGAATATTATAAGCCTATTAGACCATTTAAGCGTGGAGTTGCTGCATACAGTGTAAAATTTAACAAGCCTATTCTTCCACTTGCATATAGATATCGTAAGCCTAATTGGATTAGAAGAAATATATTTAAGCAAATTGCTACTTTTAATTTATATATTGGTGAGCCTATTTTCCCTAATTTAGATTTACCTAAAAAGGAACAAGAAATAGATTTAACAATTAAAGCTCATCATGCAGTATGTAGGCTTGCAGGAATTAATCCTGAGGATAATATTTATCCTGAGGTATTTGATAATACTAAGCAAATTATATATTATTAAAGAGAAATGGTCGTACTCATTTAAAGTACGACCATTTATTATTTATTCTTATTTGAATTTAATACATTTTTAGCTGGTACAGTTACCATTTCATTATAGCAATCAAACATAGATTCTACTTCTTCTTTGTTTGTAACCTTTGTAAATAATGAAACTACTGGTACAGCAACTAAGCTAAATGCCATCGCAACTACACCCATATATATAGAATCTGATAAGAATATTCCAATGAATGTGCCCTTATCAGCAAATCCCATAAACTTAAATATTAAGCTAGCTACACAAATTGCTACACCACCAACAAATGATGTCCATACTGCAGCCTTTGTTGTCTTCTTCCAATATAAGCCATATACAAATGGGCCAATAAAAGCACCAGATATAGCACCCCAAGAGATACCCATAAGCGATGCGATATCACTAGTAAGCTCCTTAGGACCGTATATTTGGAATATTGCTAGAAGTGCAGCAATTATAATAAATATGATTATTAATAGTTTTAGTATAAATGTTCTTCTCTTTTCTTCCTTAACCTTAGTACCAAGTAAATCAATTGTAAATGTTGATGCCGATGTCATTACTAATGATGATAGTGTAGACATTGATGCAGCTAGTACTAATAATACTACAAGACCTACAAGTAATGCATTTAATGTTTTGTTTTCAATAAGTCCAGTAATCATTGTAGGTATTATTCCTGAAACACCGCCTACTGATTCAACAGATTCAACAAATAATCTTCCAAATCCGCCTAAGAAATAGCATCCACCAGCTACTATTATTGCAAATACTGTTGAGATAATAGTACCTTTTTTAATTTGGCTTTCATCTGAAATTGAATAGAATTTACCAATCATTTGCGGAAGACCCCATGTACCTAGGGATGTTAATATAACAACAAATAATAGATGAATTGGATTATCACCGAATATTGATGAATATTGCCAACCATGTATTGATAAGGCTTCAAGTGATCCTATTAATCCACCATTTTGATTTAAGACTACAACTAGAACTAATGAAATACCAAATAGCATTATTAATCCTTGGATAAATGAATTAACTGCTGAAGACATTAATCCACCTATAATCACATATATTCCTGTAACAACAGATATAATTAATATCCATACCCAGTATTGATCAAAGCCGAATGCGATAGAGAATAGGCTTGATAAACCGTTATATAAGGCAGCTGTATATGGTGTTAAAAATGTAAACACTATAACTGAAGCAGCTATTTTTAGTGCATTAGATGTATATCTTTTGCCGAAATAATCTGGCATTGTAGATGAATTGATCTTTTGAGTAATTAATCTAGTTCTTCTTCCTAATAATACCCAAGCTAGAAGAGAACCAACAAAGGCATTACCTAAACCAATCCATAGAGCTGATGCACCAAATTCCCAACCAAAACTTCCTGCATACCCAATAAAGATTACTGCTGAGAAATAGCTTGTACCATAGGCGAAGGCTGATAGCCAAGGGCCAACATTTCTTCCGCCCAAAACGAAGTCATTTGAGTTAAGTGCTTTTCTTCTACAGTAAAAGCCTATATATAGGGTTACTGCAAAGAAAATTACTATCATTATAATTTTTATAAATAAATCCATACTGCACCTTCTACTTAGTTGTTTGTAGCTCAACTACATTAATAGCACAATATTTTTCTCTAATTCTTGGCTTTTCAATTTTTCCAGTTGCATTTCTAGGAACCTTATCAAAGATAACCTTTTTAGGTCTTTTATATCTAGGCAAATCAAAACAGAATGTATTTACCTCATCCTCCGTAAGTGTCATTCCTTCCTTAACCTCAATAATAGCTACTGCAATTTCACCTAATCTTTCTTCAGGCAATCCGATTACAGCAACATCCTTGATTTTATCATGCTTACGTAGATAATCTTCAATTTGAACAGGATATAAATTTTCACCACCTGTAATAATTACATCCTTCTTTCTATCAACTAAATAAATAAATCCATCCTTATCAATCTTAGCCATATCACCTGTATATAGCCAATCGCCCTTTAATACCTCAGCTGTAGCTTGTGGATTTTTGTAATAGCATTGCATTACGCCTGGACCCTTAACTATTAATTCTCCTACCTCCTCAGTAGGAACCTCTTCACCATTAGGATTTACAACCTTACACTCCCATAGGAAGCCCGGCACACCAATTGCACCAACCTTATGAATGTTTTCACATCCTAAGTGAACACAGCCAGGACCAATAGATTCACTTAATCCGTAATTAGTGTCATATTGATGAGTAGGGAATATTTTCATCCATCTTTGAACTAATGATGGTGGTACAGGTTGTGCACCAACATGCATTAATCTCCATTTAGACAAATTATAATTTTCAAGTTTTATATCTCCTCTATCAATAGCGTCTAAGATATCCTGTGCCCAAGGTACTAGTAGCCATACTATTGAGCATTTTTCTTCTGAAATAGCGCTAAAAATCCAATCTGGTCTAATACCACGAAGTAATACTGCCTTACCACCAGTAATTAATGAACCAAACCAGTGCATCTTAGCACCTGTATGATATAAAGGCGGCATACATAAGAATACATCATCCTCAGTTTGTCTATGATGGTTTTGTTCAGTCATACATGAAGAAACTAAAGCCTTATGAATGTGTAAAATTGCCTTAGGGAATCCTGTTGTACCACTTGAGAAATAAATTGCAGCATTATCATTTTCATTTATTTCTACCTCTGGCTTATTATCAACATAATACTTTAATATTTCATAATAATTATCTGCAAAAGGCACATCACCATCACCTACATAAATTAACGTTTGAACAAGTGGTGTTCTATCAGCAATAGGCTCAACACGACCAATAAATTCAGGACCAAAGACTAAGCAGCAGCAATCTGCTAAATCAAGACAATATTTAATTTCCTCAGATGTATATCTATAATTCATTGGAACAGCTAGGGCACCCGTTTTTAAGATACCAAAATAAATAGGTAACCATTCAATACAGTTCATTAAAAGTATCGCAACCTTATCACCCTTTTTAATGCCCTTACTTAATAATAGGTTTGCAAATTTATTAGCTGTTTTATCAAATTCAGCCCATGACATAGAGCGTCTATATTCCTTTGATGTAATAGGCTCAATTAATGAGAATTCACGCCATGTACGATATCTTTCAGGCTTTTTTCGAGGGTTAATCTCAACTAAGCATTCCTTATCCTTAAATTCTTTGGCATTTCTTTCTAAATATTGTGTAATAATCATAATAATTCCCCCTAAAGAAAAAAGTCCTTTCAAAACGAAAGGACGAATAATCGTGGTACCACCTTAATTCGCTAGATAATCTAGCCTCATTGTTATTTAACGCATAATCACGTCTTACCTTACTTAATTCTTGTAAGAAGCTCCAATGCTGTATTCATTAGATTAGCTTTATTATCTCGCACCTACCGATAACTCTCTTTAAGAAGCTAAAATAACTACTTATGCATCTTCATAGCCTTTATAATTAAAATATAACTAATTTTATCACTTTTCAAAATTTTAGTCAACTTAAAAAGTGTTTTTTTGTATTTTTATTAAAAAAAATCACTTAAAACGAATAATATTAGTTAACTTTTATAGATTTGTTCACTTGCGATGATCAATATTCCGTTATCATGAAGCACATTTACAGCCTCATTTAATTTAGGAGTACTAATAATGCCTACCGCATTATTTTTATAATGACCAACAAATGAATAAACATATGCTATTTCAATATCATTATCATGAAGAGCCTTTAAAGCTTCAGCAAGGCCACCTGGCTTATCTGATACTGCAAAGGCGATAACATCTGTAAGTTTAACAGTATAATTATTCTTCTTTAATATTTCTTGAGTCTTTTCAGGTTCACTTACTATTAGTCTTAAAATACCATAATCGCTTGTATCAGCTACTGATAAAGCTCTAATGTTAATACCATTTTCACCTAATAGTAAAATAGTATCTGCTATTGTACCTTTTTTATTTTCAACAAAAATTGAAACCTGCTTAACAAACATAATATTCCTCCTAAACTAGCTTTCTATTATCTATAACACGTTTAGCCTTGCCCTCAGATCTAGCAATAGAATTAGGGCTAACAAGCTTAACTTTAGCACCAATACCGAGTGTTGTTCTAATATTAGATTCAATATTCTTTTGAACACCTTCAATCGACTTAACATCATCAGCAAATAGATTTTCAGACATTTCTACTAAAACATCAAATGTATCAGTATTATTTTCTCTACCAACAACGATTTGATAATTTGGTGTAATAGCTTCGCCACATTTTAATAATACCTCTTCAATTTGAGATGGGAATACATTTACACCTCTAATAATTAGCATATCATCACTTCTACCTTGTGGCTTACGCATTCTAATATGTGTTCTACCACATTTACATGGCTCAGCGATTAATTGACATAGGTCTCTTGTACGATATCTAATAATTGGAGAGCCTTCCTTAGTTAAAGTTGTAAATACTAGCTCACCAGTTTCACCATATGGTAATACCTCTAATGTTTCAGGGTCAATAATTTCAGCAATGAAATGATCCTCATTAATATGCATACCAGCTTGATATTCACATTCATAAGATACACCTGGACCTAAAATTTCTGTTAAACCATAAACATCATATGCCTTGATATGTAATATTTCTTCAATTTTATGACGCATTTCTTCAGTCCAAGGCTCAGCCCCGAAAATACCAATTCTTAATTTTAATTTATCAACAACACCCATTTTTTGAGCTTCTTCAGCTAAATACATAGCATATGATGGTGTAGAGTATAATACTGTAGTACCAAAATCAATCATTGTTTCAATTTGTCTTGCTGTATTACCTGATGAATTTGGAATTACTAAGCAGCCTAATTTTTGAGCACCCTGATGAGCACCAAAGCCACCAGTAAATAGACCATAACCAAATGATACTTGAACGATATCATTCTTAGTTACGCCTAAGGCTACAAGCTGTCTAGCCATCATATCAGTCCATACCTCTAGGTCATTTCTAGTGTATCCAACTACAATTCTTTTTCCTGTAGTACCACTTGAGGCATGTACTCTTACTATATCAGATAAATCTGATGCAAAAAGTCCATATGGATAGTAATCTCTTAAATCTGTCTTATAAGAGAATGGAAGCCTATGTAGGTCTTCAATTCCCTTAACATCCTCAGGCTTAAGTCCTTTTTCATCCATTCTATTTCTAAAGCACTCAACTCTTTCATACATTCTTTTTACTTGTGCCACTAATCTTTCACTTTGAATCTTTGTTAATTCCTCACGTGGCATACATTCATACTTTTCTTGATAAATCATAATAAAAACTCCCTAAATACTACTACAAATTATAGCCTAAATCAAATGCCTTTAAATTTACGTCTAATAGTTTTGCTGGAACTGTAGCCTTAATAGCCTCGATCCACTTTTCGTAAGCGATTGATGTACTTTTAGCAAGAACACCTATTAAAACTACATTAACAGCTTTAATATTACCAGCCTCATAGGCTAGTTTTGTTGCGTCAAAGCATTTTAAATTAATTTTATCATTTAATTTATTTTCAATATCAGAAGGATATTCTGTAGCACCAATAATTACTGGCATTGGATTAATTTTTTGATTATTCGCAATCATTTGACCATCCTTCTTTAAATAAGGTAGAGCACGATATGCCTCTAGCATTTCAAATGCTAAAATAATATCCGCCTCACCTTTATCAATTATAGGAGAATAGACCTTATCACCATATTTAACATAGGTAACTACACTACCACCACGTTGTGACATACCATGAACCTCAGATAGCTTAATATCGTATCCTTCATTAATTATTACATTACCTAAAATTCTAGATGCAAGTAATGTACCTTGTCCACCTACACCAACAATCATAATATTCATGCTATTCTACCTCCTTTTCTATTGCGTTAAATGGACATACATTAATACATAATCCACATCCATTACATTGAGTCTTATCAATAAGAATATTTCCATTAACATTAGAAATCGCAGGACAACCAAGCTTTAAGCATTGCTTACACTTCTTACAATTGTCATTTATCTTACATTTACCAATGTATTTAACACTCTTTAATAATGCACAAGGTCTTTGAGCAATAATTACAGATGGCTCATCAGCATTAACCTCAGCCTTAACCACATTTTCAAAATTCTTAACATCAAATGGGTCTGCCACAACAATTCTTTTAATGCCTACAGCCTCACAAAGCTTAATTAAATTAACCTGAGGAGCATCCTCTAATCTAATTGTCTTACCTGTAGTTGGATTTTGTTGATGACCAGTCATACCTGTAATAGAGTTATCTAAAATAATAACTGTATTAGCACCCTTGTTATAAACAATATCAATCAATCCTGTAATACCTGAATGAATAAATGTTGAATCACCAATTACAGAAACTAACTTTTTATTAAATTCCTTACCTCTAGCTTTAGCCATACCAAAGCCTGCAGATATAGACGCACCCATACAAATAGTTGTATCAACAGATTGTAGTGGAGCAACAGCACCAAGTGTATAGCATCCAATATCACCAGATACAGTTAATCCTAATTTCTTTAATACATAGAAAGTACCACGATGCGGACATCCAGCACACATTACAGGTGGTCTAGCCGGGATTGATTCTTCTAAATTAATATAACAAGAATCATCAATTCCTAAGATAGCCTTCTTAATCATAGATGGCGTATATTCACCTAATAATGTGAATAATTCCTTACCCTTACAGCTAATTCCTAAAGCCTTAACATGCTCTTCAATAAATGGATCTAATTCCTCAACAATATAAATTTCATCATGATTTTTAGCAAAATCAACAATTAAATCTGTAGGTAATGGATATACCATACCTAATTTTAAATAATCAACATTATCACCTAATGCTTCCTTTGCATACATATATGTAATACCTGATGTTATCACACCAATTTTAGAATTATTGTTTTCTACCTTATTAATTAGAGCTGTATTAGCGTATTTGACAAGATTATTTTGTCTTTCCTCAACTACAACATGACGCTTAATTGCATTACCTGGCATCATTACATATTTAGCAATATTCTTAGTATAATCCTTTAGCTGATAATCTTCCTTTTCACATAGCTCAACAATACCTTGTGAATGTGATACTCTTGTAGATAATCTAATAAATACAGGTGTATCAAACTCCTCACTAAGCTTAAAAGCAAGCTTAGTAAATTCCTTACATTCACTTGAATCACTAGGCTCTAGCATTAATAATTTAGCAGCCTTAGCATAATGTCTTGAATCCTGTTCGTTTTGACTTGAATGCATACCTGGGTCATCAGCAACACAGAATACTAATCCACCATTTACTCCAGTATAGCTAGCAGTAAATACAGGGTCAGCCATAACATTTAAACCTACATGTTTCATACAGCTCATAGCTCTAGCACCTGCAATTGAAGCACCAATAGCTACCTCTGCAGAAACCTTTTCATTACATGCCCATTCAACATCAATATTTTTATATTCAACAATGCTTTCAGTAATTTCTGTGCTCGGTGTACCAGGGTATGAAGAAACAACTGTTACTCCTGCCTCGTATGCACCTCTAGCTACCGCAGCATTTCCGATTAATAATTTTTTCATAAAATACCTCCCGTATCGTACAAAATACAAATATTTCATTAATTATACCATATTTTTCTAATTTTGAACAATAAAATATGTATTTTCGTTAAAAAAATTGAATAAAATGTAAATTTTTATATATAAAATACAAAAAATCAGTCTACATTAAAATAGACTGATAAATATAATTATAAAATTTAATATAGATTAACGAAAACAATTAACTATAAAATACAAATCAAAATTTATAAACTAGTTTTCACATATATTACTTTGCTCCTATCCTGCATATAAAATAGTTTCCTTATATATGTAATTACCATCTTCATCATATATTTTTGATGGTACAATATTATTTTCAAAATCCCATTTATTTAAACATTCTTTTTCTTTATACCAACCAGTAAATTCATATTCTTCTCTTAATGGATTTGGTGGTATATTTTTTATTGTTTCACCATCCAAATCATCTATAAAAAATATTTTAAAATTTATAGTATCTGAATTATCATAATTGTAAAAATAGCTTACATTAGCCATTCTATTTATTTCTTTATGATTTTCAATGTATTCATTTGATCCTATAATAAACATCGGCGCATGTTGAAACTTAAGCCTATCACTATAAGCATAATAAGGGAAAAATACATCTATAACATCAGCAGATATAATTTCAGTGAATATAATTTTATATTGATATATATTTTTCATAGTTGTGCATTAAAGTATATTTTCTTTAATTTTTCAGAAATGATATTCAATTCTCTATTCGTAATAAATCTTATTTTGAATCAAGTTCATTTTAACTTCCTAAACATATATTACTAAACTTTTACATAATAATTAATTTCTTAAAAAGAAAAATGGCATCATATACTAATAATGCCATTTTTAAGTAAAATAATTATTGCTTGAGATCTAGATTTTGTTCCAAGCTTAGATATTACATTTGATATATGGTTTCTAACCGTTTTTTCACTTATACCAAGTAATATTGCTATATCACTAGTTGTTTTATTATCAATTAATAATTTATAAATTTCATATTCTCTAGGAGTTAGGAAATGTCTATTCATATAAGTACCTCCTTATTATGATATGAAATTTTATTGTAGTATGTATACTATTATTATAACGTATGCTTTAAAAGTTCAATATAATCTATTTCAGATAAATCTCTTGCTGTAATATCGAATACTGTTTTACAACCACATTCTCCACGCTTATTTAAGCGGTAAGCAGCTCTTGCGTACGCTGCAAGAACACTTCCTGTAAATTCAGGATTACTATCAAGTTTTAAGCTATATTCAATAACATGCTTAGTTTCCTTGTTCATACCTGTATTACCAGTTCTAATAACAAATCCACCATGTGGAATACCACTATGCTTTTCATTTAATTCATCTAAAGAAATGAAATTAACAATTGTGTTATAGTCAGCGAAATAATTAGGCATTTCCTTAATTTCACGTTCTACTCTTTCCTCCATTGATTTATCTTCAACTACAACATAGCACTCTCTTATATGCTTATCTCTTGTAGATAAATTCGGATTATCCCCATTTCTTACTGTTTCAAGTGCTTCATCAACTGGTACAGTATATTGGCGCGCATCAACTACCCCTTCAATTCTTCTTATTGCATCACTATGACCTTGAGAAACTCCCTTTCCCCAGAAAGTATAGTCATTACCGCAAGGTAATACTGCTGACATAATTGCTCTATTTAAAGAGAACATACCTGGATCCCATCCAGTAGATATAATACCTATTTTATTTGATTTTGTTGCAGCATCATTTACATTGTTATAGTGCTCATATATTTTAGCATGTGTATCAAATGAATCAACAACATTAAAATATTTTACTAGTTCAGGAGTTTGAGTAGGTAAATCAGTTGCTGAACCACCACATAAAACTAAAACATCAATCATTTCCTTATATTTTAAAATATCATTTACATTATAAACATTAACATTAGGTGTTTGAATTTTTACTGATTCAGGATTTCTTCTTGTAAAAACACATGTAAGCTCCATATCATTTGAATTACAAACTGCAGCTTCTACACCCTTAGCTAAATTACCATATCCATAAATACCAATCTTTATCATTGTATACCTCCAACTTAAAAATTAACATAAATATTTTAGCATATATATTTCTTCAAATAAAGAAAAAAAGAAGAAAGCATTAAACTTTCTTCCTTAATTATATTAGTCTAACTTACCAACATTATGCTTATGTTCTGAATCAAGTGGAGACTTAAGTGGAGTTTCACGTTTAGATAATTCTACTTGACCGCGAGTCTTATTAGCACTATTAATAGTACCAGCACCACTTACACATCCCATAGGACAAGCCATACCTTCTAATAAGTAACCATCATACTTACCGGCCTTAGCCATTTGAAGTAGTTTCTTACAGTTATGTAACCCTTGTGCAGATTCAACCTTAATTTCTCTGTTTGGTTCAAGTCTCTTAAGAACGTTAACAACAGCTTGAGCAACACCACCAGCAACAGCGAATCCTCTACCATCAGCAGAAGTTTCATTCTTAAGTGGGTTTTCCTTTAGGTGGTTGAAGTTAACCTTCTTAGCAACAAACATACCCATTAATTCTTCAAATGTTAATACAAAGTCAACATCACTTCTTACGCTCTTGCGAGAAGCCTCAAGCTTCTTAGCAGAACATGGACCAACGAATACTATCTTACAGTTTGGATGTTCCTTCTTAACTAATCTTGCAGTTAATACCATTGGTGTTAAAGCCATTGATATATTCTTTTCGAATTCAGGGAATTCCTTCTTGGCCATTACAGACCATGCTGGACAGCATGATGTAGCCATAAAGTTCAATTTATTAGGTACATTATGTACAAAATCCTCTGCCTCTTCAATTGTACAAAGGTCAGCACCAATAGATACTTCGTATACACCATCAAATCCTAGCTTAGCCATTGCATCATCAATAGTCTTAAGATTTACCTTAGGACCAAATTGACCAACGAATGCTGGAGCAACGATTGCATAAACAGGAGTTTCAGATTTAATTGTATGAATAACTTGGAAAATTTGCGACTTATCAGCGATAGCACCGAAAGGACAGTTAACGATACACATACCACAGCTTACACACTTGTCATAGTTAATTTTAGCTCTACCTTTTTCATCAGAACCGATAGCGTCCATACCACAAGACTTAGCACATGGTCTTTCTCTATGAATTATTGCCTCAAACGGACAAACGTTAGCACATTTACCGCAGTTGATACAAGCCTCAGGATCGATTACGCTCTTACCCTTCTTAAATGAAATTGCTCCCTTAGGACAAACATTTTGACATGGGCTCGCAAGACATCCTTCACAAGCATTAGTTACGAAATAAGATTCAGATGGACACGCATTACAAGCAAAGTCAATAACGTTTACTAGTGGTGGTTCATAGAATCTTTCTGTAATTACAGCATCCTCAATACCCTTTGAAACTGGTTCAAAATCTTCAGCAGATCTATTAGGTAATCCAATCGCAAGTCTTAATCTTTCAGCTACGATTGCTCTTTCAAGGAAAATAGAAGATCTATAAGTACTCTTTAAATCTCTTAAAATTGTATATGGTAATTCTTCAATTTTTCTGTAGTCTTCTTTTTCGTCAGCTTCATAAGCTAATTTAGCTACTTCTTCAAAAATTTTACGTCTAATTTTATTAATTGATGCATATTGATCTAACATATTTTATACCTCCTAAAAATGACGTTAACTATTCTACTAAATTTAAATTCATTATGCAAGGATTATTTTGTCTTTTTTTATAATTCCTCATCCTCAATTTCAGTTACTGTAACCTTAACTGTTTTCTTCTTAAGTGTTACATTATCATTTGTAATGTCAAAGTCTGAAATTGAAGAAATCATATCTGTAAACTTCTTAAATCCTAATGCTTTACATTTAATTTGCTTATTAGTTAATGCTTGTGCTAAATCATTAACCTTTACTTCACTTTTCTTAAAGCTTTTAAAGATATCGATTATAGTTTTTTTCATATCCGCATCAAGCTTAGCATTAACAGGCTTTGCAGGCTGTTTTTTCTTTGTTTGCTTTTTAGCTTGTTTTTTCTTAGGCTCTTCCTTAACTTCAGTTTCTACTATAGCAACTTTAGCATCTGTAGCTTCATGGTTAGTTGAATCAATAGCCTTATATTGTAGGCTATATGTTCTTGCATCCTCCTTAACAAGCTCAACATGATTAAATTCTGATTTAAAGAAATCTATTGCCTTTTGATATTTATAGTTTCTTACGTCAAAATCAGAATAAACCTTTCTTATTGCAGATACAATAATTGAAACTAATTGCTTACCATTATTATCATCAAGTATAGAATCCATTAATTCCTTAATCTT
The DNA here is from genome assembly GCA_045631605.1 of Anaeroplasma sp. GTDB lineage: Bacteria > Bacillota_I > Bacilli_A > Acholeplasmatales > Anaeroplasmataceae > Anaeroplasma. The sequence goes on from JAZQVB010000053.1 coordinate 17,630, forward strand.
GTCAATAGATGTTATACTTTCATTATTAGCCTTATCTAATACAGCAACATTTGTAGTAACAGTAGGAATATTATCACAAATATTTTCTTCATAAATAAATGTAGTACATGAAGCACGATATGATTCAGTACTATTTTTTCTACCTATACCGATAACATCCTTACCAGCATTTCGCCATTCACGTGCTAGTGGTGTATAATCACTGTCTGTAGCAACTATAACTACACCATCTAAAAATGACTTTTCGTATAGAAGCTTCATACCTTCTATAACTAATGAGATATCAAGTGAATTTTTACGATTCGAAAAATTAATGGTTTGAACACATGTTATCGCATGCTTACGACACACATCAACCCAAGCCTTACTTTTATTTGTAGTAAAATCACCAATTAGATATCTTATTGGGGTATCCCCATATTTACTTAATTCTTGAAAAACATCATCCATACTTGCTTGAGTGTTTTCAGAATCAATTAATAAAGCATATTTCATGCTTATCCTCCTTATTTTTTGTCAAATAAACCTTTAAATACACCAGGTACTGGAGATGCAATCGTAACTATTTCTTTAGTTATTGGATGTACAATTTCAAGTTTTGATGCATGTAATCCCAATCTTTTGATTGGATTTTTCTCATGGCCATATTTGTCATCACCAATAATAGGGTGTCCTAGTTCCTGCATATGCACTCTAATTTGATTTTTTCTTCCTGTGTCAATTAAAACCTTTAGAAGCGAATATTGAGGATTTTCCTTAATTACCTTGTAATGAGTAATGGCTTTTTGACCATTTGGATTTTTAGTTGAGTAAACTAGATTGTTTTGGTTTTCAAGTAAATATGATTCAATAGTTCCTTCTTTTTCTTCAAATTTGCCTTCTACAACAGCATGGTACTCTCTAGTTTTTACATATTCATTCCATCTAAGTTTAAGCATAGAATGAATCTTTATATTTTTGGCAAAAACTAAAACACCAGAAGTTTCCTTATCAATTCTGTGTAGCTGATAACATCTAGAATTAGCACTTCTAACTTGAAGATATTGCATAACATAGGTATATGCACATTCTGTTTCCTTATCGCTTTCTACAGATAATAAGCCTGCAGGCTTATCTATAGCGATAAAATCAGCATCTTCGTATAGAATATTAAATGTATAGAATTTCTTTTTTTCTCTTTTAGGTCCATTGTTTTTATTATCATCTCTTAAAGGCTTTTTTGAAATTTTAATTTCATCATCCTTAGCTAGTGGGAAATTAAATTGTGTTACAACAGATCCATTTACTAATACCTGCTTATTTGATAATAATGCTTTAACATTATTTCTAGAAGTATTACATTTTTTAAGTAGAAATTCTAATAATTCATCACTTCTATTAACCTTATATATGGCAGTATATTCAATTTTATTTTCCTTATTATTTTTATAATTATTTTTCATATTAAAACTCCATAACTGCCTTAATAGCTTTTTTGTACTTTTCATACCCTAATGTATAATCAGTACCATCTGGATTATACTCGTTAATAGAGCGATATAATTTAGAAATTTCATCCAAATTTTTAAATAAACCCTTATTTAATCCTACTAAATAGAATATTCCAAGGCTTGTAACCTCACTTGTTGAAATTGTTCTAATTCTACTATTCATAATATTAGATTGTGTTTGCATTAAATTAGCATTCAATGATGCACCACCATCAACAGAAATTCCATCAAGTTTAATATTTGTATCCTTTAGCATTACATCTAAAACATCATTATTAAGATATGCAACACCCTCAACAGTTGCCCAAGCAATATCACTTTTCTTAGTTCCTCTTGTTAATCCAAGAATTGCACCCTTACAGTTAGGACACCAATAAGGTGCGCCAAGACCCGTTAATGCTGGAATAAATATTACACCATTAGAACTTTTAGGTTCAAATTCATAGTTACTATATGATTTTACTATTTCAAGATTATCTCTTATAAATTGGAAGGCACTTCCGGCCACAAATACTGAACCCTCAAGTGCGTATTTAGTTTCGCCATTTATAACGTATCCAATAGTTGTTAATAGACCATTATTACTTAATTTAGGCTTATCACCAATATTAAGTAGCATGAAGCTTCCTGTTCCATATGTTATCTTTAGGCTTCCTATATTAAAGCATGTATGCCCAATAAATGAAGCCTGCTGATCACCAGCAATTGCACATATTTCAATATCTGCATATTTTTTAATTTCCGGAACATTTATTTTACCTATTGATTGGTTACATTCAACAACAGTAGGTAAAATGTTTTTATTAATATTTAAAATGTCAAGAATCTCTTCATCCCATTTTAATGTATTAACATTAAAAATCATAGTTCGAGAGGCATTAGTGTAATCTGTTACATGCTTACCTGTAAGCTTGTAAATTAACCAAGTATCAATAGTACCAAACATTAATTCACCATTAGCCATTTTTTCATATGAGCCCTCTACTAAATCTAAAATATATTTAATCTTAGTAGCACTGAAATATGGATTAATTAAAAGACCTGTACGCTCCTTAATCATATCCTCATATCCCTTTTCCTTAAGCTCCTCACAAATAGCCTCTGATTGATTAGATTGCCAAACTATCGCATTATAAATTGGAAGACCTGTATTCTTATCCCAGATAACAGTTGTTTCTCTTTGATTTGTAATACCTGCACCAATAATATCATTATAATTAATGTTTACTGATTTTAAAGCTAATACTATCAGCTCAACAACATCATTATAAATGACCATAGGGTCATGCTCTACAGCCCCTGGATAAGGATAAATTTGGGCGAATTCCTTTTGTTTTTTACAAATGATATTTCCAAGCTCATCAAAAATTATTACTCTTGAAGAGGTTGTACCTTGATCAATTGAAATTACATATTTACTCATACAATCACTACCTTTGTTTACTCATAAAGATTATACATTAAATTAATACTTTTATCAATAAAAGAAACGCTACAAGCTGTAGCGTTAATTAAACCATTTTAATAATATATTTGTTAAACTTTCAAGTGATATTGGCTTAGCTAAATGCTCATTCATACCACAATTTATGATTTTTTCGACATCAGATGAATAAGCGTTCGCAGTAATTGCAAATATTGGTATATCATTTGAATTACTTATATCACTATTTCTAATTAGTTTAGCGGTCTCAATGCCATTTAATATAGGCATTTCTACATCTAATAATATTAAATCATATTTAGAATTGTTTTCTAGGTATAGCTCATATGCCTCTTGGCCATTTTTTGCACTATCACATGTAACATCAAGCATACTTAAAAATTCTAATAATATTTCTAGATTTAATTCATTATCCTCAGCGATCAAGGCATGAATATTAAATTTCAAGGTGTTAGCCATATTAGTATTTAAAACCTTATTTAAGGTAGAAGATAAATTAGATTTAAATATTGGCCTTGACATTGAATACTTTATACCACTTTTATAGGCCTCATTATTTAATATTGCTTGGTCATAGCTTGTTATTAAAACAACAGGTAAATTAGGATATAGATCCTTAATTTCTTGAGCAAATTCTATGCCATCAATATCAGCTATTGAATAATCTAGCATTACAAGGCTAAATTCTTCATTTTTCAAGATGCTTAATGCATCATTATGATTAGTTACATATTTAGCTTCTACCTCTAGCTCATTTAGTTCTGATGCTAGTATTGATGCTTTAAGCAATGTTGAATCAATAACTAATACCTTCTCATTAGGATATTTATTATATTCAATAGCATTTTCACTTATTTTTAAAGGTATATCAATATATACAGTAGTACCTACATTTATTTCGCTTTCCACATTAATGGCTCCATTCATAAGCTTAATTAAGCTTAGGGCAATAGTTAATCCTAGACCAGTACCCTCAATTTTATTAACCCTACTATCCTTTTCACGTGAAAATGGCTCATAAATTTTTTCAATAAATTCCTTACTCATCCCTATACCGTTATCCTTAATAACAAATGAATATTTACTGAATTTATTATCGATTTTATCTTGATTAATTATAACCTCAATTTTTCCACCATCAGGTGTATATTTAGATGCGTTTGTAATTATATTAATTAGAATTTGTTGAATTCTAATTTTATCTCCTATTAATGCCTCATCATATACATTTCTAGCATCAAAGAATAGCTTTTGATTTTTATTATTAATAATACCCTGAACAATATTTAATGTATCAGACATTAAATCTAATAATGAAAATTCTACATTAGATAGTTCTATTTTACCACTTTCAATTTTAGATACATCTAAAACTTCATTGATTAGTGTAAGCAAATGCTTGCCTGTTGATTCTATTTTGCCTAATGCATCTTCAAGCCTACCCTTATCATCGATATTAATTTTAGCAATATTAGTCATACCTAATATAACATTAAGCGGTGTTCTTATATCGTGTGACATATTAGATAAAAATGTTGTCTTAGCTATATTAGCACCCTTAGCTTCTCTTAAAGCTTCTTCAAGCGCCTTTTGTTTTTTTAACTCCTGACGTTGAATTTTATCAATACTTTTTATAGATAGTGTAAATGAATCAATCTCATCATTTGTAATATCCACAATTGTATATTGAGCATTAAACCATTCATATTTGTTTTCATTATTTAATGCTTTAAATTTAATTTCAGTAGTCTTTGACAATTTAAGAAATGATTTTATACCTGTAATAGATAAGAAATACTTAATTTCTTCTATAAAGTCCTTATGAATTTTCTTACTCATAATTTTATCAACCAATTTAGAAAATGAGCCATCCTCTAGTACATTAAAAGGATATACCATTTTGTAATAATTATCCTTTAAATTTATATAATATATTTCATTAAATGATGGAGCTGTGCTATATAGTGCATGCTGATACAAAAAGCTTTGCGTGTTTTCTTTAATCATACAAGCGACTCGCATGTCTGATTCCTTATACATAGATATCTCAAAGCTTGCATGAAATTGTGATATATATTTTATAAAGCTTTTATTAATATTTTCATTTAATATTCTTTTTATATCATTTGTATATTCTAAAAAAAATGAACATAATTTATCAGTATTTAAGCAATCATATTCACTTATATTAGTATATTCAATAATTCTATTATTTACATATATAACTCTCAATGAATTTACATATTCAAAAACAACTAATCCAAATGGAGCATTAGACATTAAGGTATTTAAATTATTAGTCATACGTATCACTTCCTATATAAATTTTACACCAAAATATTAATACAATAAAGAAAATTTATATAAATGTTTCGACAAAAAGGAAAAATAACAGGAATCTCCTGTTACATTTCAAGCTCATGAATTATGATATTTTTAGTGATTAAATCTACATATGATATTGTGAATTTTTCTAAATATCCGTTAATCAATGTTTCAACGCATATAAAGTTCGTATATATGCCTGTAATATTTGTTTTAACATCATATACTCTTTTTCTTTTATTTAAAACATCAATATGGATTAGATTCGATTTTCCTACAAGTACTCTTAACTTATCCTTAATAACATCAAATTGGTTTCTATCAATAGTATCCATTACTCCTCCTTGTTAATTTTGTTATCTGGACCACAAATTTTAACATATAGTTCAACACTACCATCAGGATTATTAACCTCTTTTATAATTCTAATGGACTTATTTTTAAGTGTTCCCTCCTTATATTCTAAAACCTCAGTTTTTAGCTTTTTATGTGCTTCAGACAAAGATAGTGTAGGATCTAATATAAAAACTAATGTTTGATATAAGCATTCAGCCTTTATAAGCTTCATATTAATTCCACCTTACCTAGAATAATTCATTATTTATATGATTTTTCTACGCTATAATTATACCATTTTACAAAGAGAAAAGGTGATTTTATCGTGCGACAAAATCACCTATTTTTCTTAACAGAATATCCAAATTTCCCAATATATTCACCAAGCGAATAATATTCACCATGAGAATACGCTACAAGTCCAGCAGCATTTAAATTAAATCTTCCGCTAGGCTCCATATATTTATCATCAATTGTTACACCTAATACCTCAGCAATAAACATATGATGGCTTCCAAGCTCTACTATTTGTTTAACACGACATTCAATATTTACAGGACTTTCCTTAATAGATGGAGCTGATACATAAATCGATTTTTCTATATTTAACTTCATCTCCTTAAATTTATCTACATCCTTACCACTTCTAACACCACAATAATCACAAGCATATGTTAAATCCTTTGTTACTAAATTAATAACAAATTCTTTTGTTTCTTTAATTATATCATAAGAATATCTTTCAGGTCTTACACTTATATATGCCATCGCAGGATTTGTACAAATAGTACCACACCACGCAACTGTTATAATATTAGGCTTTTCATTTTTTCTTCCACACGATACCATTACTGCAGGTACAGGATATACCATATTACCTGCCTTCCAATGCTGTTTCATATTAAACACCTCAATTTCAAATATATTTTATACTATTTAGAAAAAAATTAAAAGACCACAAAAGTGGTCAATTAAATTAATTTGATGAATTTTTAACATTAACATCAAGTTGATTGAATGGAATTTCAATACCGTTCTTATCAAATTCAGCTTTAATTTCATTTAATAAATAGAAATTAACATCCCAATAGTCACTTGATTTAACCCATACTCTACATACAATATCAATAGAGCTATCACCATAATTAGTAACCTCAACAAATGGAGCTGGATTAGTGAAAATTAATTCATTTTGTGCACATACATTAGTAATTAATTCCTTAGCAAGCTTAACATTTGATGAATAAGAAACTGACATTATAACATCAACTCTTCTTGTATCCTTAACTGAGTTATTAACAATAACATCATTAGCTAAAATACCATTTGGAATAAATATTACTCTATTATCTGGAGTTACAAGATGAGTATAGAATAATTTAATATCCTCAACAGTACCTGATTGTCCATTTGATGTAACAAAATCACCAATCTTAACTGGACGCATAATTATAATAATCACACCACCAGCAAAGTTTGAAAGTGTTCCTTGAACAGCAAGTGAAATACCAACACCTAATGACGCAACTACTGCAGATAGTGATGCAGTTTCAAATCCTAAATAACCAACTATACAAATTAAAACTAATATCTTTAATGTTAGTCTTATTGCAGATACAGCAACCTTTGATAATGTCTTATCAGCATTTCTATGTGTTAAATATTTACTAATTCTTTTTGTTACGCTATTAATAATTGCAAATGTAATAACTATAATAGCTAAAGAAAGTAAAATTTTAATTCCTGTTGTTGAGCACCACTCAACAGCCTTATCAAGTAGATATTCAACAACATCTGATGTTGTTATATTAACACCAGCTTCAGTTGTTGTTTCTGTAGCTGTTTCAGTAGCAAATAAAATTTGATTTAAGTTCATTTTATTTATCTCCTTTACAAAATTTACCTAATTATTTTAACACTAAATAAATTTTTTTCAATATTTATGTGAAAAAACACATTATTTTATTTCGTATCCAGCTTCAGCTATAGCATTTACTAATGCTTCTCTTAAAACCTCATCACTACAAGAAACCGTAACATTCTTTTGTTCTAATGAAGCCTCTGCAGACACTACACCAGAAACAGACATACATGCCTTTTCAACATGAGCCTTACAATGCTTACACATCATACCCTCTACATAAATGATTTCTGTTTTCATAATATTCCCTCCTTTTTCCTTATTTGTTTTCATTGGCTTAAACAAATTAATTGTAAGTGAGCTTGTAACAACACAAACGCTACTTATGCTCATCGCAATACTACCTATCATAGGATTAATGCTTAAATATGGATAGAAAATACCCGTCGCTATAATAACACAAATAAAGTTATAGAAAAATGCCCAGAATAAATTCAATTTAATTGTATTAAGTGTTCTTCTACTAAGCATAATAGAATTTTTAATATCTATTAAATTATTATGAAGTAAAACAATATCGCTTGAATTTATTGCAACATCAGATGCATTACCTACTGTAATAGCAATATCAGCGTTAGCTAAGGCAATTGAATCATTTACTCCATCACCAACCATCGCAACTAAGCCATTACTACTATTTGTTAATTTCTTTAAAACATTGCTTTTATCTTTGGGTGTAACCTCAGCTATAACATCAGTAATACCTAATTCCTTAGCTATACTAGTGGCAGTTTTTAAATTATCACCTGTAAGCATTATAGTTTTAATTCCTAATTTTTCAAGCTCATCAATAGTTACCCTAGCATCCTCTTTTATTTCATCTTTAATATTAAAGATGTGAACAAGCTTATTATTTTTCATAACCGCAATAGGAGTTGCCCCTATTGATGTTATAGAATCAATATATTTTAATATTTCAGGATCAGTAATAAAGCTAGTATTACCAATATAATATTCACTATTATCAATAATACCTTTAATTCCAACTCCTAAAATTGCTTCATATGATGTAACATTTAATTTTTCATTTGTATATTTACTTAAATAATTACATATTGCATTAGCTAAAGGATGCTCACTCATAAGCTCTAATGCATATATTTCACTATATAAATTATCATCACTAAAATTCTTAACTGATATAACCTTAGGTTTACCAACAGTTAATGTACCTGTTTTATCAAAAACAACAGTTTTAATTTTACTTGTATGCTCAAGCATTTCAGCATTCTTAATCAAAATGCCACCCTGTGAAGCCTTACCAGCTGATACCATAACAGCTACTGGAGTAGCTAATCCTAATGCACATGGGCATGCAATAACAATAACAGTTATCGCAAATCTAAATGCTAATTCTAAATCATTATGTAAAATATAATTTAATATAAATGTTAAAATAGCTATACCTAAAATAGCTGGTACAAATACACCTGATATTTTATCAGCAAGCTTGCTGATAGGCGCCTTACTATTTGAGGCCTCATCAACTAATCTTATTATATTTGAAAACATAGTGTCCTCAACTGTCTTAGTAGTCTTAATTTTAGCGTACCCTGCCGTTACTATAGTTGATGAATATACAGCTGAATTAATTCCCTTATAAACTGGTAATGATTCACCAGTTATATTAGACTCATCTACAGATATTCCACCCTCAATAATAATACCATCAATTGGTATATTATAACCATTCTTAACAATTACAATATCATCAATTTTAATTGTATCTACATCTACCTCTTTTTCTATATTATCTATTAATATAGTCGCAGTTGTAGGCTTAAGCTTTGTTAAATCCTCTAAGGCCTTAGTTGTTTTCTTTTTAGAAATATGCTCTAAATATTTACCTAAGCTAACCAAGCTTAATATCATACCTGCCGATTCAAAATAAAGATTATGTAAATATTCATTATAGCCTAATGATAATAAATAAATACTTATAATACCATATATTAATGATGCTAAAGCACCTATAGCAATTAACGAATCCATATTAGGTGATAATTTAAATAATCTTTTAAATCCATTTATGAAATAATTCCTATTTAAATATACAATTATTAAGACCATTAAAAATTGTGTAAACGCAAATCCTACTGGATTAGCCATACTAATAGCTCTAGGCAATGGTAAATTAATCATATGTCCCATAGAAACATACATTAATAAGGCTAATATAGCTAAGCTTATAATTAAGCTTATTAATTTATTATCAGCTTCTACTGTAGTCGTCTTCTTTTCAGATAAATATGCCTTATATCCAGCTTTATTAACTGAATTAATAATTGTATCACTACTAACAACACTATTATCATATTCTACAACCATATTATTTTTAAGTAAATTTACCTCACATTTACTAACTCCATTAATTGAATCTACACTTTTTTTAACATGTGATTGGCATGCCGCACACGTCATACCCTCTACGTTAAATTTTTGCTTCATATTAAAATCTCCTAAATAAATCTACAATCTCATCAACAGCTGTCATATCTCCAGCCTTAATACTATCTACAAGACATGTACGCATATGCTCATCTAATATAATTGTGGCAAGGCTCTTAACAGATTTATCTACCGCAGACAATTGAATTAAAATATCATCACAATATCTATCCTCATCAATCATCTTTTTAATACCATTCATTTGACCTATAATCTTATTAATTCGAACATTAAGATTCTTCTTATCCTCTTCATCTCTTACCTTAATCTTTTTACAGCAATCACTCATAGTAACACCTCAATAAAATTATATACCCTATGGGGGTATATGTCAATTGCTATATATATCCATAAACCTACTAGAAAAAACAAAATAATTTGGTAAAATAAAATTGGTGATACTATGAAACTATTTAGTTATGTTAAGGTCTATGGCTTTTATACAAAATCAGAGGTTATAAAATTATATAATGAAAATAAAATATTAGTTAACAATGAAATTCTACCACTTTCATGTCCTATAAGAGAAAATGATATAGTTACAATTTCAGGTACTGTATTAAATAAAATAGATTTCAAATATTATTTATATTACAAGCCAAGAGGAATCCTATCAGTTATAAACAATAAAGAAACTAGCTATATAAATAATATAAATTCAGATATAAAGCTATCTACAGCCGGCAGGCTAGATAAGGAAAGTGAAGGATTAATGATTCTTACAAATGATGGTGAATTTATTAATCATATATCAAATCCAGATACAAAACTTGAAAAGGAATATATTGTTAAGTTAAAATATCCAATAACAGATTCATTTATTGAGGGTGTCAGCAAATCATACACAATAAAAAATAGAATTACAACACCAATAATAATTAATAAAATTAACAATTATACAGTTTCAATGATCCTATTTGAAGGTGTATACCATCAAATAAGAACAATTG
>JAZQVB010000054.1:0-5201 GCA_045631605.1 Anaeroplasma sp.
CTATGATTTTGATATAATTATAAAGCGTTAGTGTATTCTAATAGGTATAACCTATTAAGGAGGTAAAATTATGAGATATATGAAATCAAGTGAAATAAGACAAATGTGGCTAGACTTCTTCAAGTCTAAGGGCCATCAGGTAGAGCCATCTGCATCATTAGTTCCAGTTAATGACCCAACATTATTATGGACAAACGCTGGTGTAGCTCCACTAAAAAAATATTTTGATGGTAGTATGGTGCCAGAAAATCCAAGAATTACAAATGCACAAAAGTGTATTCGTACTAATGATATCGAAAATGTAGGTAAGACTGCAAGACATCATACATTCTTCGAAATGCTAGGTAACTTCTCAATTGGAGATTATTTCAAGGAAGAGGCTATTGAATTTGCGATGGAATTATTATTTGATCCAAAGTGGTTTGGATTCGATAAGAATAAGCTATACATTACATATTACTACAATGATGAGGACGCTAAAAGCTTCTGGATTAAAAATGGTATTAGCGAGGATCATTTAATTCCTATGGAGGGTAACTTCTGGGAAATTGGTGAAGGACCTTGTGGGCCAGATACAGAAATGTTCTATGACCGTGGTGAAAAGTATGATAAGCGCGGTAAGGAATTAATTGAGCAAGATATTGAAAATGATAGATTTATCGAAATTTGGAATATCGTATTCTCTCAATTCAATTCAAAAGAGGGTGTTGATAGAAAGGATTACAAGGAGCTTCCTTCTAAAAACATCGATACAGGATGTGGTCTTGAAAGATTATGCTGTGTAATGCAAGGTGTAGATACTAACTATGATACAGATTTATTTATGCCAATCATTAAGAAGACAGAAGAAATTTCAGGTGTTAAATATGAAGGTCAAATGGCATTCAAGGTTATCGCAGACCATGTTCGTACAGTAACATTCGCTGTAGCTGATGGTGCTACATTATCAAATGAGGGTAGAGGATATGTTCTTCGCCGTGTATTACGTAGAGCTTCTAAATACGCTAAGAGATTAGGTATTAATAAGCCATTCATGGCAGAGCTTGTTGATGTAGTTATTGAAATTATGGATCCATTCTATCCATATTTACATGGTAAGCGTGATATTTGTAGACAAATCATTTCTGCTGAGGAAGAAAAATTCTTAGCTACATTAGCTTCAGGAGAAAAGAGATTCGAGGCTTTAGCTGCTAAGGCAAACGGCGTTATCTCTGGTGTAGATGCATTTACATTATATGATACATTCGGATTCCCATTAGAGCTTACAATGGAATATGCTGAGGAAAAGGGCTTAACTGTTGATACAGAGGAATTCAAGAAGTGCTTAAATGAGCAAAAGCAAAGAGCTAGAAATGCTCGTAAGGATGAAAATTCAATGGGTGGACAAAATGAAGAATATTTAGCATTCAAGGATGAATCTAAATTCTCAGGATACTGTGCTACAAATCATAATGCTAAGGTAATTGCTGTCTTTGGTAATGGTGTAGTATTAGATGAAACTCCATTCTATGCATTCTCTGGTGGTCAATTATGTGATACAGGTATGTTTGGTGACTCTAAGGTATTAGATGTAATTAAGATGCCAAATGGTCAGCATTTACATATTTTAGATAATAACCCATATAAGGTGGGAGATATCGCATTAGCTTATGTTGATAAGGAACAAAGAGAATTATCTAAGAAGAATCACTCTGCAGCTCACTTACTTCAATCAGCCTTACAGCATGTATTAGGCTCACATGTTCACCAACAAGGTTCTCAAGTTGGTAGTGAATATTGTAGATTTGACTTTAATAACTATCAATCATTAACAGATGAGGAAATCCTAGCTGTTGAAGATTTAGTAAATGAATATATTGCTAAGGCTTATCCAGTTGAAACTAAGGTTTTACCAATTGAAGAGGCTAAGAAGCTTGGTGCTATGGCATTATTCGGTGAGAAGTATGGAGCTAATGTAAGAGTTGTTGATATGAGTGTATCAATGGAATTCTGTGGTGGTACTCATGTTTCTAACACAGCTGAAATTGAGAAATTTGCAATTTATTCAATTGAATCAATTGGTTCAGGTACATTTAGATGTACTGCATCAACTTCAAATGATGCTATGAAGTATGTAAAGGCTGCATGTGAAAATGTTCAAACTACATTAGATACAATTATTAATAAGGCTAATGAATTAGTTGCTAAGGCTAAGGCTGAGGGAATTGAATTAGTATATGAATATAAGGCAAATGAAATTAATGAATTTGGTTATAGATATATTCTAGCACTTCGCAAAGAGGTTTTACTTGCACAAGCTGCAGCTAAGGATTTAGATAAGGTTTATAATGCTAAGAAGAGCCAAAGCGCTTTACAAAGCTTAGACCAATTTGATTCATTAATTGAAGGCGATAAGCTAATTACTATCGTTGATGTTAAGGATTCAAATTTAATTAAGGATATGGCATCAGCACTTAAGAACAATAAGGGCTTAAATGTTGTATTACTTGCTTCATGTGATGGCAGCAAGGTAACATTCGTATGTGCTGCAAATCAACCATATGATGCTTGTCAAATTGTAAGAGAGGCTACTAAGATTACTGGTGGCGGCGGCGGTGGTAAGAAGGATCTTGCTCAAGCTGGTGGTAAGGACTCTAGTAAGGTTAATGAAGCATTAGCCCATGTTAAAGGAATTTTATAATGAAGTATATAGGATTAGATTTAGGAAGTAGAACACTAGGTGTAGCTATATCTGATGCTTTAGGATTTCTAGCAAGAGCCTATGACACATTTAGATTCAGAGATGATGATTATGAGGCTGCAATTAATTACACAATTGATATATGCAAAAAGGAAGGCGTTAATACTGTTGTATTAGGCCTACCTAAGCATATGAATGGTGATGCTGGAATTAGAGCTAATATATCATTAGAATTTAAGGAAAAGCTTGAATCTAGAGCTGATATTAAGGTGATACTAGAGGATGAAAGATTAACTACAATTATAGTAGATAAGGCTATGATATCTGGAAATGTTAAAAGAAAAGATAGAAAACAAAAGAAGGATGAAATGGCTGCGGTAGTTATTTTACAAAATTATTTAGATAAAAAATCATTTTAAAGGAGAAAAATTATGCAAGATCGTACAATGACATTATTACAAGATGATGGTACTGAGTTAGTATGTGATATCTTATTTACATACCACTATGAAAAGACAAATAAGGATTATGTTGTTTTCCAAGTAAGAAACACATATGAGGTTTCAGCAGCTACATATGACCCAACTGATGGTGCTGAAGGTAGATTAGGTAGAGTTGAAACAGAAGAGGAATGGGCAATGCTTGAGGAATTATTAAATGATTATGCTTCAAGATTTGAAGATGCTGGCGGCTGCGGTGGATGCTGTAGCTCATGCAGTGGATGTGGTGATGACTGTGACTGCGATGGAGACTGCGACTGTAATAACTAATTTAGAATTTACAGAATTTGAGCTTGAGCTTAAGAAATATGCCCAAGAATATAATGTTCCAATTATATTTGATGATGGACTAGCATTTCTTGAATCTATAATTAAGCTTCATAAGCCTAAAAGAATTTTAGAAATAGGTACTGCGATAGGCTATTCAGCTATTCGTATGAATAAATGTTGCGGAAGTGAAATTTATACAATCGAAAGAAATGAGAAGATGTATAATTTAGCTACAGAAAATATTTCTAAATTAGGCTTAGAAAATCAAATTCATATTCTATTCAAGGATGCCCTAGAGGCATTTGATTTAGTATCAAATTTAGAATTTGATATGATATTTATCGATGCTGCTAAGGCACAATATATGAATTTCTTTAATTTATATACACCATTATTATCAAATAGAGGAATAGTAGTATGTGATAATATGCTATTTCATGGTCTTGTTGGTGATATGGAGAATTACGAAAATCAAACACGATCTGTACGTGGTTTAATTCGCAAATTACAGAATTTTCACAACAATTTATTATCAAATAAGGATTATGATACTTCAATATTCCCAATTGGAGATGGAATGTCAGTATCAATAAAAAAATAATGTAAAGAAGGAGGATAAGCATGAGAATACGCGGTACAATTCATATGATTGAACTAGATCATAAGATAATAGGAATAAGATGCTATAAGCATATTAAGTTTTTCTATTTTCAAAATAGTCAAATGAATACCTTTAAAAGATATTTATATCAAGATAATTGGATTGATTTAGAATATGATGATTCTCGTACAGTGCGTAAAGGTCAATATAATGCTTATGTTATCTCTTATTTATATAGAATTGAAGCCTTAGGTAAATTTGATAGAGTTATTTATTATGATAAGGTTATGATAAATAAATCATTAAATAACTTTTTAAATAGCTTAGATAATACAATGTTTTTAGATTTAGAAATGACAATGCCTAGCTATAAATTTAAAGGTAAAGGCTTTAAAACAGAAATTATTCAGGCTGGTCTATTAATAATTAATCACAAAGGTGAGGAATTATATAGATATTCAAATTATATTAAGCCTAAACTAACAACAGAGCTTACAAAAAGAGCAGAGGATTTCTTAGGAATTAAATCAGATGAATTTTATGCAAAGGCAATTGATTATTCATTATTCTATTCTGATTTCAAAGAAATTATTGATAAATATAATCCTACTATTGTAGTTTATGGTAAAAATGACATATTAGTTTTAAACGAATCATATAGTATTAATGGCGTTAAGAGCCTTAAAAATAAAACTAGATTTGTTAACCTATGTCAATTAATTAAAAACTATTATGAGCTTAGAAATGACCCAGGTCTATTTAAGCTATATAAACTATACTATAATTGTGATGACGTTCAAGTTCATGACGCATTTAATGATTGTGAGGTTACAAAGGAGGTATTCTTATCCTTTAGAGAGGATACTGAATACAAGACAAAAGGAGCAATCATAAGACGAGAATTGGACTAATTGATTCAGGCTATGGTGGATTAAAATATTTAAGGTCCTTAAATACTAAGGATTCCTATATTCTTATTATGGATAATGCATATTTTCCATATGGGAATAAAAGTAAGGAATTCTTAATAAAAAGGACCATTTTTTTATGTGATTATTTAATTAAAAGAGAAATGGATATAATAATATTAGCTTGTAATACATTATCATTTATCACATTACCATTTATTAAACAAATCTATAATAATGTA
>JAZQVB010000055.1:0-5071 GCA_045631605.1 Anaeroplasma sp.
GAGGTTGTAGTCTTACCATTAGTACCTACAACTCCAATTATTTTCTTATTATCAAATATTCCTTCATTCATTATAAATAATATTTGAGCTAATACCTTTCTAGAATTATCAACAATAGCTACATTATTTAATATATCAATATATTCCTCTGATATTATAAATTTAGCACCCTTATTAATTGCCTCAAGGCATTCATCAATATTGTTATGAATAGAAACGAATATAGAATTTTCCTTTACCTTAAATAATTCAGCTGTACAAATAGATACCTCTAGGTCATTTACATTAGTTTTAATATTTAATTTTGATAAGATTTCATACAATTTCATAATATCACCGTTTAATTTTATGAAAAACATTACTAAAATATGAGACTTTTACCTGTTTAAAGTCATCAAATAGAGATAAAAAGTACTTTTTTCATAAAAAAAACAATTTTTTTCACTTTTTTTAAAAAAATATAAAAAAGTTGTTGACATATAAAAAAATAGTAGTATAATTATTACTGCAGTCGCGAGATTGCTTAATCTTATACATGGACCCCTAGCTCAGTTGGTAGAGCAACTGACTCTTAATCAGTGGGTCTGGAGTTCGAGTCTCCAGGGGTCCACCAGTCTAATAATACAGCACAGAAATGTGCTTTTTTTATTTGTTAATATACGAAAAAAAAGAGCTGCTAAATTTTAATTGATTAGCAGCTCTTTTTAATTATTCACTTTTATTGTACATTACACCTTCAAAAAGCCTTTGCATCTTAAGATCAACCTGATGTAAATCATCTGAATAGGCCTTTAGATTTAGCTTATCATCTTCTGATAGGTATACATCACCCTTATATCTTATCTCATGCTCAAGGGATGCCCATAAATCCATAGCCATGGTTCTAAATTGAATTTCAACAGGAACCTTCTTAATTTGCTTATCGATATACATATCCATATCAAATACTACATGAATACTTCTATAGCCGCTTTCCTTAGGGTTTTGAATATAATCCTTTTTTAATCTTACTGTTAGATCCTTATGCTCCATAAGTAAATCAATAATATGATAAATATCAGATATATAATTACAAATAACTCTAATACCAGCTATATCGTAGATTAATTCATAGACAGTGCTCATGTCCATTTCATATCCTCTTTTTTTAATCTTATCGATTATGTTTTGAGATGTCTTAATTCTTGATTCAATATGATGAATAGGATTGTGAGCTAATGTAAGCTGACAATAATCATCTAAATTTTCAAGCTTGGCAGACATTTCTCTTAAGGCATATCTATAATCCTTTTCGATTAATAAATACTCCTTAAGTACCTCCTTTTCCCTATCATCAAGGGACATAGCATCCACCTTATTAACATTTGGACGCTGTTGCTTATGTAAAATCATCGTAATCACCTATAGTCATTGTACCATATAAAAGCTAATAAATATAGATTAATTGTTATTTAAATAAATTTTAAAAAATTCACAGGCTAGCTTAGCCTCATTTAAGGCCTCTACACAATCATTAATATCTACCCAGGAATATGAATCTATTTCATAATTAGAATTAATATCCTCACTATCTAAAATAGCGTAGAAATTGATCATTAATGTGTTAGTTCTTTCAAAATATCTAGTCGCATTAAGCTTGAAGAATATAGGAGCCACTCCTATTTCCTCCTTCATTTCTCTTATTAATGCTTCCTCAGCAGATTCACCCTTATTTATGTATCCAGCAACTAATCTATAATTAGATTTACCATATTGCTTAATAAGTAAGCCCTTAGTTTTGTTCTTATTTAATATTACAACGCTAATAGCAGCTGAATATATAGGAAATCTATATTCATTACAGCTAGGACAATAAGGAATTAGGCCTTCATCCTTTAGCTCCTTTTCAATTAGCCTTGTGCCACATTCATAGCAATATTTCATAGCATTTCCTCTATAGCTACACAAACATCCTTAAATACTGCTTCACATTCATCCTCATTAAATATTTCATGCTTCATTTTAGGATATTCAACAAATTTAACATTAATATAGCCACATTTATTTAAGACCTTAACAACACCATTTAAGCCCTTAGTGCCGCCAGTTGTTCTATCATCAGCACCCGAAAAGCTTCTAATAGGTAAATTAGGATTTTTACATTCATAGCCTTTAATATCATTTAGCATTTTAACCATAGTAAATAACGTTAAATAGCCTTTATTAGTAAACTCATACCCACATAACGGGTCAGCCTCATATTTATCTATATTATCTTGATTGTAGCTTAGCCAAGAGAAATCCTTTTTAAATGAGAAATTATTTGATAGGGCAAATAATAGCTTACTGCTTCCTAGCTCACCCTTATTTTTAACCTTACCCTTCGCAAGGCTTACAGCTAAATTAGCCGCTCCATTTAGGCATACAGTACCAGATAATATTACTCCTGATATTAAATCATCATTTTTCATTAAATATCCTCTTGTAATCAATGTACCCATTGAATGACCTAATAGAATTATTTTTTTATCCGGATTAATATTTTTTATGTATTTAGTAAAGCATAATTGGTCATTAATTAAATCCTCTGGAGTACCAGTATTACCTAATACATATTTGTCATTAATACTTTTCCCATGACCTCTATTATCTGATATATATACAGAATAGCCATTTTTATTTAAATAATTAATGATTGGTATATATCTTTCCTTATGCTCAGCCATACCATGAATAATTTGAATAATAGCCTTAGGGCTTTCACATTTAGCTTCAATACAAGATATATTAAGATCATCAAAGCTTTTTAAATTAAATTCTACCATATTTACCTCCCGTTATTTAAGCGCATTGCGCATTGCTCAGTGTTAAAGTAATAATTACATTT
Source organism: Anaeroplasma sp. (assembly GCA_045631605.1). Lineage (GTDB taxonomy): Bacteria > Bacillota_I > Bacilli_A > Acholeplasmatales > Anaeroplasmataceae > Anaeroplasma. Next base: position 2,867 of record JAZQVB010000055.1, read on the forward strand.
TTCATAAAATTGAATTTTATCATTATATGAAATTAAAACGATATTTACATAATCCTTATATACCTCATTAGTCATTTCCATTAGCTTTTTACCAATGCCTTGCCCTTGGTATTCAGGATCTACTAATAAATAGTGTATATAAGCGTTCATAATTCCATCATCCATTGCTGCAGATAATCCAATAAGCTTATCTCCATCATAGGCTGTAATAAGGGTTGGATAATTTCTTAAGGCTTTATAAAGCATATCAGGGTAATTACCCGAATGCCATTCAACTGATAAAAATAGCCTTTGTGCCTCCTCCTTAGAGAATGAGAAATCTCTTTTATATATAATCATAAAATCACTCCTAAACTATTAATTCAATTATACAACATTTATCTACTAGTTTCTACAATTACATTTATAGTTATATTTTAATTGCTTTTAGAATATAATTGGGTTATAATAACTATATACATAACGATAAGTTAAATTTTATAGAGGAGGGCAATGGCAATGCACAAACAACATAAGCTACTTTTAATTATCGGTAAACCAGGTTCTGGCAAATCTAAATTCCTTCACAATTATTCAAAGGATAAGGGTATTCCTATTTTAGATTTAGATAGTATTTTAGGAAAGCAAATCCCTGAAGGTAAGGATGCAAACTACGTTTACGGATTCGTTAAAGGATTTTTAAGTACATATAAGCCTGAAGAAATTTTATTAGATAAGAAAGCAATCTTATATCAAGAAAATTCTCCTATCGATTTATTAGATTTCTTAAAGGAATTAGCGCAACAAAAAACAGTAATCGCAACTTGGAATGGTTATACAGATGGTAATAAGCTAATCCATGTATGTGAAAAAATCGGACGCAATGTAGAATACGATTTAACTTCTATCGATTGCGAATATATGGAAATTAAGTAATAAAATTGGCACATCAAGTTGATGTGCCACTTTTTTATTTATTAAATTTATACATTTCCTCTGTCGCAATTCTCATTTTCGCAACAATATCCTTCTTGTTCTTTGGAATACAATAATATCTAGCATTATCATCGCCAATACATATCATATCACCAAGCTCATACCAATAGAAATCCGCATTAATTGAATAATATTTCTTAGGTCCTTGCTTATAATCAATCTTACCATCACAGCCTGTAAGATGGAATCCCTCTAGATTATGTGTTAGCTCTCCAGCTCCTACATAATAGAAGCATTTTGTATCTACCTGCATATAAATGTCAACATCAGATGTAATATTATAGCTTTCATTTTTAATTTCCTCTATTACTGATGCTCTTTCCCAATCATACCAATCTGGAATATGTGGATATTCAGTTTCACCATCTAAAGCCTTAATATATCCAGTTTCAGTTAGCTCGTAAGTCTTATTACATTTTTCGCATTTAATATGGATGCCCTTACCAACCATATTATGCTCCTCACCACAATTAGGACATTTATATAAAATTCTATTTAAATAATCAGCTCTAAATTTTTCAGTAACCTTAATGTTATTTTCTTGTTGATATTTAAATCCATCAAATTTGAAGCAATCATCAATTATTTCCTTTAATTCATTAGTTGTTTTTTCTTTAATATCCTCTGGTGATAATAAATATTTCATTTCAACATTAATATTAGTCTTTCTAATTTGTAAGCCATTATAAAGTGGATCGCGTAGGAATGTACCATTAGCTGTAATCATAACAACAGGCACATTTAACAATTTACAAAGCTTCCCTAGGCTTTCTGGTAAAATTGTTGATCTACCATCAAATGTATATCCACATTCAGGATATAATAAAACTGATTTTTTAAGCTTTTTAGTCGTATAAATCATATCCTTAACTAATCTTGTGTCAGTCATAAATTTCTTTGTTGGTATACATCCTAATCCTCTCATTAATAGGTTTTTACCAATAAATCCATCATCTGTACAAATGATATTAAATTTACCCTTAATTATATTAAAGGCAATCTTTAAATCCATAAATGTTGAATGGTTCATTAAATATAGGCATGGCTCCTTCTTTTGAAGCTTTTCCATACCTACCTTATTAACCTTAAGCTTAATTGCCCTCATATCAAAGAATGTTAATGCCTTTACTAGTCCCCTTAAAAGCACACTTTGATTATTAGGCTTCCTATGCTTTGGCTTCGGAATAGCCATAACATAGTCATAACTTTTGTTTTTTACTTTAATTTTCA
>JAZQVB010000056.1:0-3351 GCA_045631605.1 Anaeroplasma sp.
TTATTTTTATAAATAAAGAAAAGGAGATTATATTATGTCAAATATTATAGATACATTACATCCAAAAGGAAGTTTAACAGATAATTTATATCCAAACATTTTAAGTGATAATATTCCAGATGCAGCAATTAATACTGCAAAGATTGCCGATGGTTCAATTACAAGCGCAAAAATAGGCAATTATGAGGTTAAATCTACAAATTTAGACGATGATTCAGTATCAACTGCAAAATTAATCGACCAATCAGTTACAAATACAAAATTAAGCGATAATTCAATATCATCTGGTAAGATTCGCTCAAATGCAGTCACAACTGCAAAGATTGCTGATGCCAACGTAACAACTGCAAAGATTGCTGACGGCAATGTCACAATGGATAAATTAGAAACATCAATACAAAATAAATTAAAAGAATATTCACTACGCTTTGATGGTACAATGAATATGCAAGTATCTGGTGTTCCATATTCACAGCATATTGCATTTGAAATGATTATTAAGAAATATTTGGATTTCACTTATACACGTCCAATGACTTTTGAACAGGCTGATTCATTAACAACAATATTTGCTGATGGAAAGTTTAATGTATATGTTAATAGAACTAACACATCAGGCATTGCTGATGCAGTTGCTATTGAATATAATAGTGTAGATGAATGGCCTGAAGTTAGATTAAAAGATGGTTCAATTGCTGAATTAATGTCATTTGTTGGTGATTTAAATATTAAAGAATTATAGGAGGTGTAATATATGAATTTATATTTATATAACACATCTAAAGACGCTAAATATTTGATTAAAGACGATTTACAATATAAAGGATTATTATCAGGTTCATTAATGAATACATGTGATATTATTAATCCGTCTATATTAGTTGAGATGGCGCACTTTAATCAAGAAATAGTTAATAGTAATAATGTTGAAGCAGTTGATAGTAACGGCAATGAGGTACTATATACAATAGGTTTAAATTATGATTTTAATTATTGCTATTTAGATACATTTAAAAGATATTATTATATAGATGATATTGACTTCGTCACTTCAAAGAATATGTATGTATTAAAGCTTCATTGTGATGTCTTATTTACTTATAAAGATTATCTTTTAACATTAGATGCCTGGGTATCACGCAATGAATATTTATTCGATAGTGATATTGAAGATGATATCGCACCAACAATGCCATCACCTTATGTGGAAGAAAATGACATCGTTTCAGATGGTGATTTAGTTAATACGTCATTAAGAAATGATTATGATTTTAATACTATCCTAACTTATACATATTGTGGCCAATGTGTTGATACTGACTTTGATGGGGCAATTAGTGGAACAGTAAACGGGGTTTCAATATTACCATCTATTAATCTAGCAAATAATTTCAGTGGTATTGGTTGCGCTGTCACTATGGCATCAACAACACTTGCAACATTAAAAGAAGATGATAATCAAGCATCATTTGTTTATTCACTTTTAAAATATCCATTTCAAATGGGATATGAGCGTGAATGGAAGCGTATAATTTTTTCTAAAAAGGATCTAAATATTTGGATTATACATATAGGTGGCCAGCCTGATATTTATGGTGACTATTATGCTGGTAAGATGAAGCTTGATAATTATTATCACGTTGTTATGGATCATACTTTTAATGAGATTAATGATGATTATTATTCAAGAACTGCGAAATATGAGATATATGTTCCATTTGTTGGATATGTTCCTGTTGAATGGACACAATTATATCAGAAGCGTGTTTTATTAGTTTATGCAGTTACTGACTTAATTAAAGGCTCAGGTATGGCTTATTTAATTAATGATACTGATAAGCGTATGATATATTCTACAAACTGTCAGTTAGCAATTAATTTACCATTAACAACTACAAACTATTTAGAGCGCAATAATAATGATACAATAATTGAACAAACGACAGCATTAAAGTTATTAGGTTCAGGTGCGACTGTTTTAGCTGGTGGTGTTGGTCAATCAGCAAACGCGATGTCAAAAGGTATCATCTCAGGTGTTAATGCAATGGCTGATGCTAGTATACGTAAGATGACTAATTATTTAAGATGCCAGACTGGTATACTAAACTCAAATAATGGTTTCTTTAATAAATTAGAACCAACAATGAGAATGACAAAGATTGTACCATTAAGCTCAGTTAATTATGCATCCTATGCTCATTTGTATGGACGTCCAACAAATCAAGTTAGAAATTTATCTGAAATACATGGTTTCACTACCATTACAGATATTGACTTATCCATTCCATCTATAACAAGAACTGAAGCAAATGAATTGAAGCAACTTTTATTAAATGGTGTTTACTTCAATCAAGAATAATATTATAATAAAGGTGTGTAATAATAACACATCATTATTTTATAAGGTTCTTTCCAAAAGAAATTAGACAGTAGTTAACTTCTCCCACTGCTGTCTTTTTTCTTGCTTCAAAATAATTTAAAATATTTTTGTAAAAAGTTATTGACAACATTTTTTTATTATGATAAGATATAGGTGTCTTAAGAAAGACGATAAAATAAAAGGATGGTGTTAATTATGAAACAACAAATTATTGAATTATTAAAAAAATCTGAATTAAGAATGAAGTGGCAACAATTTCATCATGACTTCTTTTATTGTAATGTAGAGATTGAATCTTATGATAAAAATGATAAAAGATATTCAGCTTCTTTATTCTTTGGTAAGAATGAACCAGTTTATTTAATTAATACTGGCTATTCAATTGGTGTAGCAGTTAAAAGTGAGGCATTTATTTATGGTGATATTATTAAATTTACTGATTTAACAACAGGCAAACGTTTTGAAGTTTGCTTTAGTGAGGTGAACTGTAATGAGTAAAAGACTAACGCCTTATGAAAAGGTAGATAATTTCATTGTAAGAGAACATGATAAACAAGTTGATAGATGGAATGCTGGTTTAGATAATAATGTATTTGAATGGGAAGATTTTATTAACCATTGGAATTTAATAGACAATGTTGCATCTCTTAAAAAGGATAATGCTGAATTAAGAGTTTATAATGATAAGCTACTTGAAGAAAATAAGAAATTAAAGGATAAGAACCAAAAGCAAGAAAATGCACTTATTGAAATAGTGACAATTATGGATACATGGTCAACAAGTGGACTAGTTGCAGATGAAATAGCATTAAATCAAATTGGTGATATTTTAAAGGAGATGAAGCAGAATGACACTAAATGAGTTTATTTCACATCAGAAGCATAAGAGTGTTGATATTATCATCACTCAAGATTGTTATGGCCCTATTTACATTGGGGATGTTGGTTCATATAATCATTGGATATATAAA
>JAZQVB010000057.1:0-2114 GCA_045631605.1 Anaeroplasma sp.
TATTATAAAGAATTATGGTCATCTAGTGATTGGATTTATGATATGTTATATGAATATGATCCATTAACGAAACATAGTTATAGAGAAATTAATCGATTCATTGAGACATTATTATCCAAATCATATTTAGTTAAATATAGAAATGATATATCTCGTATTGTTAGGGGTACATTATCAGGAAGCATGCTATTAAAGATATTTAATACTTTAAAACAGAAAACATCGAGTTTTACAAATATTAACGAGGGTTTTTATAATCCATTTGATGACGATGATGACTATGCGGAACCAATTAAACCCGAAGTCATAAAAGCTGATGAAGATAGAATAATTAAAAGTATTAAAATATATAATAATAGAAATAAGATAGGCAGTATAATTTATAAAGATGGTAAAGTTTATGCTAATAAAACCTTTTATAAAGACGATATAATTGAAGTTGCACCTGTTAGAATTCTTCATGATGCGGATTTGTATTCATCAAATGTTAGACAAATAACATTTCCTATAGATTTATCTAAGCGAATATTTGGTGTTCCTTTTGGTTTAGGCAGTATTGCACGTAACGAAAATTGTACAGGTATTACCGGAAACATTGATTATGAATATGATCCATCAGATTCTGATAATATAACAATTTATGCTACTAAAACCATTAGAAAAGGTGAAGAATTAATTTTTGTTAAAGATAATACATTTGAATGTGTAGCAAGCATTAATAAATTTAGACAAGTATTACCTGATATGATATTGAAAGTATCAGCAAATGAATAATTTAAATATTTAAAAAGGATATAAATATAAAAAGAAATAAAAACAATATGCGTAGTTTTTCAGATATACAAAATGACTATAATACTAAAGTTAATGAATCAAAGAAATTAGCCATTGATTCAGAGCGTGTACAACTTTTAGGTGCAATTAAACGTGAATATGGTATTGCAAGTTTTAATTCTCTTTCAGAGTCTGAGCGTAAAGTATATACTAACATGATTAATAGTATGTGGTCGCCATCAGAAGGGCTTAATGAAGCAGGCTTAAAGTTCATTAATGAGTCTGAAGTTACTTTATCTAAAGATTCATCTGTTGAGGAAATTAAAAAATATATTTTAGATGATTATAAGAAGAATTGGACTGGTTATTTAGAAGGCATAACAGGTAAGCGTTTTACTGGTGGTTCTAATCCAATGTTGCCATCTAAGCTTCGTAAGTATGTAAATGATACCGTTGGTAAGAATTATCCAGCTAGCAATTTCCAGGATTTATTTGTGCAGATAATGACTGAGCTTATTAAATCATCTCAAAATTTTTAATAATTGATATATGACCGCGACAGAATACGGAATGAAGCTTTTAGACATAGTTGAATTTGGTTGGGGTGAATATTCCGATTTATATCATGATATATATGCATGTTTACTTGATTGGGATGATAATCATCCACAAGAACTTGCTCAATCTATTCGTTATGTATTAGAATATTATGATATATCTCCACGAACAAATGATACTAATAGAAAGCTTTATAGATTATTAAAACAAATTGAAAACGCTACGCCAACAGATATTGAATAAAATAATAATTTAGAAATATGGCAAAATTTGATAAAGATAGATTTAAGCATGAGATTGCATTGAAGGTTAGAGATGCTATTAAAACCGGCTTATTATCAGAAGATGATGTTAAAAATAATGATATTGAACGTCTTAATAATTTTATTAAATATTCGTTAACAGAGTGGGTCGAGGACAGAAAGGATGCTATTAACGTTTTAACTGATTTTAATTATGATGATAGATATCAATGGTCTAAACTCGAAGAGGAATATGGTACATTTAAATCTTTAATTGATATTGCACTTATTAATTTAATTAAATTCATCGAAAATCAAAATATGAATGATTATTCTTATTATGTTAATAATGCTAATAATGAAGAAACGTATGATGCAGAATTTGATGATAGCGAATTTGACGGCGAATATGTAAAATACGATGAAGATGAATTCGAGGATGATAATGAACCTAAACGCCAAATTAGATTGAGAACTAAATAATCCCTAAACATTCAATATATATCTCCACAACAAAGAAGTGATTTTTCACTTCTTTTT
>JAZQVB010000058.1:0-3812 GCA_045631605.1 Anaeroplasma sp.
AAATACATTTATAATATCCTCCGAATTAATATTTAGCTCTAAGATGTTATCCTTATTTAATTCACCAGACACAATAATAGGTAATATTACTGTATCAAATTTAGATTTTCTAAATATTGATAGCTGTCCATTAGTTTCTAATATCGCAAGCCTAATTTCATTAATAGCTTCAATATGCTCTATATGCATTTGAAATATTAGATCATCCATAGTATATAATTCCTTTTCCATATTTTTTATCTTAATTATTCCATCATTAACAATTATCTTAGGGGAACCATCTACTATTTTCCTCAATTTAGCCTTATGCAATAAAAGTATTGATAAACCCTTTTGTAATAGCCCTAAAACACCAAGGCACAGCATACTCGGAATAAAAAATTCCTGATTATCAATGCCTAATGAGGCAATATCAGCTATTATTAAAATTATAACTAAATCAAATATTGATAGCTGACCTACCTCTCGCTTTCCTAAAAATCTAAATAATATAATTAATATAAAATAGACTAATATGCTTTTACCTATTGTACTGATATACTCCATGCTATCACCCATCATATTTTTCTCATATTTTATAAACTATATACATAAAATTAATAGGTGATAACTTGAAAAGAAAAATATTTAGTACATTGAAAATATATTTAATAACAGCGTTATATGTTGTTATAATTTCATTCATTTATTCATTTTATATAATGAAAACAGAAAATAATTCTAATGTATACATTGAATTACTTATTGGAGCTTCCTCATTTTTACTATTAGGCCTGCTATACGGAAATGCAATCCATAAAAAAGGTATATGGGTTGGACTAATAGTAGGTATATTACATATCCTTTTAATTCATTTTGTATATTTTTTAATTTCTGGAGGCTTCGATTTGAAAATTCTACCTACAGCAATATATACAATTTGTAGTGGAATAGGTGGAATTTTAGGTGTAAACTTTAAAAAAATAATTTAATGTGGTAAAATACTAAATGGTGATGAAATATGAAGCCATTAGCTTATAAAATTAGACCTAAAAGCTTTGAAGACATAGTAGGTCAAGACCATTTAGTTGGCCCAAAGGGTGTAATTACTAAAATGGTAAATCAAAATACAATATATTCAATGATATTATATGGTCCAGCAGGCTGTGGAAAGACATCTATTGCTGAAATTATATCAAGCCTATTCCCATTATCTAGCTTCTCCTTTAACGCATCATGCGATACAAAGGCTAAGCTTAAGGATATAGCGGAAAGCACAAAATATCATAGTGATACTATTTGTATTATCGATGAAATTCATCGTATGAAAAAGGATATTCAGGATTTTCTTCTTCCATTTGTCGAATCAGGTGCATTAACAATTATTGGATTAACAACAGAAAATCCATATAGATCAATTAATCCTGCAATTAGAAGCAGATGTCATATTTATAGAATGAACGAAATCAGCAAGGACGATGTAATTAATCTATTAAATAAAACTATTCAATCAGAAAGCCTAAAGCCTATGACACCGGATATATTAAATTATATTTCTGTTGTATCATCATGTGAAATTAGAACAGCACTAAATATGCTTGAAATAGCTAATATGCTAGACGAAAAAGACCTAACACTTGAAAATGTTAAGTCATTAATTGGTAAAAAGAATTTTGCTATAGATGAAATGGGCGAATATTATTATGATATCGCTAGCGCAATGATTAAATCAATTAGAGGCTCTGACGCTGACGCTGCGATACATTATCTTGCAAGGCTTTTACAAAGCGAGGATTTAGAATTCATTTGTCGCAGATTATTAATATCATCATATGAGGATATTGCTCTTGGCAATCCAAATGTTGTTTCTAGAGTATATGCTGCTACTCAATCAGCATTACAAATCGGACTTCCTGAGGCTAGAATTCCTCTTGCCTATGCTGTTATAGATTTAGCTACAAGCCCAAAGAGTAATTCTTGCTATAATGCTATTAATTCTGCTCTTGATGATTTAGAGGATATGACCTCTATGGCTATTCCACCTCATATTTTAAATAAGGAAATTAAAAGCGGTAAATACGAATATAAATACCCACATGATTATGAAACAGGCTATGTTAAGCAGCAATATTTACCTGATTCATTAAAGGATAAGGTGTATTACACACCTAAATCTACTGGCTCTTACGAAAGAGCTATTATAGAATATATGAAAAGACTTAAAGACGGTAAATAATCTTTTCAAAATCATCTAAGGATACATAAGGAGATTGTCCATGATATATCTTGCTTTGGCATTGATATATTAAATCTCCTTTTTTTTGTAGCCTACATGCCATATCAGAGCCAAATAATTTAACTGAGGTTGATAAATCACTCATGTTAAATGATAATATTTCGCAATTTGATAAATTTAATTTTAATAAATCAGCTTTATCTCTTACTACTATAAATAAAGACATTCCTACCTTTGGTGCTAGCTGTATAAGGTAGGATATTTTTTTTAGCATATCAAGCTGTATATCACCTTTAAGGAAAAAGATATGAAAAATCGGTCCCATTGCTTCAAATTCTGGACCCATTTGCTTAATTGCCTTATTCGCATCAACTAGATTATCAACATCTAAATATTTAAATGCTTCACTTCTTTTTTCATATTCTGTAAATATTTCATCAATAATTATAGATGCTACCTTATAATCATTAGCGTAATGCATTTTTGTTGTTGATAATATTTTGAATTCACTATTAAAGTCAAAAAAATAAATATATTTTTCTTTATATCCCTTTATTAATAATGATGCTAAATATCCTCTAATAAATGTTTTAATACCACTAGCATTATCTCCTAGTATTACTAACGCTCTACCCACATATAAATCAATACCAAGTGCATTATTATCAACATCAATGCCTAATATAAATTCATTTTTCTTACCATGTGATAATAACACACTTTTTAATGTTAAAAGTTTTTTAAACTGATTAGCTATTTCTATATTTATATCTAATCCATTCTTTATTAAAAAACAATTTTTTTCAAAAAATAAACATATATCAGCATCAATACCTAAAGCCTTATTAGGGGCTCTAACTATAAATCGTGATGATGTATATGATGTATTAAATCCAATTGGCAATAGGGTTAATCTTTTATCCTTTATATATTCAATTAAATCATCGTATATCCTTTTATTTATTTGCTGCTGCAAAACAAAGCTTACAGGCTCCTCATTATCCATCAATATTGTTAAAGGTATTTTTAAAGCCTTATTTCCATCTGGATAATGAATATTTTTGACATATCCAAATAGCTTATCCTTAAAGCTTGTAGCAGCAAGCTTAATCTTACCTCCTCTAAATATCTTAAAAACATCAATATCTATAACATAGCTTCCACCTATAACTAGCAAGCTTCCAGCAACTAAAATAATACCAATTTTACCACTAATTAAGCCTATTAGCTGAGCAATCGCAGTAACAATTATTCCACCACCTACGCTATATGACATATCATAGCTTTTCAAATACCTTGAATACAAATCAAATGTTTTAGATAATATAGTTTTATTAGTCATATTAAGCGGCGCATATAGGCCTAATGTACAAAATAGTGATACGGATATATATATTAATACTCCTGCAATAAAGTATATATGGTGATAATCAAAGTTCTTTTTAAATATTAAGGATGTTATAGCTGATATTAATGTTATTAGTAATAATAAGCTTGTAAAATCTCCAAATATGAAGCTAATAAACAAATAGATTATTGATAATTTACCTACTCTTCCTATTAGTAAAATACAAAAAATTACTAATAAAATACATAT
>JAZQVB010000059.1:0-8006 GCA_045631605.1 Anaeroplasma sp.
AATAGGTGTTTTTCTTTAATTTTATTTCATTTTATGCTATTTTTTTAAAATTTTATAAACGAAAAAAGGGTATCCCTACCCTCTAATCTAATTTTTATTAAAATCTTACTAATGCGTATAATTTCTTACCACGTCTTAAAACGATAAATCTACCTTCAATTGCTGAATCCTTATTTAAAATAGTAGCCTCAGATGTATTCTTTTCGCCATTAACTAAAACAGCACCGTTTTTAATGAATTCTCTAGCCTCACGCTTACTAGATGCAAGCTTAGCTTCAATTAATGCGTCAACTAAAGTCATTTCCTTACCTTCAATTGATGGAAGCTCATTAAATCCCATTTCGATTTCATCAGCAGTTAAATCCTTAATGTTTCCACTAAATAAAGCTTGTGAAATCTTAATTGCTTGGTTATAAGCCTCTTCACCATGTAGGAATGTAATAACAGCCTTAGCTAAAGCCTTATGTGCTTCTCTTAGGTGTGGTTGAGTATTATTCTTTTCTTCTAATTCTTCAATTTCATCTTTTGATAGGAATGTTAAGAATTTTAAGTAATCGATAACCTTACTATCCTCCGAATTAATAAAGAATTGATACATTTCATAAGCTGATGTCTTATTAATATCAAGCCATACAGCCTTACCATTTGTCTTACCAAACTTACTTCCATCACTCTTAGTTAAAAGTGGCATTGTAAATGCATAAGCCTCCTTTTGACTTTTCTTTCTAATTAATTCGATACCTGCAGTAATATTACCCCATTGGTCTTGTCCTGCAACCTGTAAAGTTACATTCTTGTTTTCAAATAAATACCAGAAATCTAATGCTTGCATAATCATATAAGAGAATTCTGTATATGTAATACCTTGGTCTAATCTTCTAGCAACGATATCCTTATTTAGCATATAATTAACATTAAAGAATTTACCAAAATCTCTTAAGAAATCAATAAAGTTAATATCCTTAGACCAATCATAGTTATTAACAACCTCACAGCCAAAAAGCTTAATTAATTGATTTTTTAAGCATTCAAAGTTATATTCAACTGTCTTTTTAGTAATCATTGGTCTTTCACTATCTGGCTTAGGATCACCAATTAATCCTGTTGCCCCACCTACAAGTACAATTGGATTATGACCTGCATCCTTTAATCTCTTACAAATTAAAAAACTTGAAAAATGCCCGATATGTAAGCTATCACCAGTTGGGTCTGTACCAATGTAAAAAGTCATTCCTCCAGCATTTAATTTTTCTCTTAATGATGGATCAGACACGTCCTTAATTAATCCTCTCCATTCTAATTCTTCATAAATACCCATAATAATTTCTCCTTTCAATTTTTAAAAATAAAAGTCCTTAGAAAAATCTAAGGACGTTATAAACGCGGTACCACCTTAGTTCTATAGTAATAACTATAGCACTCATTAAAAATACCCTCAAAGATTGTAATTCATAAATTATATCCCATCTACTCCCACCAACCGTAGACTCTCTAAAGCAAATATTAATTTACTACTATGTTCTTGTCATCAGGCTATTAATCTGAATCTCTCTTTACTAAAGTATGAGGTAATACTACCTTAACCTCAGTAACTTCCTCTTGTTTCATGAACTTTGTTAATAATCTCATAGAAACAGCACCTATATCATACACCGGAGTATCCATACATGTCAAGTTCGGTCTTGATAAAATTGCATATTTTGTATTTTGTAAGCCAATTACAGAGATTTCCTCTGGAACTTTTTTGCCAATATTGATTGCTTCATTCATAAAGCTGATCGCAATACTGTCACGTACTGATATTAATGCGTCAACATTCTTATTAGCTAAAAGATCCTTAAAATCTAAAGAATTCTTACTTACTAATCCACTTGTTCTAAATACTAACGGCTCTAAGCCAGCCTCTTGCATAGCCATTTCATAGCCCTTAAGCTTTAAACCATTAATAGAATATCGTCTAATAGTTGTTGCAAAATAAATATCCTTCTTACCCTTAGCAATTAAATCCTTAGTAATTTGGTAAGTTGCAGTTTCATAATCGATAGATACTGAAGGTGTATCCTTTTGTTCATAAATAACATTACATAAAACTACTGGAATTTGTGCATCATTAATATGATTCATAACGATTCCCATTTGTTCTGCGTCTAATTCATCATTTAAAAATAATATACCATCTACCTGTTCAGATACAACAGCACGCATTACTTCATTTATATCCTCATCCTCACCCATTGTGAAGATTTTAATTGCATAATCATATTGCTTAGCAATATCAATAATACCACCTAATAATTGTGATGTAGACGCTCTTGAAACGTCTGCCATAATAATACCAACAGTAGTTGTTTTTCTACTCGCTAGTCCTCTTGCGATTGCATTTGGACGATATCCTAATTCCTTAATAACCTTTAAAACTCTAGCTCTAGTTTCCGGATTAACCTTTTCTGGATTATTCATTACACGGCTTACTGTTGCTAAAGATACCTTTGCAGCTCCTGCAACATCATAAATTGTTGTATTTGCCATAGTTTCACCCCACAATACACGCGTATTATAACATAATGAAACCCCATTTTCAATACATTTTCATGAAATCGTTTTCATTTTTTGGAATATACTATTTTTTATGTATTTTTACTATTTATAATGATTTTTGACATATTACATTTAACCATTTTATCTATATTACCAGCACCTAAAAATAAATAATACTTATCCTCATCATAATTCAAATCTAAAACACTATTTATTTTATTAAAATCTAATTGATTATATACTGCACTTTCTTTTCCCATATCCTTTTCTTCTCTAATACTTGAGAAAATAGGTAACAAATATACCTCATCAAACAAGCTTAGACTTTCCTTAAACTCATTAATAAAGGCTTTAGTTCTAGATAATGTATGAGGCTCAAATATACATACAAGCTTTTTATTAGTAACCTGCCTCATCATATCATGTATTGCCATAATCTCAGTAGGATGATGGGCGTAATCTATCATAGCCTCTACATTTTTCATTTTAATTCTTTCCATTCTTCTTTTAGGCATCTTAAAATCAAGCATTCTTATTTTAATATCCTCATCAGATAAGCCACTAATCCTTGCTACAATATATGCAGCAACAAAATCATACGCTAGATGCTTTCCAACAAAATTTAATTTAAATATAGAATCAAATATTATTATTTCCATCATTTTATTCTTAATTCTATATTTAAAAACAACATCATTATCCTTTTTTATACCAAAGGTAATTATTTTACTTCCATTTATATCAAACTCGTCACCATTTACAATCGCAAGCTTACTTTTATTTATAAACATTTGAAAGGAATTTATATATTCCTCTTTATTTTTAAAATAATCAGGATGATCATAATCAGCATTCAAGACAATAGAAATATCAGGCTCGTAATTTAAAAAGGTATTTTTATATTCACATGCCTCAACTATTACTCTGTCCTTATTACCGCCACCACCACTTCCATCACCAATAATATAGGATGAATCTAATAAAAGCTTATTTAACATTTTACAGGTAGTTGTCTTACCGTGTGATCCTGCGACCGCAATAAATTGATATCTACTAAAATATTTTACAATAAATTCAGAATAAGTATCGCATTTGAATTTTAAATATCTTATCTGTTGTGATAGATAATGATTAATATATGCATTACCTATTATATATACATAGTTTTTAGATAACTTATAGTTTTCAAAATTATCTATACAGATATTATATAAATTACTCTTTGTATAATAATCACATTCAAAATCCAATCCCTTAACTATATGCCCATCATCTGATAAAAGCTTAGCTAATGCACTCATCCCACTACCTTTTATACCTATCAAATAATATATCATAAAAAATCACCACTACATTATATGCAAGTGATGATTTTTTTAATTATTTATTTTTTCTTAATTCAGCAATTTCTAAAATTAATTTTTCAGTCTTTTCCCATCCTAAGCATGGGTCTGTAATAGATTGACCATAAACACATCCATCAGGCTTTTGACTTCCATCTACTAAATAAGATTCAATCATTAAGCCCTTAACCATTTTACAAATAGTCTCATTATGTCTAGTTGAATGTAATACCTCTTTAGCAATTCTAATTTGTTCAAGATAATTTTTACCAGAATTAGAGTGATTACAATCCACAATTACTGCAGGATTTAAAAGACCTGATTCCTCATAAAGCTTAGCTAAGGTAATTAAATCCTCATAATGATAATTAGGCTGACTAACTCCGCGCTTATTTACAGAGCCACGCAATATTGCATGCGATAAAGGATTACCTGTACTCTTAACCTCCCAGCCTCTATATAAGAATGTATGAGAATTTTGAGCAGCGTTAATAGCGTTAATCATAACTGATAAATCACCACTTGTAGGGTTTTTCATACCAACTGGGCAATTAATTCCACTCGCTGTTAATCTATGTTGTTGATTTTCTACAGATCTAGCACCAACCGCAACATAAGAAAGCAAATCAGATAAATATCTATGATTTTCAGGATATAGCATTTCGTCTGCACATGTGAATCCAGTTTCTTCTAATACCCTCATATGTAATCTTCTAATAGCAATTATACCCTTAAGCATATCAGGCTCGGCATTAGGATCAGGTTGATGAAGCATTCCTTTGTATCCTGCACCTGTAGTTCTTGGCTTATTTGTATATAAACGTGGAATAATAATTATTTGGTCCTTTACCTTTTTTTGAATATCTCTTAATTTCTTAATATATTCAATAACAGAGTCCTCTCTATCTGCAGAACAAGGTCCAATAATTAATATAAATTTATCGCTTTCACCCTTAAAAACCTTGATTATTTCCTCATCATATTTTCTTTTTATCTCTTGAAGTTCCTCACTTAGAGGATACATTTCTTTTATTTCTTTAGGAGTAGGTAATTTTCTAAAAAATTCCATATTCATAATAAAACACCTCCAAATAACTAATTACAATTATACCATTATATTTTATTATTTCAACAATTGAAAAAAATACTCCAGAACTATTCATTCTGGAGTGAATTTTATTAGTGATTTTTAGTATTTCTATGAAGAAGCTTATGTTCCTTATCCTTTAATAAGCCTTCATATAAATATTTTAAGATTGGGTTTTCATTAGAACGCTTAATTTGAGATTGGCTATCAATTCTATATAAGCCTTCTAATCTAGCCATCTTATTTGGAGTACTACATGGTACTGGTTGTCCACCACCAGCGATACATCCACGACGACAAGCCATAACTTCAACGAAGTCATAATGAACCTCGCCAGCCTTCATTCTGTTGATTAAGTCATCAGCATTCTTTAAGCCGTTAACGATAGCGATCTTAATTTCCTTACCACCAATTGTAATTGATGTTTCCTTTAATTCATCATCACCACGAACGTCATTGAATTTGATATTAGTTTCATCATCAACTCTACCTGTAGAAATTACATGACGTAAAACTGCCTCTGTAACACCACCAGTAGCACCGAAGATAACACCAGCACCTGAAGCTAAACCGAATGGCATATCTAAAGCTGAAGCCTTGATTGTTGATAAATCAATACCAGCTTCCTTAATCATTCTAGCTATTTCAGTTGTTGTTAATACATAATCAACATCCTTTTCACCATCTGTATAGCTTTCAGGGCGATTAATTTCAGCCTTCTTAGCTGTACATGGCATAATAGATACCATAACAGTAGTTCTCTTATCTACGCTATTTAAACGAGCATCCTCCTTAATTAACGCACCAAACATTTGTTGTGGTGAACGACAAGAAGAAATATTCTTAACTAAATCAGGATGCTTATTCTCACAGAACTTAACCCATGCTGGACAGCATGATGTAAATAATGGTAAATTTTCACCCTTTTCAAGTCTTTCAACTAATTCCTTAGATTCTTCAATAACTGTTAAGTCAGCACCAAAGTTTGTATCATAAACCTCATCAAAGCCCATCATACGAAGTGCAGTAACTAATACACCTAATGAATTTTCTCCATCCTTAATACCGAAAGCATCACCTACTGCAACTCTTACTGCAGGAGCAATTTGAGCAACTACGCGGCAGTTTGGATCAGCAATCTTTTCCCAAATAGGTAAAATGTTGTGCTTAACTGTAATTGCACCTGTAGGACATGCAACACGGCATTGACCACAGCCAACACAATCAGTTTCAGCTAGTTTCTTACCAAACGCAGGACCAACCATCATTTTTGAACCACGGTGAACGAAGTCAATAGCACCTACACCTTGGCTTTCCTCACATGTACGAACGCAGTCACCACATAGGATACACTTATTTGGATCGATTACAATACAGTCGCTTGATAAATCAAGTGGCTTTTGTAATTTTGTATTTTTAAATCTAATCTTTCTTACACCTAATTGTTGAGATAATCTTTGAAGTGCACAGTTACCATCAACATGACATGTAGTACAATCTACATGCTCAGAGCAGTGTGAAGAAAGTAATAATTCAAGAATCATTCTTCTATGATGTTGAATTCTTGGTGAGTTAGTATAAATAACCATACCATCTCTAGGAACCTCAGAGCATGTTGCGAAGATTCTTCCTCTATCATCCTCAACAACACACATTCTACATGCACCATATGTAGATAGGTCTGAATGATAACAGAAGGTAGGTAGATTAAATCCAGCCTTTCTAATTACTGAAAGGACATTTTTTTCATTATCAAATGCAACCTTACGGTTGTTAATTGTCATATATTTCATCTTTCTTACCTCCTATCCTTCTATATAAATAGCATTAAACTTACATGCACTTTCACAAGCACCACACTTGATACATTTAGCAGCATCAATTGTAAATGGTGTCTTAATCTTACCAGAGATTGCACCTACTGGACAGTTTCTAGCACATAATGAGCATCCCTTACATAATTCAGGATTAATTACATATGTACGTAAAGCTGTACAGTTATGGCTTCTACACTTCTTATCTACTACATGCTCAACATATTCGTCACGGAATAATTTTAATGTAGAAACAACTGGTAATGCAGCTGACTTACCTAAACCACAAAGTGCAGTTTCAGTAATTGTAGTTGCAAGCTCTTCTAATAAATCTAAATCCTCTAAAGTACCGTTTCCAGCTACAATTCTTTCTAAAATTTCAAGCATACGCTTAGTACCTTCACGACAAGGAACGCACTTACCGCATGATTCATTTTGTGTAAAGTTCATGAAGAATCTAGCTACTTCAACCATACATGTATTAGTATCCATTACTACTAGACCACCAGAACCAATCATAGCTCCAACCTTCTTTAAAGAGTCAAAGTCTAAGTTAATATCTAAATGCTCAGTAACTAAGCATCCACCAGATGGCCCACCAATTTGAACAGCCTTGAATTCGCCGTCGTTCTTGATACCTCCACCGATTTCCATAATAACCTCACGTAATGAAGTACCCATTGGAACCTCAATTAAACCTGTGTTATTAACAGTACCTGTTAACGCGAACGCCTTTGTACCTGGTGATTTTTCAGGACCAATAGACTTAAACCAAGCTGCACCATTATTAATAATCATTGGTACGTTGGCATATGTTTCAACGTTATTTAATACTGTTGGCTTACCAAATAAGCCTTGTTCAACTGTTCTAGGTGGCTTAACACGTGGCATACCTCTATTACCTTCAATAGACGCAGTTAACGCACTACCCTCACCACAAACGAATGCACCAGCACCTCTATTGATATGTAAATGGAATGAGAAATCTGAACCTAAAATATTATCTCCTAATAAACCAGCTGCCTCAGCTTGAGAAATAGCTTGTTTTAATCTTGAGATTGCAAGTGGGTATTCAGCACGAACGTATATATAACCTTCTTGTGCACCAACAGCATATGCTGCAAGCATCATACCTTCAATCATCTTATGAGGGTCACCCTCCATGATACTTCTGTCCATGAATGCACCCGGATCACCTTCATCACCGTTACATACTACATAACG
>JAZQVB010000060.1:0-15898 GCA_045631605.1 Anaeroplasma sp.
AACATTTCATAGAAATCTCCTAATCTAAAAAAGACTATATAATCTTTATAGTCCTTTTTTATATCTAAGTATTGTTCCATCATTGGGGTATATTTAGCTTCCTTACCCATCAATATCACCTACAAATCAAATTTATTTTAATAAAATAACAACACAAGCAATCACTATAGCCGCCACAATTCCTAATATTATTCCAGCTGTTATCTTTTTAGTTGGTCCATCAGCAACATGCTCAAGCTTAGGATTACCATAATCCTTATTCACTCTAACATCGTCAAAATGCTTAATTTGCTCATCCTCTTCAACAAAATCTTGTTTTTTCATCACACTAGATTTCATTTTTACAACTGAGGTATCAGCTAATAGTTCATCAAATTCGTTTGAAGAATCATCAACACTAGAATCATAATAATCTCCTAGTCCTGCAGTATATTCTTCTATTCCCTCGTAGCTATCAGTACTAGAATAATCCTCTAATTCCTCATAGCCCTCTACATTTTCATATTCAACATATTCATCCGCATATGTTTCCTCATATTCCTCAGGATTACCCTCATATGCAAACTCATCTATTTCCTCATATTCATCTAAATCAGCTTCATCATAAATTTCTTCATCATATTCTTCAGAATATTCATTAGCTTCTTCATCTGATACTTGTCGTTCCTCAAAGCTATTTAAATATTCCTCAAACTCATCTTCTTGAGCTTCTTTGCTTTCCTCTGAGCTATTTAAATATTCCTCAAACTCATCTTCTTGAGCTTCTTCGCTTTCCTCTAAGCTATTTAAATATTCCTCAAATTCATCTTCTTGAGCTTCTTTGCTTTCCTCTAAGTTATTTAAATATTCCTCAAACTCATCTTCTTGAGCTTCTTCGCTTTCCTCTAAGCTATTTAAATATTCCTCAAACTCATCTTCTTGAGCTTCTTCACTTTCCTCATATTGCTTATCAACAGGAATTTCAGCTAGCTCCTCATCAGATAAAATTTCCTCTGAATTAGGCATAATAATTTCATTTAACTCTTCACTATCATTTTCATATCCTTGATAGTAAATAATTCTTTTATCCTCTCCAGAGCCAAATGTATTTAAAACACTAAAATCAATTTTAAACTCTAGTGGTAAATATTCATCACTTATTTCAATTCTTCTAATACTAGTTTGGGCTAGCTCGCATTGTTCTACAAAATAAAATAAATAGGTTATCATTTCATTTTTAGACATATTAGGCTGCATAGGAATACCAGTACGCTTAGCATATGTTTGAAGCTGAGTTATAGTCATAACAGATAGCTCCTCTGCAATCTCCTCATTATATGTTCTATTATTTTGCATATAATAGTAAATGAAATCTAGATATTGCTCCTTTTTTAATTTAGATGGAAGATCAATACCATATTTACCAGCAATATCAAATAATTCCTGATTAGATGCACTTACAGCTAGCATTTCCTTTAAATCATCGATATTTTGACCATCAAATGTATCCTCTTGTTCAAGAGCTACACTAGAAATATAGTTATAATATTGGTCAAAAGATTCCATTTCACCTTTTTTCAAATTCTTTAAATAAGTTATTTCAGCATCGCTAAAATTCATCGAAACAAAATTTATTAAAAGTAATTTGAAAAAGTTATAACGATATAAGTAAAATGATGCCTCATCATCACATATCTTTTTAAATAATGTAAATAATTGGTGCTCAGTAAAATACTTATAATGTTTTAATCTTGTAAAATAATCCTTTGATAAGGAATTAGAATGTAAAAACTTAATTTTTCTATTTAATACAGAAATTAATGCGTAGCAATTAATTCTTTTAGGAACACTAATTCCTCTATTGCTAAGGAAATAGTATACCTGCACTCCACTAAGCTCTGTAAGCTTTTTAACTAATGTATCAAGCTTAATATTCTTATCAGATAATGTAACAATGTCGTTTTCAAAATTGATATCCATATACTACCTCCGTGCACACTTTATATTATTTTATAATATAACGCTCTATAATTCAAGTTTTCTTACCGTAATATAAAAGAAAAAAGCATAATTTTATTAATTATGCTAAATAAAAAATCATGCTATACCGTCTATCTCATCAAAATCCATATCTAAATCATAAACATCCTCTAAGTCCTCATCAGCCTCAGAATAGAATGCCTCACCATTATACTGATTAATTAATCCATTTATTGAATAGAATCTTATATATTGAAACTTCTCCTCTATTGTTTCTTTTAGCTCCTCAATTTGAGGCTCTAGGAAAAATGTATTTTCAGGATTAGAAAGTATTGTAATTATTTCGTATTTGCTTATATCCTCCATTATAGAAAATCCCTTACCAGATTGAATAATTACATTATCCTCATATCTTTCATCCTTGATAATCATAGGCTTTCTCAGCCTAATATTAATTACAAAATCATTATAAATTACCTTTATTTTTCTAAGCCCATATAGCAAATATGACGGGCATAGCTCAGCAGGCATTATATCAATATTTTCCTTCAAAAGTGTACCAAGTGGAGCAAGTGTAACCTCACCAGAAACTAGCTTCGAGGTACCATTTCCACTCACTCTAAAGCTTGCTAAAATACCAAAAATAACGTCTGAAATATTGTTTCTAAATGGTATTAAAAGCTGTCTATTTAACTCCTTATTAGCCCCTGAAAATGATGCGGTAATCGTCACAAAATAATGCTTAAAAACATACAAAACCACATCATAACAGCTATCATATTCTCTTGCCTTATAGGCCATTGAAAACATGTTCGAAATTTCCTCATCTAATTGATTACTTAATAGTGCTGAAAATATATCTACAAGCTTTAAAAATACCATTCTTTTTGAAGCTTCATTGTCTATATCTAATGCTAATATATCTAATAATTCTATTAGCTCATCATTATTTTCTAATCTATTATAAATATATTCCTTAAATTCCTTTTTTCTGTGCTTAGCCATAATCTTCACCTCAAGATATAGTTATTATAACTTATTTTTTTGACCAAAACAACAAAACAGCTTAATAAATAAGCTGTCTTTTATCAATTGTTTAAAAAGTCTTCATTTACTTCTATATCAAGATCTTCTATATCTTCCTCATTAATATTAGCTTGATTAAATACAGTTACCTGCATTTTAGTTTCGCCAATAACCTCAGCTAATATTTCAAATTCTATATCTAGCTTAATAATATCATCTAAAATCTTAGCCTTAACAACCTTAGGATGCTTTAGAATTTTAACTAAGATATCATCGCTATTTTTAAGATATTCAGTAACTATTCTTTTAACTTTAATATCTTTTTTATATTCAATATTTTCTCTTATAACATCAGTCTTTGTATTTTCCTGTGTCGAATACCAAATATTAACCTCTAAATTACCATTAACATCAACAAGCTCATTAGTCATTGAAGCATCAAATTCGTGATTAATTATCCAGCATCCTAATATTGAATATGGATGAGCTGTCGTATGTAAATCATACGATAAATGAATAACCTTTTTACCTTTAGCAACAACAGCCTTTGTTACTATTTCACGTACTTCATTCATTATACCTACCTCCCTAAATTAGTATATGAAAAATAGAAATAATAAGTGCGAGTACATAATGTATTATCATTGTATTTTATGCATAATTTTCAAATAAATACTATATAGCTTCTATTTCATTATTTAATTTTAATTTCTTAAATAAAATTATAAACATAATAAGATGAACAGATGATGTTAATATCCAAGATATAGGATAAGAAACAGCAAGGCCTTGAATATTATTTAGCTTCTCCATTGGGAAGAATACAAATATCCAGAACAATCTAAATCCACATGCTCCTATAAGTGATACAATCATAGGTATAAGTGAATATCCAATTCCACGAAGTGCATAGGCTAAGCAATCCATAAATCCACACAAGAAATACGTTAAGGCTATAATCAAAAGCCTATTAGTTCCAGCCTCAAGAGCCTCATCAGTATGAACATATAGGTTTAATAATGGATTATGGAATATCAATATTATACCACCTACAAGGAAGCTAACTACTACTATTAGGCTCATACAATAAAATAATGACTTCCTAATATTACTCTTCTTCCCGGCACCAAAATTAGCAGAAACAAATGCGACACAAGCCTGTGCTACAGCATTCATTGAGGTGTAAATAAAGCCTTCAAGTGATCCTGAAGCACCGTTACCACCTACTACATTTGTACCTAATGAATTAACACTAGATTGAATAATAACATTAGAGAATGAGAATAATGCACCTTGAATACCTGCAGGAAGACCTATTCTAATTATTTCTAATGCTTCAGCCTTATAAAATTTTAATTCTGAGAATCTAAATTTAAAGAATCCCTTATTTTTTAGTAAGCATCTAAATACTAATGCTGCAGAAACACCTTGAGCTAATATAGTAGCTAATGCTACACCAGGCACATCCATTTTAAATACTATAACAAATATTAGGTTTAATATTACGTTAACTACACCTGAAATAGTTAAATAAATAAATGGTCTTTTAGTATCTCCTATAGCTCGAAGTAGGCTTGAGCCAAAGTTATAAACCATTAAAAATGGTAAGCCTAAAAAATAGATAAACAAATATTTAGTAGATAAATCAATTACGTCTGAAGTAGTATTCATTAATACTAATAATCTTCCAGACATTAGTGCCCCAAATAAACCTACAACCACCCCAACTATAATTGAAAATATCATTGATGTATATAATACTCTTTGTGCTTTTTCTTTATTTTGCTGACCATAGCATCTTGCCATTAAAACATTCGCTCCAATAGATAATCCCATAAATAGGTTTACTATTAAATGAACTAATGAATTTGTAGATGAAATAGCTGCCGTTGCATTTGGAGAACCAAATTTACCACATACAATTAAATCCGCTGCCGTATATAATAGCTGTAAAATACCTGATAATATTACAGGTATTGAATATATAATTATTTTTTTAAACAAATTTCCACTTGTAAGATCCATTTCTTTTTTCAAAAAAATCACCTCTTTTGCATCCTATGATATTATACGCCTTATATTTATTATTTCAACAATATATTTGAAAGAATTTTAAGTAAATGCTATAATATTAGCGAATATAAGGAGGTATTTATATGAAGGCTCTAGCTATTATATTTGAAGGCTTTGAGGAAGAGGAGGCAATGGCTCCATTTGCGCTATTACGACGTGCTGGAGTTAATTTAACAATCGTAAGTAATTCTTCTGTTGTTACTGGCTCTCACAATATTTCTCTTGCCAATATTTCAATTTTAAATGATATTGATTATAAGGATTACGACTGCTTAATTATTCCAGGTGGTGCACATTATAAATATTTAAAGGCATCATCATTAGTTCACGAAATAATCAAGTATTATATAGAAAATAATAAGGTTGTTTGTGCAATTTGTGCTGCCCCAACAATAATTGGTATGTTAGGATATTTAAAAGGTAAAAATTATACCTGCTTCACATCAATGAACGAGGATTTTGGTGGTATATATTCTGATTGTGGTGTTGTTACTGATGGCAACCTAATTACTGCAAAAAGTGTAGCATATTCAATTGATTTTGCCTATGCAATAATTGAGAAGTTAATGGGAACTGAAATATTAAATAAGGTTTATAAGCAAATATATTATGAAAAATAAAATACCTATTAAAATGATTGATTGGTATAAAAATACCATCTCTCCTTCTTTAGGCACTAGATGTAGATTTGTACCAACATGTAGCGAATATGCTAGAGGCTGTTATGAAAAATTTGGTTTTTTCAAGGCTACCTTTCTTTCAGCTAAAAGATTATGTAAATGTAATCCATTTTGCAAATGTGGATATGATCCTGTTCCTTTAACTAAAGAGGAAAAAGCAATACAAAGTACTCAATTAAATGATGATACTAAGCAAGATTAATGTCTTGCTTTTTATTTTTTCAAAAAAAAAATAAATGGCATTTAGCCATTTATAATTTTATCTATTTTATATTCAATACTATTAGTAAAATTTAATAACATATCATTAACAATATCTAACAATTCTAAATATTCCTCAACAAAGGGATAATCAATAATTTCTTGCTTCAAATTATTATAGCTAATAGATAGCTCATTATATTGATTAATCTGATTATATTCCTTAGAATTAACCATTTTCTTTTGAATTTCCTTTAATTCAGATAGCTTATTGTTAATTTCTGCATTATTATCAATAAATTTTTCTAATTCCTTAATTCTAATTACCTCAGGTAATGAATTAAAGTATTCTTTTACTTTATCAAGGCTATTCACAAAGCTCTCCAATCATAAACCATGTTTTAGCTTCAGTAACCTTAACCTTAACAACCTTACCAATTAAGCTTAAGTCATTAGACTTGAAATGAGTAAGCTTTAAATGCTTAGAATAACCACACATCATTCCCTCACCATTCTTACTTTCGCCATCAACTAAAACCTCAACGATTTCGCCTACGAATCTTTCATGGCCGGCTCTATATCCTACATTAACCATTTCGATTAATCTATTTAATCTATCATGCTTTTCCTCATAAGGTGTTGAATCCTCCATTCTTGCGGCAGGAGTTCCCTCACGTGGAGAATAAATGAATGTAAATGCACCCTCAAAGCCAGCGTTCTTAACAAGCTTTAATGTGTTTTGGAATTGCTCCTCAGTTTCATTAGGGAAGCCTACAATAATATCTGTAGTTAAAGCAATATCAGGCACTAGCTCCTTTAATCTTGTAACCTTAGACATATATTCCTCATATGTATATTTACGGTTCATCTTCTTTAAAATTTCATCATCACCAGATTGAACAGGTAAATGTAATTGCGGCATAACTGATTTACAATCACGCATAGCCATCATTGTCTTTTCATCTAAATCTCTTGGATGAGATGTAGTATATCTAATACGCTCAATTCCAGTTTTATCTAAATCATATAATAAATCACCAAATGTATAATCTAAGCCTAAATCCTTACCATAAGCATTAACATTTTGACCTAATAATGTTACCTCCTTATAGCCGTTTTTAACAAGCTCGCTTACCTCAGCAATAATATCATCCTTAGCTCTTGAACGCTCCTTACCTCTTGTATAAGGTACAATACAGTATGTACAGAATTCATCACAGCCAAACATAATATTAACCCATGCCTTATGCTTACTTTCGCGTACCTTTGGTAGGTCCTCAACGATATTACCTTCATTTGATAAAACCTCAACAACCTTAGTTTTAGTTAAATAAGCCTCATTAATTAGCTTAGGTAAATGATGACGGTTATGAGTACCAAATACTATATCAATAAAATTATATGATTCAATAATCTTATTTGTAGCATTTTCCTCTTGAGGCATACATCCACAAATACCGATAATCATATCAGGCTTTTCGCGCTTTTTACCCTTTAATTGTCCTAATACTCCCCAAATTCTTTGTTCAGCATTTTCTCTAATAGCACAAGTGTTTAAAATTACAACATCAGAATTCATAGGGTCAGCTGATTTTACATATCCGCAGCCTTCTAAAATGCCGCTCATTACCTCACTATCAGCCTCATTACCTTGGCATCCATAAGTGAAAATGTAATATGTTTTACCTCTACCTAAATCCTTATATTCATTATTTAATTTATATCTTATTGTTTCAGAAATATTCTTACTTCTTTTTCTAGCATCCTTCAATGAAGGCATTGCAATCTTTGTATTTTTCATATATTTATCACCAGTAGGTATTATACAATAATACTTTTAAATATGCAAAGGAAAAAGCACCCAAAAGGTGCTTTAAATCGCTTTAACAATTAGTTTTATCGCTGTTTTTTCATTATTGTCAATTAATATATCAGAAAATGCAGGAATTACTATTAAATCCTTACCCATAGGAGCAACATAGCCTCGTGCAATTGCAATAGCCTTGATCCCTTGATTTAACGCACCAGCACCTACAGCTTGCATTTCTATAACATTTTTTACCTTAAGAGCATTAGCTATCGCTCCAGCTATGCTACTAGGCTTTGACTTAGATGATATTTTTAATATTTCCATATTTATTCCTCCCATATATTATATGAGAGGTATTATTAGTTATGAACTTTTTTATAAATTCTAGTAATACTTCTTTTAAATCCTAAATCAAGTACAACTCCACTAATAATAAATTCATTATCACTTGCAACCTTTAAAGGTTCAAAAATACCACTTCTAAAACGATTAACAACCATATCAATATCATCACCTAAAATACTGTTATATGGTCCACACATTCCTAAATCTGTTATATATAAGGTATTATTATAAATTTGCTCATCTGATGTTTGACAATGAGTATGAGTACCAACTATCGCATCAACCTTACCAGCAAAATCATAAAATAATGCCTTCTTTTCACTTGTTGCATCGCCGTGAATATCGACTATTATATAATCAGCATTAATATTTTCAAGTAATTTATCTAATGTTTTAAAAGGACAATCTAGTGGTGTATTTGTGTAAACTCTACCTAATAAATTAATTAAGGCTATGATTTTACCATTATAATTAATGTATAAAACCTCCTTACCATATTCAGTAGATATATTAGCGGGTCTAGCTATAGTAGCATCATTAATATATTCCTTTATTTCAGATTTAGAATATGTATGATTACCCATACTAATAGCATTAACACCCATACTCTTTAGTTTTTTATAATGCTTTTCATATAATCCTTTACCGCCAGATACATTTTCAGCATTAACAAAAACTAAATTCACCTTATATTCCTTTTTTAATATTTCTATATAGTTATTTAATACCGGCAAGGTTACCTCACCTACAATATCTCCTAAATATAATATTCTCATACAAACCACCTTTAGAAAAAAAGAGTGACATTGTCACTCTTTTATTATTTATTTTGCAACATCAACTGCACGAGTTTCACGAATAACTGTTACCTTGATTGTACCAGGGTAAGATAGCTTATTTTCGATTTCCTCTTTAATTTGTCTTGCGATTGAAATAGTAGATAAATCATCTACCTCATCAGGATTTACAATTACACGAACCTCACGGCCGGCTTGAACAGCAAAGCTTGATGCAACACCCTTAACGCTATTACTAATAGCCTCAAGATTTTCAAGACGCTTAGCATAATTTTCTAATGAATCACTTCTAGCACCAGGTCTAGCAGAAGATAATGCATCTGCTGCAGCAACTAATACTGCAATAATGCTCTTAGGAGCTACATCCTCATGATGTGATGCGATAGCATCTATAACCTCTTTAGGCTCACGATACTTACTAGCAAGTTCAACACCAATATCAACATGGCTTCCTTCAATTTCATGGTCTACAGCCTTACCGATATCATGTAATAAGCCTGCACGTCTAGCTAAAATTTCATTTTCACCAATTTCAGCAGCAAGCTTTCCAGCTAGCATAGCTGTTTCAATACAATGCTTTAAAACATTTTGACCATAGCTTGTACGATAATTTAATCTACCAATTAAACGTACTAAATCTGGATGAATCTTACCAATACCTGTTTTAAATACAGCCTCTTCACCCATTTCGCGAATAACCATTTCAACTTCTCCGCGGCATCTTTCTACAACCTCTTCAATTCTAGCAGGATGGATTCTTCCATCAGATACTAAAATTTCAAGTGAACGCTTTGCAATTTCACGACGAACTGGATCAAAACCAGATAATACTACTGCCTCTGGAGTGTCATCAATAATCAAATCAACACCAGTTAGAGATTCAATAGTACGAATATTTCTACCTTCTCTACCAATAATTCTACCCTTCATTTCCTCAACTGGAAGTGAAACAGTAGAAACTGTATTTTCACCAGCAGTTTCACCAGCATATTTTTGGATAGCAAGAGCTAAATAA
Organism: Anaeroplasma sp.; assembly: GCA_045631605.1. GTDB lineage: Bacteria > Bacillota_I > Bacilli_A > Acholeplasmatales > Anaeroplasmataceae > Anaeroplasma. The sequence continues at coordinate 9,907 of JAZQVB010000060.1, forward strand.
TTCTTAGCCTTAGATTTAACCTCAAGCTTAGCCTTTTCCTCTTCTTCCTTAATATACGTCATGATTTCAGTTTTCATACTTTCACGAACAGCATCCATAATAATCTTACGAGCTTCTTCTCTAGATAATCCCGCAATTTCAATAAGTTTCTTTTCTTGCTCCTTTAAAATTGCTTCTACCTTATTATTTTGTTGTTCTAATTCTGCTTTCTTCTCATCAATTTTGATTTCTTTTGTATTAAGCATTTCTTCACGTCTGTCTAAATTATTAGAACGACGGTCCAATGTGTCCTCACGTTGATTTAGCTTAGATTCTAAATCAACAACAACCTTTTTTCTTTCCTTAATATCACGATCTGCTTCTTGTTTAAATTCAGCAATCTCGTGTTTAGCTTCAACAATTGATTCTTTCTTTTTCTTTTCAGCTTCAGCTTCTGCATCTGCTATAATTTTTTCAGCTTCATGTTTAGTTTTTTCAAGTGATTTTTCATAAATTTTAATTCTAGCGAAATAACCACCAGCGATACCAACAATTAAACCCAAAACAATAAGGGCAACCAATATAGGAACAAGTACATTTAACATAACTGTATTAAGCATATGTACCTCCCTTAATATTTCATTTAATAAAGTTTTATCCAAACTCTATTATTTATTATACTTTTTTTATTATAAATAGTCAATGCAAATCGAGTTTTATATTAAATTTAACTTTTTTTAAAAATCAGTTTATTTTAATACTACATTTTGATATAATACTTTTAATGAGGTGTTTTATATGAAGGTTAATAAAGTAAATAAAATTAAAAAAAATAATAAAAATAAAAATAAAACTGAAAAAAAATTTAAATTCGGTAGAAATCTAGGTTCATTATTAATCATTATCGGTGGTGTATTAGTACAATTCTTATTAGTACTCACACCATATTCATACATTACAACTGCTAAGGAAAATGATGTTACATCATATATAAGTGGTTCTCCTAACATTTCTGTTAGTGGTGAGGATAATGTAACAAGAATAAAGGGCTCTGATTTTGATTTATTTGATATAGATTTCTATTGTGTAAATTGGAATATTGATGAGAATCAAGCTAAGTTCGAACTAAAAATCAAATGGAATGATAACACAAGCAAATTAAATAATAAGGAAACATTATTACCATTAGATTCATCTAGCTCAAATAACTATACTGTAAGAACAGGTATCTGTTTGGCAGCTGACTGGGTAGGTTATTGCGAATATTCAACAACTAAAGAATTTGCAGTAACTAATTCAAAGGTTGCTCAAAATTATTCTTCTTATAGAATTTCTGGAATTGATGCATTCCCAGGCAAGGCAAACACATGGCCTTTCAAAATTAATGTTGAGACTCCTAACGCTTATGTTTATCTATATTTTGGTTATTACGATACAACTAATCCAAACAACCTTAAAAAAGTTTGGAAAACTTATGTTTTAGAATATACATATGATGAATATCATACTTCTCAAACTGTAGGTGGGATCATCGCTAAATAAGTAAAATTACCCTGTGCCAAAAGCACAGGGTTTATTTTTTATCAAAAAGAAAAAGCCTTATAGGCTTTATTCTACTTATTCTCAGTTAATAATAAAACATTAACCTCTTTTAATTCATCTTCATTTTCACCAATTGACTTTAATAATAAAGCTGCATTATAAACACTTAAGAAATTATTAAAATCTACATTAATTGTAATTGAAGGTGCATAATCTACAACTACATTTTGATCCTTAGCATCTGCATCAAAGAAATTAAAACCAATAAAACCACTAATTTGGTTAGTAAAAGTTATAGGCTTAAGCATAATTGTAATATCCTTTTCAATCGCAAATGTTTTAATCTTTTCCTTATAAACCTCTACAAACTCAAATAATGATTCAATGTCCTCATTATATGGAAGCAAATAAAACTTCGCATCATCATTTTCTGTTTCCTCATATGCATTAGTCTTTGCCTTAAATTCCTCAACATCTTTTCTAATTGCTTCAACAGCATCAGGATTTACATTTTTATATACTTGCTTATTACAAGAATCATATTCATTAATTAAGCAATCATAAAAATAATAATTATTTCCATATGTATTAAAGCCATTAGACTTAAATAAATTAATTAATTCCTCCGCAAACTCCTTATCAACTAATACTTCTAATAAAATTTTATTAGTAGCACCTAAAGGTTTAATAATACCGTATTCTGATAATCTATTAGGAATACTTGTATATGATCTTTTTAAACCACTCTTATTAAATTTTTTTGCTTTAGCTTCAAATTGAGCTAATGTAATAATCTCTGCCATAATATACTCCTTAAACTTCTTAACTATTCTTTATTATATCATTTATAATTTCACTTGCAAGCACCAACCCACACGCAGATGGTACAAATGCAATGCTTCCAGGTATTACCTTTTTACTTGATTCATCATAAATCTTATCACATTCAACAGGCTTTTCCTTTGAATATACAACCTTTACATGGTTAATTCCACGTTTTTTCAATTCATATCTCATTACTCTAGCAAGCGGACATACGCTTGTTTGATTAATATCAGCAACCTCAAATTTAGTAGGATCAAGCTTATTTCCTGCACCCATAGAGCTAATAACAGGAACATTATATTTTCTTGCTTCCTCAATTATTGATATTTTAGCACTAACTGTATCAACACAATCTACAACATATGTATATTTTGAAAAATCAAATTGGTCCTTATTTTCAGGTAAATAAAACATATTTATCGCATTAACCTTAGCATTAGGATTAATAGATAAAATTCTATCCTTCATAACATCAACCTTATTTTTACCTACTGTATCAAACGTTGCGATAATTTGTCTATTAATATTACTAATAGATACAGTATCCATATCTATTAAATCAAATTCACCAATTCCACATCTAGCTAATGCCTCACATACATAGCCACCAACACCGCCAACACCAAATATAGCTACCTTCGAATTATATAGCTTATTCATATTATCAGCACCTATTATTATTGACGTTCTTGAAAATTGCTCATTCATAAAAACACCTCATATTATTTATTTAATCTAGTTAATCTTTTATATATTGTTAATAACGAATAGCTATTATATCTTAAAACAAATACTGGTAATAAATTCAAAAATGCATTAACTATTCCTACTACTAATGCTATATAAATCCAATAGGGCTTAAACCAAGGTATTAATATTACAAGAAAACCTGTAAGCATACATCCAATATGACCTGTTTCACCATAACAAATTTCATGAAGAAATCTTTTTATATATTCAGGATTTTTAGGTTCATCAACCTTATTTTTTCTAAAACCAGTAAAATGCCCAATTTCAGGAATCTTATCCTTCCAGATTTTAATTTTCAATTTATTATAAAGTTTATATTCTTTTTTAGAAACGATATAAAATTTCTTATTAAAGTCAGCAAATCCGATAGGAAGCAATCTAAATACAGTTGCTGTTAAGCCATCAATAATGATGGCAATAATAACACCTAAAATCATAGCTAGTCCTACAATTAAGATAGATTCACTATAAAAATAGCTTACCAAAGCTGTAGTTATTGCTGATATTATTGAAATTATAATTAAATACCATTTTAGATTCATATAAATACCACCATTTAATAATACTTATTTTACTTTAGTATTAAATCTTTGTCAAATGCTTGAGACAATAAAAGCGACTAACTATAAAATTAGTCGCATTATTATTATAAGCTATTAAATTCCTTTGCAACCTTAGCAGCAACATCACAGTTATTTAAAACTAGCTTAATATTAGCCTCTAATGATGCTCCACCAGTAATATCCTTGATTTTGCCTAATAGGAATGGAGTAATTTCCTTACCAACGATATTGCGTTCCTTAGCCTCTGATAGAGCTTGATTGATAGCTTGATCAATTTCATTTCTATCATAAGAATCCTCATCCTTAATAGGATTAGCTAATAAAACACCGCCATTTAAGCCTAATTCCCATTTTGCATGCATAATTTTAGCAACCTCTAATGGTGAATCAACCTTATAATTTACCTTATAATCAGATTCCTTAGTATAGAATGCTGGCATAACCTTAGTTTTATATCCTAAAACTGGAACACCCTTTGTTTCTAAGAATTCTAATGTGTTTGGAATATCTAAAATAGATTTAACTCCAGCACAAACTACAAGCACATTAGACTTATCTAATGATTCAATATCATTTGATACATCGAATGCCTCATATAAATCACGGTGAACACCACCAATACCACCAGTAGCAAATACCTTAATACCAGCTAATTCGGCAACAAACATTGTACCTGAAACTGTAGTTGCACCATTTAATGAATTTGCAACAATATAAGGTACATCTCTTCTAGATGCCTTTATAACATCATTAGCCTTAGCTAAATATTCTAGCTCATCAGCATTTAATCCTACCTTAAGCTTTCCATCTAATATGGCGATAGTAGCTGGAACACATCCGTTTTGACGGATAACATGCTCACACGCTTTAGCTGTTTCTAAATTCTTAGGGTATGGCATACCATGAGAAATAATTGTAGATTCTAATGCTACAATAGGAAGATTATTTTCTAATGCTTTTTTAACTTCTTCACTATACGTAATATATTTATTCATAATTTCCATCAAAGCAAATTATTTCTTATTATATTTAACTAATAAAGCATTGATTCTATCTACAGGATCAATAAATTGACTAATAGAATTGTCATAATTTAATGTATCGATTAATAATGAAACATACTTACACATATTAACCTCACACCACCAAGGCTTAGCTTCAAGCTCTGGCTTATGATATACTAGATTAGTTGTAAAGATTTTGTCAATTAAACCATCTGCATAAGCTTGGTCAAACTTTTCATAACCATTTGTAAATAAACCGAAGGTTGCGAAGTTGAAGATTCTTCTTGCACCCTTTTCCTTTAATTGCTTAGCAACATCAAATAAAGATTCACCTGAAGAAATCATATCGTCAACAATGATAACATCCTTACCTGTTAAATCTTGTCCTAAATATTCATGAGCTTCAATTGGGTTCTTACCATTTACAACGATTGAATAATTACGACGCTTGTAGAACATACCGATATCTACACCTAATACTGATGAATAGTAAATACATCTTTGCATTGCACCTTCATCTGGTGAAATCATAACTAAGTTATCCTTATCGATATTAATATCAGGAACATTTTTAATTAATGCCTTAATCATTTGATATGTTGGTTGAACATTATCAAATCCATCAAGAGGAATTGCATTACTAATTCTTGGGTCATGAGCATCAAATGTTAAGAAATTTGAAACACCCATTCCAATTAGCTCTTGAAGCATAACTGCACAGTCTAAAGATTCTCTTGCGTTTCTCTTATGTTGACGTCCTTCATATAGCATAGGCATAATTACTGTAATTCTTCTTGCCTTACCAGCGATAGCAGCAACAATACGCTTTAAATCTGCATAATGATCATCTGGACTCATAGGAACTGTCATTCCATACATTTTATAAGTTACACTGTAGTTAAATACATCACAAATAATATAAACATCGTCACCACGTAGTGTTTCATGAACAACACACTTTGCTTCACCAGTACCGAAACGAGGACATTCATGCTTAACTAAGAATGTTTCATTCTCTTCTGAGCCTCTCCATTCCTTTAAATAAGCATCAACTTGAGCAACAAATTGCTCACAGCCCTTCATACCAATAACACGTAGTTCACCTAAATGTTCTTTTTTCATTTTAATTTCCTCCACAAACAACTAATTACATATCTAATATTTACATTCTAAAATGTAAATAAACATATTTCTTAAATTATACCACTTTATTTTAAATAGATAAATAGAATTAATAAGAAATTTGTCATATTTTATCTTTTTTTACAGCAAGTCCAAATATTTATCCATAAGAATTAACTCATTACCATCATTATAATATTTATAATG
>JAZQVB010000061.1:0-2992 GCA_045631605.1 Anaeroplasma sp.
GCATTATTATCTTGATCATGTTTTGGGATTGCCTCCTCTTATTAGGTTTTCTTTGGGGCTACATAATCGCCCAGAAGACATAGTTAAAGTTAAAAATATTCTAAAGAAATTATTTCGTTTAATCAGGATATATATAAGCAAATTAAGAAAATGCTTGTTGTATTGCCTGCTAAATTTACAATTGATGATATTGTAACAAATTATATAATATATTATCCGTTTCAATATTTTATATGGGAAGATATGAATAAAACATATAAACAAAAAAATAAGTTTTTATTAAGTGTAAAAAAGAAAAAAAGATATAATGAATATCGTTCGTTTAAAGAATATTTGTTGTTTATACCTGGAGTTAAATGTTTGCTTAGTTCTTCATCAAAAGGGAAATTACCAGTAGCAACTGTTGAAGAGGTAGATAGTTTTATTAAATCACGACAATCTGCAAACATAAGAAAAAAAGAGAAAATTGAAGCATATAAAAACAACATTTGTAACGGAGAAAATCCTTTTGATTTGGATCCTTTATGCCTGTATACTTTAATAAAGGAATATCATAATGATGCTGATATAGTTAAAAAAACAAAAATAGTAGATTTTTTAATGAAGTATACTGGAGAATATACAATTCAATTTTTCAAAAAGCTTAATGATGTCGAAAACAATAAAAGTATAAGAAGAAAAGCTTTTGAGCATTTACAATCATTAGGATATTATGTTAAGCTTCAGCCTAATCCAAGCAAGCAAAATAAAGCATATGCTTCTGAAAAATTCGATGTTTTTACTGAAACATTTGATGATTTATTCTATGAGATGAACAAGGTTAGTTCAATTGAAAGGAAGAAACAATTTCATTTCTTTATATCTCATAACAACAAGGATAAGGAAACTGCAGCTAAAATAGTAGACATATTAAATTCTAATGGCTACGATTGTTATTATTGCTGGATTCATGATTCGAAAGATGGTATGGGTAATTATTTAAAACAAATATTAGATTTAAGAATTAAACAATCAAAAATTGTTATTAAGGTGAATAGTGAAAAACATAAGAACTCAGAATGGTGTCAATATGAAATAGAAAGAGCACTATCAACTAATAAAAAAGTAATAACCTATAATATTGGTGAAGATGTTAATGAATTTGCCAAAGAAATAATTAGTATAATTAATGTATAATAGATATGAGAGTATGAAAAAAACATACTCTCTTTTTTTTGGGTATAGTTTATTTTGTCAAATAATGTTATAATGTTTTAAATAGCTAATCGATAATTGGATGTGAATGTATGAATATTAATGAATTAACAATTAAATATTTTAACCTAATATATCCTAGTATAGATATTAACAGTCCTGAATTTAAGGCTGATGCTTATAGTGTATTTTCAAAATATATGAAGGTTGATAGATGCAATTACTCTTTTGTAGTTAAGCATTGCTTAAATTTCTTAAGGGAGGCTCAAGGACTAGGAGATGTAGGCCTTGAGACTAAATATATCTATAAATTTTTATTCCAAACTATTTGTGAGGTATTAGAGTATATAGAGGGTAATATAAGCGATTATATGAGGGAATCAGTTAATTTATGTAATACCGCAAGGGAGATAGTTGATTCATCTATTCGATTAAATACTGATTGTAGGTTTTATGAGGTTATATTACTTCATGGCATTAATATATGTGAGGATACCTCTAGAGTACTAGATAAAACATATAGAGAAGAAATGCGTACATTCGATGAGTGTGTGTTTAAATATCTTAAGCTTATAAGATTGCTTGGGATTAATGAAGAGCGTGATAATGTGATAAATAAGATGATATGTGATAGATATAGCTATGTTTATGAAAAAGCTATTTTAGATTTAGATACATTTTATTTTTGCTTGACAAGTAATGATATTTGGTTGAACGCGTATATTGTTAAATTTAAGATGAATGAGTATAAGCATTATTTTAATGTTGTAGAAAGAATAGTTAAGGAAAATAATCCGGATATTATTAATAAATGTAATGCTGTATGTAAATATTTATATGAAAATATTGATAGTAAATTAATTAAGAGAGTTATATATCATAGTATTTTTTATGAGAATTTATTATTAGAATATTGTTATAAGAATGAATATTATGACGCAATTGATAAGGTTGTTTTTGAGGGATATGATTATTATTTAGAAATAAGCACCTTATTTATAATTCGTAAATATGATTATGAAAGATATTTAAATGAAATTGATAGCTTAAAATATATTTGCTTATCAAGAATTATAAAGGAAACAAGCTATAAATATAGCTATTTAAGAGATATGTATGGTGAAGAATTCTGTGATGAAATAAATGAGCTTGCATCTAAATCTATCAAGACTATTGATTTAAATGATAGTAGTGATCCTAGATGTAGAAAAGATAGAATAACTCCAGATTGGGCAAAGTAGGTGAGCTTATGGGATTTCAAAATTATGATGTGATGATTTCATATTCAACTAAGAAAAAGAAGATTGCTGAGGATATTACAGGAATACTTAATGATAATGGATATAATGTTTGGATTGCGCCTATATCTATACCAAATGGTGGAGATTATGTAGATGAGATATATGCTGCAATTGAGAATTCAAGGATTGTATTATTTGTTTTATCTGAGGAATCATTGAATTCTAAGTGGTGTCAAAATGAATTAGTATACGCTGTTAAGCTAAATAAGAAGGTGTTACCTGTTCAGGTAGCTGAGGTAATAGATCCTTATAATAAGCTTGGTAAAATTAATTATGTATTACAGCGTAAACAGATATTAGATTTATTTCCTTTATATAAGGAAAGATTAAATGAAATTATAGAGGATATAGAAAAGCTATTAAATGATAAGGGATTAAAGCATAATCCTTATCCTCAAAATAGCTATGAATTTGATGATGATGTATCACTATTAGTAGGTAGAGATACTGAGGTAAATGAAATAAATGATGCCTTAGGAATGCATCATATAATTAAT
>JAZQVB010000062.1:0-1043 GCA_045631605.1 Anaeroplasma sp.
TCAAAATATTGATCCCAAGCATTAGATGTATTATTAGAGTTATTCTTTTTATTTATAAAACCTTGAACAAAGTTCTTTACTTTCTTAATATTGTTGCTAATAGCATTAGTCTTAGCACCCGTATTATTGATGTTAACAAAATCACCATCTGTTTCAGCAAAAGCATTATTAGTTGTTATTTGCAAGCCATTGCTTAAATGGTTGGCGGTAATATTTACATTACCACCTTGAATAGCATCATTGATATTAATCTTAGAACTTACATCCCCGCCAACAATATTAATTGCAGTATTCAGCATTGAATCTAAGTCAGCTTGAACGCCCACAGTAGAATTAATCTTTGTTTCAGTGTCAGATTTAATATCTAAATCTCCGGTAGCTTGCAATAAATTACCAGTAGATTCATTATCTTTTACACCAACATTAACTTCTGCCTTAGCATTTTGATTAATAATACCAATTACCGCTTTAATATAAGCATCATCAGCAGTGAGATTATTACCTTTTTTAATTGCAAGAGCTAAATCATTTTCAGCCTTTGCTTCGGAACCAATATATAAATTGTTATAGGAAACTATTTTTCCCTTAACATTAACCCTAGAGTTACTATTATTTTCTTGATAAACTATCCCCAAAGTAAGGTAAGGATTATCGATATTGGAATTACTACCGTCATTCTTGCTCTTAGTAGGAAGTAATGCACCTTTAATGTTTGTCAACGTATAGCTTTCAGCATTAACATTTACATTCCCACCAATAAGAGCACTATTATTATTTACGCCAACAGCTTGAATATCTGCATGCTCATTAATGGTGATGATTGCTTCCGCATCAGCACCACCATAGGAAAAGTTAGTTTGCTTAAGTAAGTTTAGATCTATATTTTTGGTAAATGAATTGGTTTTATCTTTTAATACATTGCCGATTTTACCAGGCATCATGTCAGCAACATTTTCAATGACACCGCCAAAGAACTGTTCTATACCGTTTATGCCAGTAGTGTTAAATGTAGATTTTGCATTAGCTTGAACATCAACATTTTT
>JAZQVB010000063.1:0-1707 GCA_045631605.1 Anaeroplasma sp.
ACCATTTATATAATCATCATCATATAATTTAAAATGCTCATACTCCTCATATACATTAGTATTTTCAATAGGTATATAATAATAAGTTCTTTCTGGTGATAAGAACCACTCGCCTGCAGGAATACATTTAATATTTTCTATACCTCTTACATAATTCATTACCTTATCAAAATTAATATTTTCAACTATTTTAATAAATTTCGCACCTGAATATATTGCATATTTAATTAAATAATCAAAAAGATATTTCAAAAGATTTGAATATTCAATTTGTAATCCTATTTCAAGTATTTCAATATAAAACACCCATGGTTCATAATCACATTCAAATGAGGATTTTTGATTAACATTCAAATTAAATGATAAATATCCTACCTTATCGTTTTGGAAATATAAAGAGATTTGATAATCACCAAAATTTTCATTTTGGTTTTGGTCATTATATGCATAACAGTAATCATTATGAAAAAAATCCTTCCACCAGCCTGAATCATAGCTTCCATCTATTGTTAGCTCAATATCTTCAGACACAATCCAATTGTCAAACGATGCATCAGAACGATTCATAGAGCACCTCCTTATATCACATATATATTTTAGCACATTTTTTATAAGAATTTAATTGTTATTTACAAGTTCTAACGCTAGCTTGTGTACTTCCCTTTTATTTTCCTCATTCATACGTGAATATATAGATATTTCTAAAGGCAATATATTTAAGCATTTACATTTACTAAGCATTTCCTTCATTGTGTAATTAGCCCTTAATCCCCAGCAGCCATTTTCAATTAGGGCTACTGTTCTATTTTTAAAATCGCGTGATACTAAATGATTAATAAATTCTCTCATATAAGGAAATACATCAGCATTATATGTAGGTGATGCTAAAACAAGCTTACTATATCTAAATGCCTCAGCTACAACAAACGACATATCCGTCCTTGCAAGATCATATAAATAAACATTATTATAATTAAGCCTTTTTATTTCCTCCTCAAGCATAAATACGCATTCCTTTGTGTTTCCATAGATGCTGTTATAGGCAATAACTATTCCATCAGACTCAGGCACATATGATGCCCATCTTTTATATAAATTAATATAATAGCCTAAATTTTCATTTAACACTGGTCCGTGAAGCGAGCATATAATATTAATATCAAATTTACTAACCTTATTTAACAGTACCTCTACAGGACGACCATATTTACCAACAATACCAATATAATATCTTCTAGCCTCCATAGCCCAATCATCAGGTTTATCTATTGCCCCAAATTTGCCAAAAGCATCAGCTGAAAATAAAATTTTATCATAGCTATCATATGATACAACAACCTCAGGCCAGTGAACCATTTTAGCCTCAACAAATTCTAAGGAATGCTTACCCAAAGATAATTTATCTCCCTCCTTAATAACAATTCCATTTATAATTAAATCATTATTATAAAATTGCTTCATCATTTCAAAGGCCTTAGCTGATGCCACAACCCTTGCGTTAGGGTACACATCTAAAAAGCTCATAATATTCGATGAATGATCTGGCTCCATATGGTGAATAATTAAATAATCAGGAGTTTTATCTCCTAATTCCTCTTCAATATTTTTTAACCAATCATCCTTAAAATCATAATCAACAGTATCTAATACTGCAATTTTATCATCTAATATTATATAAGAATTATATGATATACCTTTAGGTATTTT
>JAZQVB010000064.1:0-8822 GCA_045631605.1 Anaeroplasma sp.
TATTTTTTATTTTATCTTTTTTAACAATAGAAAAATATGTCAAATTATGATAAAATATAATATAAGCATATCGTTTCGAGGTTTTTTATATGAAGAAGTTTAAAGAGAATGACAAATCATTAGTGTATATCATTAATGAGAAATACCAAATTTTAAATCTTAATAAACCGTTAATTGATAAGGTTGGCTCTCATATTGGTAAGGTATGTTATAAAATTATAAACAACCAAAAAGCGCCTTGTCCTAATTGTCCATTATTGTCTTCAACAGATGGAGAAACTTTATTTTATAATGAAAAAATTGGTGAAATTTTTAGCTGTAATGTAACAAATATCCCATATGATAGGGCTGATGCTTATATAATTACTCACAATCCAATTTATGGTAAGCTTGAATCCTTTTATTCTAGTCATTCATATATGGATTCATTTGATGCAGTTATTGAAATTGATTTTGTAAACGATAAATATAAATTGTTAGCTGATATTAAAGGCTTAGGTATGCCTGTTGATGGTAAATTCACATCATACATTAAATTTATTGGAGAAAATGTAATTGATGAAATAGATTATATTAATTATAAAAAATTCATTCATCCTGAGAAACTTAAAGAGAAAATTATACAAAGCGGTAATGCTGGTGTAAAAATAGAATTTAGATCTGCAACAATTGAAGTTAATAGTGATTGGCTACATTTAGAATTCTATTCTATAGATAAAAAATGCAATAAAGCATTAGGCTATATAAAGCTAGTTCAACTTGACGAGTTAAAGAATTATGCATTAAGTGAGGATGTAAAACGTAATACACTTACTGGACTTTTGGATGGTACTGTGTATTTATCTTATATTTCTAATTACGTTCAAAATAATAATTCTTATTTGGTTTCATTAGATATTGAACACTTTAAATTATTTAACGAATTATATGGTGCTGGTCAAGGAGATAGATACCTAGCTGATATTGGTAAAAAACTTTTAGATTTTGACACTAAATATGAAACTATATCTGGTTATTTTGGTGGAGATAATTTCGCTATTGTTTTACCACAGGATGATAATTTATTATTAAAAATAGAAGAAACACTTGTTGGAGTAGCTAAAACATATGGAGATGGTATTGGATTTATGCCTTTATTAGGAGTTTATAGAACTAATCAGGATGAAAATATCTCGTTATCATCAATGTATGATAGAGCGTCAATTGCGATTGGAAGAATTAAAAATAATTATATTAATAAAATATCATTTTTTACTCCTGACATGCTGGAATTCATTGATGACGAATATAGGATAGTTCATGAGGTTATAAAGGGAATAGATAATAAGGAATTTACATTCTATTTACAGCCTAAATATAACATGGTAAATAATAAGGTATTTGGTGCAGAAGCCTTAGTTCGTTGGCCTAAAAATGGCGTTATTATACCACCAAATAAATATATACCAATACTTGAGAAAACAGGCTCAATTACTATATTAGATAAATATGTTTGGGAATGTGTAGCGAAATGGCAGCGTTCAATAATTGATAGAGGGTTAAAGCCTATTCCTGTATCGGTAAATGTGTCCAGATTAGATTTATATAATATGAATGTTGCGGAATTTTTCTTAGATTTAATTAAGAAATATGAAATTCCTGCATCATTAATAGAAATAGAAATAACTGAAAGTGCATATGTTGATAGATTTGATACTATTACTAAAATGGTATCCGATCTTAGAATGGAAGGATTTAAAATATTAATTGATGACTTTGGTACAGGATATTCATCACTAAATATTTTAAAGAATTTACATTTTGACGTTTTAAAACTAGATATTAAATTCCTAGATATTACTGAAGGAAAAAATGATAAGGGTATAAATATACTTGAATCAGTTGTTAATATGGTTAAATCAATTAATTTACCTATTATTGCTGAGGGCGTTGAAACTGATAGACAAATGGAAACATTAAAGGATATGGGTTGTAGATATGCTCAAGGATATTTGTTCTATAAGCCAATGCCAATAGCCGATTTTGAGAAGCTTATTACAAATGATAAGGTTGATTATTCCGAGATATTTTCTAAAAAGGTTCAACAAATAAAATTCAGAGATTTCTTGAATGATAAAATATATTCAGATACATTAGTAAATAATATTTTAGGGGCAGTAGTGTTCTTAAGCTTTGATGGTGCTAATGTTGAAATATTAAGTGTTAATGAGCATTCAGCTAGAATCTTTGGTGATGAATTTGTTGTTAATCCTGATCTTAATAAAAATATACAATCTTATTTCCATAAGGATGACATTCCTTTATTGTTTGAACTGTTACAAACTGCATATAATAATCCAATTCAAGGAGCATCCGGAGTTGTAAGGTATTATAAAGGTGAAGAATTGTTACATATTTCTACTAACACATTCTTCTTAAATGAGGAGAATGGTAAGAAAATATATTATATAAAATGTACTGATGTTACTGAAAAGGTTGATAAGGATTTAGAAATAGATAATTTAAATAAGAGGTTTATAACAACACTTCAAATGGAAGGAATAGATGCTTGGGAATTAGATTTAGAAACTAATACATTAACTATTTTTAACCCTAATAAGCTAATTTCAAGAATTGTAAAAGGAAATAAGCTATATAATTTCCCTTATTGCTTAAAGGAAAATAATGTATTTACTCAGGCTGAGGTTGATACCTTAGAAAGATATATTAAAAGAATCTACGAAGGATATTATGATGATAGATTATATTTAGAGCTACCATTTAATATAAAAAATAGAAAAATATGGATGAAGGTTCAAGGTAGAGCTATAAAAGAGGATAATGTACCAATTATGCTTGTTGGCTCATACCATGATATAACTGAAATTAGAAATGAATATGATAGTGAGGCTAATAGTAAGACTATTGATATTCTACGTAATTCATCTGAATTTTCAGCTTATGTCAATTTAACTCATAATATTGTTTATAGTACTACTAAGGATAATGATACATCATTAATTGAAGGCGATTATAATGTATTTAAGGGTATTTTAGCTAATATGCTAGTGTCTATAGATAATGCTGATAATGTTATGGAATTAATTTCTAGTAATACTCTTATTAAATTATTTAATAATGACCAAAATTATGTTACATATGATTTTACTAAGAAAATTGATAATCAAACATATTATAAAAAGCTATCTATTTATATGTATGAAAAACATGATGAAATATTATCATATATATTTATTTCAGATATTAAAGCTTTTAACGAGAAGATGAAGCAGCTTAATAATTTAAACACTTCATTTCATAAGCTAAATTGTGGCGTAATAACATTTGATAAGGAAACAAATGAATTAATTGATTTAAATTTAGCAGCTCTATCATTGTTTGAATGTGAAAATAAAGAAGAATTCAAAAATAAATTTATCAATGGCATGTTCAATGCTATTATTGATGAGGATAAGGAATCGATTATTGAACATACTAATACCTTAATAAATCCTGGTGATACCTGTTCAATCGAATATCGTATATTACTTAATGATGGAAGTATAAAGTATTTATTCGGAAATGAGATTTTGCTTGAGGATGATGATGGCAGATTAATTATTCAAAGAGCAGTTATGGATAATACTGAACAAAAGTCTATAGAACTTGAATTAAAACATGTGAATTTATTAAAGGAATTAGAGGCTATTAAGTTTACTAATGAAAATAAAGCAATTTTAATGGGGATTAATAAATTATTTGCCTCATCATGCTTCTGTGATATGACTAATAATACTTATATATCAATGAAACATAGTAATGTTATAGATGATTTAATAAGTATTTCGCCTACATATGATGAATATATGATTAATTATGCAAATAAATTTGTATATTCAGATGATAAGGATGCATTTGTGCTAAAGACATCTAGAAAACATATTAAGGAAAAACTATGTGATGATAATGATGTATTAGAATTCACATATAGAAGAATCTTGGACAATGAAATTAGATGGTATAAAATAAGCATCATTCCATCAATCTTTGATGAACATGGTAATATTGAAAACTTTATATTTGCGGTAAATGATGTAAATTATGAATTTGAAAAGAGAACTGCCTATAAGAATTTAATAGATTATTATAAGCGTTTATTAATTACTGCAAGCGAAGGTGTATATTTAACTATGTATTTAGTTGATTTAGAATCCTTAGAATTTAAAAAGATTATTATTGGTGACAAAGATTTAAAGGAAGAAAAAACTAATGACACATGGCATAATGTCTTTGCTAGTGTAGTTAGAAGAGCATGTGTTGAATATAAGAATGAAATTATAAATAATTTATCTGTAGATAATTTAAGATCATTAAATGTAGGGGATTCAATATCTATCCGTTATAAAATTGATATGGGTATAGATGAAGAAAAATTCTATTGGATTTCAACTGTAATTAAAATTATGGAGCAGGATGGAAGAAGATTTGCTACTATATTCTCAACTGATATTACTGATGACGTGATTTCTTTAGAAAATGCTAAGCAAAAGAGTATTATCGATCCAATGACCGGCCTTTATAATAGACATAAATTCCTTGAATATAAGAAGGAAAAAGTTGATTATAGAGGAGCTTGGGCAGTACTATTCTTAGATATAAATGATTTAAAGATAGTTAATGATACATTAGGGCATGAATATGGTGATATCTTAATTAAAACAGTTTCTAAGAGTATTAATGCTGTATGTAATGACTATATTACAGGCTATAGATATGGTGGAGATGAATTTATAATTATTGCTGAAAACATATCTATTGATCAGACACAAGCGTTAGTAAGCCTGTTACATAGATTATTTGTTGAATATAATGAAATTGCTTCAGTTAAATGTAGTGTCTCTATAGGATATTCTTATTCATTGGGAAATAAAAATCTAGAGCAATTACTATTTGAGGCAGATAAAAATATGTACCAAATCAAGATGGAGCATAAAAGAAAATAATTTTCAAAAAAATAAAATAATGGTATAATATAGGTGCTTAAGGGCACCTATTTTATACTTTAGAGGGTGATATTTATGTCATTGAAGTACCCAATTATATTAGTTCATGGTGTAATATTAAAGGATGTAAAATTCTTTAAGGCATTTGGTAAAATTGAAAAAATATTAGGCTCTAATGGCTATATTGTTTATACTGCAAATACAGATGGATTAGGTAGTATAGAAAATAACGCAAATCAATTAAAACGATTTATTTTAAATGTTTTAAAGGAAAACAATTGTGATAAGGTTAATATTATTGCTCACTCGAAGGGTGGTTTAGATTCAAAATATATGATATCTAAATTAGATATGGGTAATCATATTGCCTCATTAACAACTCTATCAACACCACATAAGGGGTCTTTTATAGCAACAAGATTACTTGATTTCCCTAAATGGCTAATTAAATTGTTGGCTGGTTGGTTGAATTTTAGCTACAAGCTATATAAGGATGAAAATCCTGATGCACTTACAGTATGTAGGCAATTAAAAAGAGTTGAGAAGCTTGATGAGGATTATGGAGTATTTAGCGGTATATATTGTCAAAGCTATTCCTCAAGCATGAGAACAAGGGATGACTTTATTATGGGTATTCCTTATACATTTCAGAAACATTATTATAAAATCCCTAATGATGGAATAGTTGATGTTGAGTCAGCAAAATTCTCTATATATAAAGGTGATATAAAGCATATATCACATTCTGAAATAGTAGATTTTATGACTACTCCTAAAAAAAGAAAACGAGTGCATGAATTTTACCTAAAACTTGTAAATGATTTAGAAAAATTAGGATTTTAATACAAAATAAAAGTGGAGGCAGCAGCTTCCACTTATTTATTATATTAAATTAAACCATTTTTAGCTTTGATATATGCATCAATTTCATCAGCAGCATGCTTTGTTGCGATAACTGCCTCAACAACAGTTTTAGCACCACTTACAACGTCACCTGCAGCGAATACACCTGGTCTAGTTGTTGCTCCACCTTGAGTAGTTTCGATTAAGCCACGCTTGTTTGTATCGATTTGCTTAGTGTTCTTAACGATATTATTTGCAGCACCTTGACCGATTGCGATAATAACACTTGAAGCAGGGATCTTATACGGATTTTCACTATCGTTCTTATATTCAATAGTTCCATCCTCATTTTCAATTTTTAATACAGGCTCAACGATGATTCCATCCTCTTCAATCTTAACTGTATTTAGATAATAATTCATATTTGCGCCATCAATTTCAGCAAATTCTAATTCCTCACGAAGTGCAGTAACCTCTTCACGACCACGGAAGAAGATGATATCAACCTTAGCTTGAGATTTTCTGATAATAGTTCTTGCAGCATCCATAGCTACATTACCAGCACCGATAATACAAACCCTATCACCAAGCTGAGTATAAGAGTCTGGATTCTTTAAATAGTCGATTGCGAAGTGAACATTACCTAATGTTTCACCAGGAATACGTAGCTTATTAGGATTCCATACACCGGTACCGATAAATATTGCTTCATATCCATCAGCGAACATATCGTCGATAGTAATAGTAGGACCAATTAATGTATTAGGTCTAAATTGAATACCTAATTCATTCATTCTTTCAAGTAGCTTATCTAAAATAGCCTTAGGTAATCTAAATTCAGGAATGCCATATCTTAATACTCCACCAATTTTATCCTTTGAGTCGATAACAGTTACCTTATAACCACGTTTTGCCATGATTATCGCAAGGGTTAAGCCGGCAGGACCAGCACCAATAATTGCGATTCTATAGCCATTTAGCTCAGGCTTTTGAAGTCTAGCCTTTTCTAAATAGAAGCGAGAAATATATTGTTCAATTTCATAGAATTTAACAGGGTCGCCCTTTCGACCTAATACACAATGTCCAGCACAATTTCTTTCATGTGGACAAATTAACGCACAAATAGCTGAAAGTGGGTTGTTTTCAAATAATTTTTCTCCTGCCTCATCCATTTTACCTTCTAAAAACATGTCAATAATTGTAGGGATGTCTGTGCTAACAGGACAAGCACTTTTACATAATGGTTTCTTACATTTTAAGCAGCGATGTGCTTCTTTAATAATATCTGCCATAAAAACGTCACCTCTTTGTGTAATTATAACAAAAATATTTCAAAGAATAAATATTAATTTTTAACATTTTATGATAGAATAAGGCTATGATATTAGAATTTGTATGTCAAAACGATAATATTCGTTTAAGTGAAGAGCTAAAGCTTCACGTTTCAAGAAAATTGTATAGAAACATTAAATCCTCAAACGCACCAATCTATGTGAATCGAGTAAGAACTGAGACACATAACTATATAAAGAAGGGAGACTCTATTTTAATAGAGCTAATCGTTGAAAAGGAAATTGATTGGCCTATTTATGAAAGTAAATTAGATGTTAGATATGAGGATGATAATTATTTAGTTGTTTATAAGCCACATGGCTTATTATCTATTCCAACTAAAAGTGAGCCTAGAAGTATTTATCAAGAAATCATTTATTTTCTTCAAGAAACCTATCAGGAGCTTACACCTTCTTTATTAAATAGATTAGATAAGGAAACTAGAGGATTAATGGTTGTTGCAAAAAATAGATTAGCGGCAAACTATTTACAGCCTACTCATGAGAAAATGGTGAGAAAATACCAATGTATTGTCCATGGTATTTTAGAAAATAAAGAGGGAAGAATTGAAACCTTTATTGATCAAGAGCCGGATTCGCATAAAAGGTTTATATCAGATTCAACAGGAAAGCTTGCGATATCTAATTATAAGGTATTAAAGGAATATGAGGATAAAAGCTTACTAGAATTTGTATTAGATACTGGTAGAACTCATCAAATAAGATTGCATTGTAATCATTTAGGACACCCTATTGTTGGTGATATGATGTACGGTAAAATGGATGATAACACAAGTATGAAATTATGTAGCTATTACGTTAAATTTTACAATCCATATACAAAGGAATATGTTGAGGTAAAATTAGAAGAATGCTTTAATGAAGGAGAAGAAATATGAAAGAACAAATTATAACATTAACTGGAGAAAATGGAAAATCTTATGATTTTCATATTGCCGCTGAAATAGAACTAGAGGGCTATACATATTATGTTTTAAAGCCAATTAGTAAGGAATTAGGATTGAGTGAAGATGAGGCTATTATATTTAGATGTGAAGCTGATGGATATTTAGAGCCAGAATTCGATGAAGAAATTATAGAAAAAATTTCTGTATTATATAACCAAGATTTTGAATAATTTACATATAATCATCCATAATATAAATGAAAGGATGATTAAAAATGACAAAAATTCAATGTAATGCAGAATGCTGTGGCTATAATGAAAACAAATATTGTACAAAGGGTAATATTGATGTTGAGGGACTATTTGCTAAAAGTAAAATTGGAACTTATTGTGAAAGTTTCAAATCAGCTAATGGCAATGAAGAAATGAAAATGGAAATGGCATCTGAAATGACACCTGGTGAAAAGACTAAGGTATGTTGTAGTGCGAATTATTGTAGATACAATTCTGACGAGGTATGTCATAAGGATGAAATAATTATTGGCAATGACAAGGCTCAATATAGAAGCGAAACACAATGCGACAGCTTCAAATTAAAAATGAATGAAGAATAGTAATTAGGCTAGGAAAATCCTAGCCTTTTTAAATAAAAGAAAAAGGGCTAACGCCCTTTAATCTATAATTACTTAAGAATAGTACCCTTAATTGCACCAAATAATGCACCAGCATTAGCTTCATCAGTATCGATGTGCATTGCTA
>JAZQVB010000065.1:0-1767 GCA_045631605.1 Anaeroplasma sp.
GAAATTGTTAAATCTAAGCTGCTTATAGATTACAATCATATAGGTATATATTATCCTTTAGGTAAGGAGATAAATATTACTGCTTTAATGGATATATATCCAAATAAAAGCTTTTATTTACCTGTAACAAGAGAGGATATATATTTTGTTAAATATAATCAAGGAGATAAGCTTGTAGATGGGTTATTTAAGACTAAGGAGCCTGTAGGAGCTGAATGTCCTAGAAATAATATTGAATGCTTTATTATTCCATGTGTTGCGATAAATAAAAACAACCAAAGAATTGGCTATGGTAAAGGGTATTATGATAGATATCTAGAGGGATATCAAGGCTATAAGCTAGGCATATGCTATAAGGAATATGGTGATGCTGATTGTGATTGCGGTTCCTATGATGTTGTATTAAATCATAAAATTTTAGGGTGATATTATGTATAGCGTTATAATATTAATGGCTGGTAGTGGTACTAGAATGAATTTGGATGTTAATAAGGTTTTACTACCAATCAAGGATAAATGTATTTTTGAATATTCATTAGATACATTTAGAAAATACGCTGATGAAATAATTTGTGTTGTTTCAAAGCACGATTATGACAAGGTAAAGAAAATTATATCCTCAGATGTAAAAATCGTCATTGGTGGTAGCACCAGAGGCGAAAGCGTATATAATGGGCTTAAGGAATGTAGTAATGATTATGTATTAATTCATGATGCTGCAAGACCATTTATTTCACCTTTAATTATTGAAAAAATAATTAATGATGTAAAGCTTGATGAGGCAGTATTAACATACCTACCTGTTAAGGATACGATTAAATATAAGGAACCGTTATCAACATTAAATAGAGATAATCTTATAGCTGCAGTTACACCACAGGGTGGCCCTAGATTAGCTTTAGTAGATTCATATGCTAAGGCATTAGAGGAAGGATATAAATTTACTGATGATATATCAGTATTAGAAAAATATTGTCCTGAATGTAAGGTTAATCTAGTATTAGCTAATGAGGAATGCTTTAAGGTTACAACTAAATTAGATTATGAAATGGCAAAGCTGATTGGAGAAAAATTATGATTAGAATTGGTCATGCGTGGGATACACATAAATTAGTAGAGGGTAGAAAATTAATACTTGGTGGCGTTAATGTTGAATCTAATATTGGCTTATTAGGTCATTCAGATGCTGATGTGGTGCTGCATGCTTTGGCAGAAAGCTTTTTAGGAGCATTAGCCTTAGGAGATTTAGGTATGCACTTTCCTGATAATAAGGAGGAAACTAAGGGTATTGATTCGAAGGAAATAGCTAAATATTGCTATCATAAGATTATTGATGAGGGATATTCTTTAAATAATTTAGATTTAACTATATATTCTGAAAATATAAAGATATCACCAATTAGGCTACAAATCCGTAAATCAATTGCCAATATCTTAAATGTTGATTTGGATAAAATATCAGTTAAGGCTACAACATACGAAAAAATGGGCTTTATTGGTCGTGGTGAAGCTATTGCGTGTGAATGTGTATGCTTAATTGAAAAATAGAAAATATAGGAAATTTTAACGGTTAATTCAATTGAACTAGCCGTTTTTTATTTACTAGGAAATTCTATCTGACAAAATAATCAAAAATATTTAAATTTTTTTACATTAGACATCAATAATGTCTAATTAACCTATAATATGTAATTGTAAATATATTTACAGATTGGAGGTGAAACTATGGCAAGACAATTTTTAACTATGAAGTATCATTATAAGGCT
>JAZQVB010000066.1:0-1381 GCA_045631605.1 Anaeroplasma sp.
GCTACTGGTGAAATTATCAATCTTGAGGATGAACCAAGTACATCAACCAGACAAAAGATAAAGGTAACATTCCCCGATGGTAGAACAATACAACCAAACAAGGTTTTAGAAACTCTGGTTGAGGTTGTTAAATATGCTGGGCCAGAACGAGTACGAGATTTGGGAATTATTGTTTGTGCTGACAATTTAGTTCTAAAGACTCCTAACCCTAGGTATGTAAAACCATGTAAGCCCGTAGGCAATGGTTGGCTGGTTAATACTTGTTCTGATACCCCAACAAAGTACGAACAAATTCAGCGGATTTCGGACGAACTAGGATTAAATCTACAAGTTGAAATTATATCTGGCGAAAGTAAACCATCATCATATGTCAATAACAATATTAATAGTAATAGTTGTATTGTTAGTGATTGCTCTTCTAACTATACTGCAAGAAATACTAATAGCATGTTAACTGTTGATGATATTTGTCAATGGACTGAAAACTTGAGGACTTTCAAATATAATGGTATAGGAAGTCCGCATAAACCTGTATACATATTAAGTATCATAAAACTCATCACAGAAGGTCATATAGTAGATGGCAAGATATATTTAAATAATCTATTAATAGACACATTTAGAAATATTTGGAATATATTAGTTCCTAGACCAAATTCCTTTACAATGCATATTTGTAACCCATATATCCACATGGCATCAGAACCGTTCTACAAGTTAAAAATGAAAAGAAACGATATTTCATATTTAGAAGTAAAAAAGAGTGTTGGCGCGATTCAAGAGGCTTGTGAATATGCTATTATAGATTATCGCATTGTAGAGATTATAAAGATTCCTGAAAACGCAACAATTATTTGCAAGCATATATGTGACTATTATAATTTGAGTATATGTAAGGAGTAAAATTCGTCTTAACATTAGCAGGAAAATAAGTAAATCAAATATCGTATTATTGATGTAGATGCTAATAAGAAATATCATACATATCAATAAAATTTTAAAAAGGAGTATTTATGGCATTGTATTTAAAAAAAGCAATATTTGTCAATCGTGCACCATTTGAAAATATTGAACTTAATTTTAAAGAAAAAGGAATTAATGTGCTTGCGGCTATTAATGGCCGAGGTAAAACGACCATATTATCTCATATTACGGATGCATTTTATGAGCTTGCTAAAGATGCTTTTCAAAATACATTTGAAGGCAAGGAGAATAAGTATTATCGTGTATCCTCTTCACTATATAATATAAATTTCTCAAATCCTTCGTTTGTATATTTTCGTTTTAATCTAGATGGTAAGAATGTTGATTATATAGATGTTAGAAATAAGTGTAATAAGGAACAATATGATTCTGCTATTACTCTGGAATCAAAAATACC
>JAZQVB010000067.1:0-1055 GCA_045631605.1 Anaeroplasma sp.
TATCAAAGACTCATCGCTAAAGCTAAATGGAACCCCCAGACTATCTGGGGGTTTTACTCATACAAAAATAACCTCAATCTGTTAATTCAGATTGAGGTTTTACTTATAGCTAATCTATATATTTATAGTTTACTATAATAATCATATCTATTCTTAGCCCACTCTTTTTGTTTATTTAATAATTCTTCAGCTTCACTATTATTAACTTTCTTTAAGTTAGCATATCTATTTTCATTAGATAAGAATTTATCATATTCATCAAAATCAACATCTTTTGAATCTAAACTAAATGTTTGATTATCCGGATTATATCTAAATGTTAAGAAATATCCACATTTTGATGCTAGATAAGCATCATCTAAACTATGTTCCATACCACTCTTTATACCATGTTCAATACATGGAGCATATGCAATAATTATAGATGGACCATTATGATTATTAGCTTCTTGTAATGCTTTTAAATATTGTTCTTTATTATAACCTATATTAACACAAGCAACATATACATGCGGATAACACATTGCAATTCTTGCTAAATCTTTCTTATAATTATTTTTACCTGTTGATGTAAACGAAGCAATTGAACCAACATTACTTGATTTTGATGATTGACCACCAGTATTCGAATATACTTCAGTATCTAAAATCAAGATATTTATATTTTCATTTGTTGATAGGACATGATCCAATCCACCATATCCGATATCATATGCAAATCCATCTCCACCAATTATCCACATAGATTTAGGTAAAATATAATCTCTAAGTTCATTTAATACAGGATGTTTATCATAGTCAATTTGTCTAGAAACATCTAGGCAAATATCATAATTATCCATATTCTCTATCCAAGTATTAAATAACTTACAACTATTTTCTTCCATATATTTCTTAATTTTATCTCTTTTTAAATTAATACCAGTCTTAATTCCTAAACCAAATTCGGCATTATCCTCAAATAAACTATTAGCCCACGGAATTGTATAAGGAGTTGCTGGAGCACTAGCACCATATATTGAAGAACATCCTGTAGCATTTGCAATCATCAAATT
>JAZQVB010000068.1:0-13833 GCA_045631605.1 Anaeroplasma sp.
ATTGCAGTATAAATTTTGTATTTTTCACTCATTATTTTCCCCTCCTTAAATTGTACAAAATTGCTACTCATATATAATAATAGACAAAATAAGGAAAAATTTTTTGTGATTTATATATTTTTTGTAATTTCAAAAGAAAAAAAGAGGATTTCTCCTCTTTTAATTAAATAATTATGCCTTATTGATACAACCAAACATTTCCATTTTAATCTTAACGATTTCTTTAATAGCTTCTGTACCTGGAGCTAATAACTTACGAGGGTCGAATCCCTTCTTTTCTAAGTCTTTACCAGCTTCAATATACTTTCTTGTAGCTTCAGCGAAGTATAATTGACATTCAGTATTAACGTTAATCTTACATACACCTAAAGAAATAGCCTTCTTAATCATGTCCTCAGGAATACCTGTACCACCATGAAGTACTAATGGCATATCTGCACACTTTTCCTTAATTGCAGCTAAAGCTTCAAAATCTAAGCCAGCCCAGTTTGCAGGATACTTACCATGAATATTACCGATACCAGCGGCTAACATATCGATACCTAAAGCAGCGATATTTGCACATTCTTGTGGATCAGCAACCTCACCCTTACCTGTTACACCGTCTTCTTCACCACCGATAGAACCAACTTCAGCTTCTACAGTACAACCCATAGAATGAGCTAATTCAACGATTTCCTTAGTCTTAGCAACATTTTCTTCAAATGGATAATGAGATCCATCGAACATTACTGAAGAGTAACCAGCAGCTAAAGCAGCCTTAGCTCCTTCATATGAACCATGGTCTAAGTGTAAAGCAACTGGCACTGTGATATTTAATGATTCGATCATTGCAGTAACCATTGCAGCAACAGTCTTGAAGCCTGTCATATATTTGTTTGCACCCTCAGATACACCTAACATAACTGGTGCATTTAATTCTTGTGCAGTTAATAAAATAGCCTTTGTCCATTCTAGGTTATTGATATTGAAGGCACCTACTGCATAATGACCTTCTAAAGCCTTTTGCATCATTTCTTTCGCATTTACTAATGGCATTTTAATTTTCCTCCTAAACAAAATAACTTTTTTCTAATAATATTATAAATTAATTCTGTTTTTTTTCAATATGAAAACGCATAATTTAAGCAAACATTTCTAATAATTGATTAAAATAAATAGTAAAGAATAACGAACCAATACCTAAAGCAATTGGATTTAATATTCTGCCTACTTGATTCTTATCTCTAATTGATTTTCCTAATCCTATTGATGAAATAATAGTCATTGCGGAAAATATTAAAGAGCACACTAGAGAACTAAAGATTGCAGCATTATATTTTGAATTAAATATTATATTTCCTATTGAACTAACTGAGAAACATGGTAATATTAATCCTAACGCAATAATACCTAAAATCATACCAGCCTTATTAACTCTTTCAACTATTACTTTTGTAGTTTCAGCCTCGCCTTGAATTTGAACTTCTACAATATTATTGCCACATTTTTGACAAAATTTTGCATCATCAAAGTTCTCATATCCACATACATTACAATATTTCATATTACATCGCTCCTTTTCTTTATATTGTAATTATATCATTATTTTTGATATTTTTTACTAAAATGTGAAAAATAAATATAAATCTATGTAAAAAGGCTACCGAAGTAGCCTAAATAATTATTAATTATGTGTGTTTGTATCCTTAACAACAACGTCGTGTGCTCCACCCTCAACAATAGAAACACTACTTACTAAAGTAATTCTAGCCTTTTCTTGTAATTCAGGAATTGTAAGTGCGCCACAGTTACACATTGTACTTCTAATCTTACTTAATGTAACACCTACTGTGTCATGAAGTGGACCAGCATATGGAACATATGAATCTACACCTTCAACAAAAGAAAGCTTTTGAGCTCCACCCATATCATATCTTTGCCAGTTACGTGCTCTAGCACTTCCTTCTCCCCAGTATTCCTTCATGTAATTACCATTAATTAATACCTTGTTAGTTGGAGATTCATCAAATCTAGCAAAATATCTACCTAACATACAGAAATCACATCCCATTGCAAGAGCAAGAGTAATATGGTAATCATGAACAATACCACCATCTGAACAGATAGGTACATAAACACCCGTTTCCTTATAATATTCATCTCTAGCCTTAGCTACATCAATTACAGCTGTAGCTTGACCACGACCAATCCCCTTAGTTTCACGAGTGATACAAATTGAACCACCACCGATACCGATTTTAATGAAGTCAGCACCAGCATCTGCTAAGAAACGGAAGCCATCACCATCAACAACGTTACCAGCACCAATTTTTACTGTATCTCCGTATTTTTCTCTAACAAACTTAATAACTCTTCTTTGCCATTCTGTGAAGCCTTCAGATGAGTCAATACATAATACGTCAGCACCAGCCTCAACAAGCGCAGGAATTCTTTTCTCGTAGTCTCTAGTATTAACACCAGCACCTACAACATATCTCTTTTGACCATCTAATAATTCAAGAGGATTTTCCTTATGAGAAGAGTAATCCTTTCTAAATACGAATGCAACTAAGCAGCCATTTTCATCAACGATTGGTAAGCTATTTAGCTTATGCTCCCAAATGATGTCATTAGCAACCTTTAAGGTTGTACCAACAGGAGCTGTTACTAGCTTATCTAATGGAGTCATAAATGTGCTTACCTTTGTAGAAGGATCCATTCTACTAACTCTATAATCTCTACTACTTACTATACCAACAAGCTTACCACTTGGTGTACCATCCTCTGTTACAGCAACAGTTGAATGTCCAGTTTGTTCCTTTAGCATTACGATATCCTGTAATGTATTTTCAGGTGAAACATTTGAATCACTAACAACAAATCCAGCCTTATAGCCTTTAACCTTTCTTACCATTGCAGCTTGATTTTCAATAGTTTGAGAACCATAAATAAATGATACTCCACCCTCTTTAGCTAACGCAACAGCCATTGTATCATTTGATACAGATTGCATGATTGCAGAAATTAAAGGAATATTCATAGAAATTGCAGGCTCTTCACCCTTTTTAAATTTAACAAGTGGTGTTCTTAAAGAAACCTTAGTAGGAATGCAATTTTCATCTGAATAACCAGGAACTAATAAATATTCACTAAATGTACGTGACGGTTCGTCATAATAATAAGCCATATATATACCTCCATAAGCAAAACTTTAAAATATTTTAACATTAAAACAAAGAATAATCAATATGGCTTATATTATTTTTTATTTTTCAAAAGCATTTCCTCACTAACATAAATAATTTTACATTCCTTTGGTAAATAATGATTTTGAGTAAATACAACCCAAATTATATCCTTAGGTGGATTTTTAATTGTACCATATCCATCAGTAAAAATTATTTTATTATCAGCAAACCTAGAAAATCCCTTAGCTGCAGCAGCAAAGTTAGTACCTCCGCCACCCTTAAACTTCATCTTCTCAAGGTCCTCATCATATCTAATATCGACAAAATCATAAACCTTATCATCAAAGCATGCTACCTTAATCTTAGATGTTTGTAATAGATTCTTACATTCCTTTAAAAAGGCAATTAATAAATTTGAATAAATAGAACCTGATGTATCAATTAAAATCTCAGTCATTATTGATGGTATTTCAATTAATCTAGAAACTAATATACCATCCTCAATTTGACAATCCTTAAATGAATAATCCATATCCATTTTACAATTTTCTCTTAATACTCTGCGCCAATCTATTAAATTAGACTTCTTTCCGATTTGCTTAATATCACGAATAGGACTATCATCATTTCTTACATTGATGCTAAATCCGCTACCAACATTTTTCTTAAGCTTATCCTCGTTTTCCTTACGCTTTTCTGCGTTTTTATCAAATATTTCCTTTTCGGATGGTGCACTTGAGGCACCCTTTTTATCATCATCTCCATCATTAGATGAATCGCCATTATTAGAATTAAGCTCGTCACCCTTAGACCTTGATTTAGATTGATTACCCTTACCATTACCTTTAGACTTATCCTCATTTTCATCAGTATCATCCTGGCCTTGACCCCATCTTTTATGAGCGTCAGATGCCTTTTCTACATCTCCAGTAACCTCAGCTAAAAAATTAGGATCCTTCATAAGCTTATCATATAGCTCCTCACTAGAATATTCTAATGCATCATCAATATGAATTAGGCCTTCGATTTTAGGTAATCCATCGCGAACTAAAAAGGCATTAATTACAGCGTCTGTAGCAATATTCCATATATACATATCTCTTCCCTTTAATCTAGGCAAGTGATTTAACGCAACATGAGAAACCTCATGTGCCATAACAAACACCTGCTCCTTTTGATTTAAGCTCTTGAAGAATAGTGGATTATAGAAAACCATACTGCCGTCAGTTGCGGCAGTAGGCGTTGTATAATCCTCAACAAATATTAATTGCTCAATAACTGTCGTAAATAATGGGTATCTAAATTTTAATCTTGAAATTATTTTATTAATATCCATACTACTCACCATCTATAATACTTGAAAGCAGGTCAGCTCCATCTGGATTATTTTGAAGCCATAGGCTATCAAATTGACTAACAAGCTCAGGCTCTAGTCTCTTGATAAAGCTTCTAACAATCGCCAAGTGAGCTTCCTCACATAAAGACATCGCAACAACAACTAATGATTTCTTAGAAACATCATATTTTCTAATCTCCTCAATATTGTATCTGCCCTCAATTACATCCGCAATTGATAATGTATTTAGCTTACAGAATGTACAAAAATCCTTAGCAATCTCATTACCTACTAATGACTTAATCATCATAGGTCTACCTGTTGTATATAAAATTCTAGACGCAAGCTCCCATTTGCGTGGGTCAGCATTTGGTGTTTTACCATTAAATGTTGTACGTAATGCACTATCGCCTCTAGATTGAATATACGCAATAACTGCTGGATGGATTTTAGGATTCTTCTTTTCACCCTCATAAGGTAAATATTCGCCCTCTGTACTATTTAAAGCCCATTTTAACCAAGATTTAGCTGTTGTATTAATATATACATGGGCAAATCTATTAAATAAAGGCTCAACTAATGTGTTGGCAGCCATTGAATCCTCAAGGTCATTACCTGCGGCAACAATTCTAACGTTATCAGGAAGCTTCCAAATACCATTAACCTCTTTATTTAATACTATGTTAAATGCCATACCTTGAATTGAATGTAGGGCATTAGTAATCTCATCTAAGAAAACAATGTGAATTCTATCTGGATATTTTTCACACTTCTCCATAATTCTTTTATACCAAGTTGGAGGTATATCAATCATCTCACCTGTATTAGAGTTATAAGCACTCTTACCATTTAATGATTCAGGTGTTGCGTTTCTTAAATATATAATTTCGCAATCTGGATCTAATGCTTGTACACGCGCACTCTTACCATCACTACTCTTACCGTGCAGGAATACCGCAACATTTGATAAAATAGCACCCTTAATGATATCCTCATCTGATGCGTTTGTATATGTGAATCCGTATGGTGTAGTATTATTTTTTCCAGTAACCTTACTCTTTTTCTTCTCCTTTGGCTTAGGAACCTCCAAAGAATTAATCTCATCAGAAAAATAGAAATCAAAGTATTTAGCAATATCAGAATCATTAAACACTCCACTATAATTATTGGCGTAATTAAATGGCACACCTGTCATTAGCGCACATCTTGATATACAAATTTTACTAAACTTATCAACAATCCATTTAATAGGCTCAACCTTAACCCAATAGGCTTCACCAGCCTTAGGAGCCTCACCAGTTGAAAGCTTACCAATATTTAAGCTTTCAGAAGTAATACGAACATATCTACTACTAGATAATTCATATTCAGCAATGCTTTTAGGAACAAATGGTCTTGAATCACTCTTGTTTTTACCAGGATCATTAATTGTATAAAGCTTACCTGTTTTATTTAATGTACCTAATGAATATAGTGATTCAAGCATTTTGGCCTTATTGCCGCTAACAGCTGATTGAGGAAATTCACCATATTCAATTTCCATATAATCATTACTTGCATCAGAAACTACATTATATTTATTAATTGAATTTAATAAAATAATAGGTCTTATACAATATGTTGAATTTTCACATTTATTAGTCTTAGGAAGTCCTCCAGTGCCTAAGTCATCAATATAATAAACACTCGGACGAATACCAGCCTTTTTATCCTTTAACCAATAAAAAGCGCCTTGGTCTGTAACATAACCACCTAATAAATTAACGAAATCCGTACCCATACAGCTTCTTCCGAAGACTCTTAGGGCTCTTAAACCCATTATGTTGTTATTAACATGCTCTAAAGATAATAATCCGAAATCTGACATATTTATCACTCCAATCATTTTATAGCACGAATGCTCTAAGTATATATAGCCCATACATTTTTGTTTTTCAACCCAAAAGAAAAACTATGCAAAAATTTTGCATAGTCTTATAATTAATATCTTCCTAAAATTTGCTTAATTAATGATCCTTGCTTTACAATCCATGGAACACAGTTTTGTAAAATCTTCATTATCGGAGCTGAAATTAAGCATAGCATTACTAAGAATATAAATCCTGAAACCGTAAGAGAATGAACCATACCGCCTTGAGTAATAATTAAATCATTAGTTGAGAACTTATAATTAGTTTTAACTCCGCCAATAACTAAATAATTTTGGCTATCCTTTGTAGGATTTAAATTAGGATCTGTAGATTCATATTCTGTATAATAGCCATTAATAATAAATTTACCGCTCTTTGTAACCTCAATAGTAGGTGCACAGAATGAATTATCTAAGGACCCTACGATAGACATCTTATAATATGATCCATTGTAATATAAGCTATATACACCCTCACCATTTTTAGCCGTAATAGAAAGAGTCTTATTAACATCAATAGGATTGTTATTTAAATCTAAATAGCCCTTAAATGAATTAATTCTTATATTGTCAAATCTAAAGTCCTCATCTAATACTCCATCAACAAATATTTGATGTAAATCTGGATTATATTCTAGGCTAACTCTTCTTCCACCTGACATATAGCTAATAGTATATGTATTATATTGCTTACCATCCTCATCAATCTTGGTGTTTTCCTCACCATATAATGAGAATATTGAATATTCAGTGTCTACTGCATCTAAATAAATATCGCCATCGCTATTAGCTGATGTTGTAACATCAGGTAGGTCAATATAATATGGTTCTGTTGAAAGAACTCCTGTATTCATTGTTGCATAAATAGGATTTCCATTTATTAATAATACATATCTTTCAACACCATCATCATTCGTCTTCTTACCTATTTTAACCTCGAATTCTAATAATTCTGTAGGTGTTAATGTGGTTGGAGCTAAATATTTATATTCACTAGATTGAACACCATTAATTATATATTCACCATTCTTAATCTCAACATTAGGCATAACCTTAAATTGCTTAATTGCTTCTTTTTCGTCATACTCGCCATAATTAATATCGAAATCATAATAATCATTAGCCTTATCTAGCTTAATATTTACTGCAGTTAATATATTAGTTGATGATTTATAGAATAAATATCCATCCTCATCGATAATTAATGAAGAGCTAAAGTCATCAGTATATTTTAAATTATCAACCTTATAACCACCAAAATAAATTCTACCCTCATCTGAATAGCTTAGCTTAGGCATAACAACCTCTGTATCTATTATTGTACCGTTGATTGCATAATAAAGCTTATTATCATTCATTTTAGCAGTTAAATTATTATTTGAATAGTTATTATTTGTTTGAAGTGAGATAACTTTTCCATCAATAACATAGAAATTATCTCTACTAATTTCAATAGTAGGATATTTCGCAATTACCTCAGTTGTAATGTTATTTGAATAATATTCAACTGATTTAACTAAAGGTCTTAATTCAAGCATTGACGGTATAAATAATACCGCAAACGCTGCAGCGGAATAACAGAAAATACATATACCCTTTCTAATTGGGTTATATGGCTTACATGCCTTAAATAAAACCATCATACATGTATGTGTTGCCGCTATAATTATTATGGTATTTCTACTTACGGTATCTAATGTTAATGATTCTGAAAATGAGAATACCAATGTAGAAATTAATAATATTGTTAACGCACCAGGGAGAGCTTCCTTTAATACGTTGTACAGGAACTTACCTGTAACAGGCTCATTATTTGGCTCCCAAACTAAATATAATGATGGAACACCAATCGCAAGTAATTCAATTAAGATTAATTGGTTAGTTGAAATAGGATATTCGCCAATTAATAATGCTTGAATAGCTAAGAATAATGAGAATATTGTCTTAGTTAAGAAAAGCGCTGAAACCTTAGTAACATTATTAATAACTCTTCTACCCTCTTGAACAACAAATGGCATTGAGTCAAAATTTGAATCAACTAAAACTAGGTGTGAGCAATTACGAGCAGCCTCACTACCACTAGCAACAGCGATAGAGCAGTCAGCCTCTCTTAAGGCTAGAATATCGTTAACACCATCACCAGTCATGGCAACGATATCTCCATTATCCTTTAATGCTTGAACGATTAATCTCTTTTGAACTGGAGAAACACGACCAAATACTGTATATTTAGTAGCTGCATTAATAACCTCGCTATCTGATAAGCCATCAAGTGAAATATATTGCTCTGCATTCTCAATTCCAGCTCTTTGGCTTATTTTAGAAACAGTAATAGGGTTATCACCTGAAATTACTCTTACCTTAACACCTGATTCTTTAAAATATTTAATAGTGTTTATAGCATCAGGTCTAATATTATCCTCAATTAAAATCATTGATACAACAGTAATATCTCCATCTGGTAGCTTACCATCTGTAATAATTCCTGTTTTATGTGCTAAGCATAACACACGATATCCTAGTGAAGCATATTTGTTAACATCACTCTTATATCTATTAAATTCGCCATTTAATACAAATTCAGGAGCACCTAATATAAATGTTCCATATTTATCAAATGTAACGGCTTGATATTTTCTTTGTGAAGAAAATGGTATAGCCGCAACATGCTTAATTCTTTTACCTAGTCCAAACTTATCCTTTAACGCTTGACTAGTTAGGTTATTATCGTGCAGTGCATTAAGCATTGCAGATATTATATTTCTAGTCGCAAGCCCAGATACCTCATTGTAATCAACTACATTCTTTACAACCATTGTACCATCAGTAATAGTACCTGTTTTATCTAAGCAGATACAATTTACTCTGGCTAGCATTTCAATACAATATAATTCCTGAACTAATACATTCTTTTGAGCTAATCTAATAACACCAACCATTAACGCAATTGATGACATTAGGAATAATCCTGATGGAATCATACCAATCATCGCACCTGCGGTTTTTCTTACAGATGTAACAATGTTAATATAATTATTAAAATACATTATAAAGAATAATGATATTCCGATAAATACAACCGGGAACGACATAACCTTAATAATAAGATTTAATGAGAATAATAAATCTGATTTAGGCTTCTTATATTTCTTAGCCTGTGAGCTTAATTCCTCAATATAATTATCCTTACCTACCTTATCTACTCTTGCAGTACATCTACCTGATACAATAAATGATCCAGATAACAGCATATCTCCTACGCGCTTAACAATAGGATCTGATTCACCTGTTAATAGTGATTCATTAACCTCAACAGTACCATCTACAACAATAGAGTCAGCACAAATTTGTCTACCATTTTCAAGTAATAATAGATCATCTAATACTACCTCATTAACATAAATCTCTTGATTATTACCATTGCGCTTAACAATTGCTGTTGGAGCTGACATTAATGATAATTTATCAATCATGTTTTTAGCTCTTATTTCTTGAATAATACCGATTATTATATTACAGCTTACAATTAATAAGAATACTAAATCTGTATATGCTCCTACTAAAATTAAGCAGGCTGCAATAAGGAAAATTAAAACATTAAAGAATGTAAAAATATTTGAAAAAATAATCTTTGGTATAGATTTATTTGATTTACTCTTAGTTTCATTAACTAAACCATCAATAATTCTTGATTCAACTATATCCTTAGTTAAGCCTACCTCAATATCAGGATTATATCTAACTAATCTAGCAGGATTTTTCTTTAAAGCCTTACGATGCTTTTTAATTAGCTTTTCTCTTTGCTTTTTAATTTTTTTAGCAGCCTTATCTCTTTGACGTGGTGTTAAATTATCCATCTCATAAGGATAAGCATTTTTAGGCTCTGCCGAAACCTTAATAGGCTCAAACTCATCCTTATAGACAATTGGTGTATCAAATTCATCATCACAATCATCATTATCGCAATCAGCTGTGTAATCCTCTTCTTCTTTATTTAGCACTTCATTTAAATCTTCTTCTGATAATTTATCGATTGTTTCTTTATTTGCCATTAAGAATTACCTCCTTTTTCAATTGCAATAGTAATTAATTCCTTTAGTCTTTCTTGGTTATTACTTAAATATAAATAACCAATCAACGCTTCAAATCCTGTAGCATCTAAATAATCCTTTAATTCCAT
Organism: Anaeroplasma sp.; assembly: GCA_045631605.1. Taxonomy (GTDB): domain Bacteria; phylum Bacillota_I; class Bacilli_A; order Acholeplasmatales; family Anaeroplasmataceae; genus Anaeroplasma. The sequence continues at coordinate 10,596 of JAZQVB010000068.1, forward strand.
ATTTTTTCTAGATGAATTAACATGAGAATTTCTACCTCTTTTAAAATAAGTGATTTCCTCATCAGTTAATATATTATTCTCAAGAAAATAATGCATAAATCTAGCCTGAGCATTACCACTAGTATACTTAATTACCTCTTTATGAAGCTTATTAACTTTTGTAAAGCCTTGATTAATAACATACTCTCGTATATAAAGCTCATATACTGCATCACCAATATACGCTAGAGTAAGCCCATTAGATTGCATTAAATCCATAATTATAATATCTTCCAATCAACTAACATATTTCTATATTTATCTGCCGCAGCAAAATCCTTGTTTAATCTTGCCTCATTCCAAAGCTTATAAACATCTAATTCCTCATCGTTCATTTTATTAACGAACAAATTGATACCTAAAACATCAAGAATTGTTTTGAATGTATTAAGCTTTGTAGCTAATACATCATAATTTTTGCTACGTAATGATGTATTAACATCTTTAACTAAATTTGTAATTAATGTTAAAACATTTTGAACATTAAAATCATCATTCATATAAGCCTTAAATTGCTCAATAGCATCAGTATCAACACCTGAATCCTCAATACCCTTGTATTGTAATTCATATAAGGCTTGCTTATATGCTCTTACCCACTTATCATATTCCTTCTCATATTGAGACTTTAGCTCCTCAGAGAAATTAATGATACTTCTATATGGTGAGAATAAAATTAAGCTTCTTAGTACCATACCATCTCTAGATGATGCTAAATCCTTAACATAAATACAGTTACCTAAAGACTTACTCATCTTAGCGCCTCTTAAATCTAATCTACCAACATGTAGCCAATACTTAGCTAAATGGTTATGATATAAAGCCTCAGATTGTGCAATCTCATTTTCATGATGTGGGAATTTTAAATCCATACCACCACCATGAATATCAATAACATCACCAAATAGCTTATGGTTCATTACTACACATTCTGTATGCCATCCTGGTCTACCACATCCAAATGGAGAATCCCATTTAATACCAACATTTGTTTTCTTCCATAATGTGAAATCAAGCGGACTTTCCTTCTTGTCGCTTACAGAGATTCTAGCACCACTATCTAAATCCTCACTAATTTGATTAGATAATACACCATAATCCTCAACCTTACCAACTCTGAAATATACATCACCATCTACATTGTATGCATATCCCTCATCAATAAGCTTTTGAATAAAATCAATCATTTGTGGAATATAGTCAGTTGCGTGTGGAACTAAATCTGGACGCTTAGATCCAACCATATCTACTGCCTTAAAGAATTGCTCCTCAAAGAATCCAGCAACCTCACGCTCAGATTTATTTTCCTCTAATGCCTTGTTAATAATCTTGTCATCAATATCTGTGATATTTGAAGCATATGTTACCTCATATCCTAAAAATTCAAGATATCTTTTCATCATGTCATAAAAAATAACAGGTCTAGCATTACCAATATGAATGTAGTTATAAACTGTAGGACCACATACATACATATTAACCTTATTGCCATTTATAGGCTTAAATTCTTCCATTTTATTTGTTAATGAATTATATAAAACTAATCCCATAATAAACACCTCCATATATGACAAATAGAGCACGAATGCTCTATTTTGTTTTTATTAAGATACAATATAATCCTTACATACAGCCTTTAATTCTTCTGATAAAGAGCTGTAATCAAAAACTGAATCGAATGATGTATAGATATTAATTGTACCAATGTTATCAGGGTTAACCTCATAACCAACTGTATTTTCTACATATAGCATCTTTACTTCAGTATCTTCTTCAACCTTATTTTCCTTAGCATTTACGCTAATGCCATTAGTCTTTGCAACATAATAGCAATTTTCAATCTTATCATATGGTGCAATTAAATAACCAGCAAATCCACCAAACTTAACTGATGAAGTATAGCTGAATAATTCACCTGTATAATCAACAACTGCATCATCACCAGGTACAGCACCTGCATAACCTGTAATATCAGCAACAGCTAAGCAGTTTGTAACATTGATAGAACCACCATTATTAACACCTACAAATCCACCAACTGCTAAATTAAAATCATATTCGAAAGTTGAGTTAACATATTTTGAAACAATAATATCAGCAACAGCATATGAATTATTAACTAAGCTTTGTGAACCAATGTTACCAATGAAGCCACCGATATAAGTTGAACCATCCTTAGGGTAATAGCAATTAACTGTTAATGAACCCTTTGCATAACAATTTTCAACTAATACATTATCAACAGCGATACCAGTAAGCTTACCAGCAAATAAGCCTAATGATGTTTTATATCTACTTCTAGTGAATGTAATATTTGCGTTTTCAACATTTGAATTCTTAATGCTTACATTTTCTCCTAACCCAATTAAACCACCACAATTAATTGTAGCTGATGAATTTTGTTGAATAGTTAATGTGAAGCCATTAACTGTACAGTTTTCGATTACTGAATTATAAGCACTACCACATAATGCACCAATGTTTGCAGTTGATCTACCAGTTGAGAAATCGCCTGTAACATTTTCAAGATTTAAATTCTTAATCTTAGCATTCTTGATATAACCAAATACACCAATATTAGTTAAGCTCTTTAGCTTAAAGTTAGAAATAGTATATCCATTACCATCAAATGTACCTGTAAATTGCTTTGATGTTGAAGATGTAAAAATTTCATTCATTGTTGCACCTTCAAAATCGATATCACATAATAGCTCATAATGACCGCTTGGATCATTAGCCATACCGATTAGCTCATCAACATTAGAAATACCCTCAGGAGCTTCTTCTGTTGAAGCAGGCTTTGTAGTAATAGTTTCACTATCAATCTTATAGTCCTTACCATTGTAAGTTACATATAAATAGACCTTGTATTCAGTTTCTTGAACTAAATTTGTAAATTCTGCAGTTGAAGATGTATAACTAGCGCCAAAAGATAAAGTTTTGTCAGAACTCTCATATTCCTCCACACCGTCATCAATTAAATATAATTTTAAATAAGCCTTAGCTTTTCCTTCTTCAATCTTACTGTTATAGCCTAATGTAACGTTTGCAGTAATCTTGCTTCTTGTAGAGCTTAAAGTAATATCGCCTTCAAATTCTGTTTTAGAACATGAAGCAAGTACAATCATTACAACAAATATAAACACATAAGACACTAGTCTTTTAATTTTATTCATAATAATTCTCCTAATTATATTCT
>JAZQVB010000069.1:0-12357 GCA_045631605.1 Anaeroplasma sp.
TAAAATAAAAAATATAATGTTATATTTACTAATCTTTCTTTTATAATTGTTAAAAATGTGGTAAAATAAACGTATGAGAAAAAATATAAAAATAGTTTTTTTAATAATAAAAAGTTTAATATTATTTATAGTTATAGGTGCTTTTTCAACAGCTAGTGTGAAAAATGTACAAAAGATAATTTTAGTAAATGAATTTATATCAAAAGGAGTTTATCAGCCTGAATTATCAACAGAAGCTGAAAAGCATTATATAATTTATAATAGTGATGAATTACCATCATATACAATCAATAACAAAGAGATTCTACCAGGCTATGAAGGAGATATTGTTGTTTCTACAGAAGCGACACTTTTTAATCCGATTATAAGTGGAGTTGTTTCATTTTTTGCAGGCGGACATGCCACTATATGTATGAACAAATATAGAGATTATGAAATAAGCGTGGATGATTATCAATCGGTAGAAATTACAGGAGTTAATATGGATGAAAATCCAGCAATTAACAATAGAAATTACTGGGTAACTCAACAATATTTTAATGAGGTTATTGGTTTAAGAGTAAAAATGACAAAGGAGCAAAGAGAGGAAATAATTTCTCTTGCAACAAGCTATATAGGTGATCCTTATAATTACACATTTTTATTTGATACAACAAATAAATCTTATTGTAGTGATTTAGTATCAAAGGTATTTGGTCATATAGGTTTTGATTTAAATAAGGATGATTTCACTACTTCTATTTATGATTTAATAGTAACAAAAGAAACGTATATATCCTATTATCATTATTTTGATAGTAATGGAGTAAAGCATATATATTATTTTGGATAAAGGAGGAAAAAATATGGCATATGTAGCACTATATCGTGCATATAGACCTCAAAGGTTTTCAGAGGTTGTAGGTCAAGAGCACATTATAAAAACATTGCAAAACGCAATAAAATTAAATAAGGTTGCTCATGCATATTTATTTTGTGGACCTAGAGGTACAGGAAAAACTACTTTAGCTAAAATTATGGCAAAGGCTATGAACTGCGTAGATGGTCCAGGCTTAGAGCCATGTGGTGAATGTGAAATTTGTAAAGGAATAACAAAAGGAACAGTGTCTGATGTTATTGAAATCGATGCTGCTTCTAACAATGGTGCAGATGATATCAGAGCCCTTAGAGATACAGTTAAATATTTGCCTTCTGTAGGTAAATATAAGGTATATATTATAGATGAGGTTCATATGTTATCTAATGCAGCCTTTAATGCATTATTAAAAACATTAGAGGAGCCACCAAAGCATGTTATATTTATTCTTGCAACAACAGAGCCATATAAGCTACCAAATACAATTTTATCTCGTTGCCAAAGATTTGATTTTCAATCAATATCAATAGATGATATATTAAGAAGATTAAAGATTGTAGCAGCTGAAGAAAACATTAAAATTAATGAGGAAGCATTAAATCAAATTGCAACAAGCGCCGAAGGCGGAATGAGAGATGCCTTATCATTATTTGATCAATGTATATCATTTAGTGTAAATGATGAAATAACTTTAGATGATGTATTAGCTGTAAGTGGTAATGTATCTTATTTAAAAATTATAGATTTATTAAATGCTTGTACAAGCGAAAACGAAACAGACGCTGTAGTTTTATTAAATAATATAATTAAAGAAGGTAAGGAAGTTCCTAGAATTATTAACGATATTATAATTTTCTTAAGAGATGTATTGTTATATAAGAATAATGCAATTATTGAAGAGAAAATAATGTTTAATAACGCAAAATTTAAGGAATTAGCAGATAATATAGCAAAAGGAATTATATATCATTGGCTAGACATATTAAATGATGCTTTAAATCAAATGAGATTCTCAACTCAAAAAAGAGCATTTTTAGAGCTAGCTATTCTAAAAATGAACGATTTTAAGCTAAATACTGAGCATTCCTTAGCAGATAGAGTAGAATCTTTAGAAAAGACTATAAGAATGCTTACTAATGGCGATTTTGCGGTTAAAAAAGAACAACCAGTTACACAACCAACATTTATTCCTACAACAACTAAGGAAGAAATACTGGCACAGGTTAATAACAAGCCAAAAAATATAGAATCTTCTTCTATTGATTCTGAAGCTGAAATAACAATAAAGGATATAGAAGTTATCTTAAATAACGCAAATAGAGATAATAGAAAGAAATTGTTAGATGTTTGGAATCAAATTAATAATAAATATTTAGACGTATTCTCTGTTCAAATGATAACAAGAGGTAAAATTGTTGCGGTTAGTGATGACTCTTTTATTGTAGAGCTTCAGGATACGGGCTTCTGTAATAAGGTTATGGCTTATGAAAACTTTATTACATTAACAAAAATATTTGAAGAATTTGATTTAAATATTAAAGATTATATTTGTGTTCCAAAGTCAGTTTGGAGTAAAATAATAAATGATTATAAAAACAAATATAATCCAGAAACAAATCCAAAGCCTATTTTGGATAATATAAAAATAGGAGTAAAGCGTAGAGTTACTCCTACTGCTACTGATGCCCCAGTACAAAATAAACTAGAGGATTTAGTAGCAAACTATTTTGATAATGGAACACTAAAAATTAAGGGGGATTAATTATATGAATCAACAACAAATGATGAAAATCAAAAAAATGCAAAAACAAATGATGGAAGCTCAAGAAAAGCTTGAAAAAACAATATTTACAGGTACTGCTGGCGGTGGTGTAGTTTCAGTTGAGGTTATGGGTAACCACCAAGTTGTTTCTGTTAAGATTGATGAAGAGGCAGCTAAGGACGATTTAGAAATGGTTCAAGATATGATTGTTTTAGCTTTAAATGATGCTAGTAAGAAAATCGATGCAGAAAGCCAAAAACTATTAGGCGGATTCGGTGGATTTGGTTTATTCTAATGAATAAATACCCTAAAGCACTATTAGATTTAATAGATTGCTATGCTAATTTACCATCAGTTGGTAAAAAAACAGCTGAAAGATACGCTTTATACACATTTTTTAACCTATCTGAAGAGGATATTATAGATTTTTCAAATGCTTTACTTAGCTTGAAGCAGGATATTCATATTTGTGAATCCTGTGGAAATATGACTGAAGGAAGCTTATGCTCAATTTGTGCTGACAAATCTAGAAATCATAAGCAAATTCTAGTTGTTGAAACAGTTAAGGATTTATTAACTCTTGAAAGGGTTCAAGAATACAAAGGTATATATCATGTATTAAATGGAGCAATTAGTTTTTCTAAAGGTATATCTATTAAAGATTTAAACATTGATACCTTAATAGATAAGGTAAAATCAAAAGAAATTGATGAAGTAATTCTAGCTACAAACGCTACTCTTGAGGGAGAAACAACAGCAAGATATTTAAAAGAAATTCTTGCAGAATATAATATAAAAATAACAAGAATTGCCCATGGATTACCAGTAGGTGGAGATTTATCATATGCAGATGAAATGACAGTTTTAAAAGCATTTGAAGGCCGTCGTGAATATTAATAAATAAAAAGCCATAAAATTAATAGGTGATTTTATGGCTTCTTCAATAAAATATATAATAAAATCAATAGTAATAGGAATAGTAAGTGTTATTGTTATAAATTTTATAGGACAATTTATAAATTTTAGAATACCATTTACTATTTTATCTATTTTAATACTAGGATTTTTAAGGCTTCCAGGCTTTATAATTTTGTTATTTTTTCAAATTTTGTGAGGTTTTTTTATGATAGTAACATTTCATAGTATAGATAACGAAAATGAGAAAATTTTTTTCAAAACAAAAGGTGAACAAAAGGATAATTCTATCTTTTTTAAGGACGAGTCTATGCCAAACACAACAATTGAATTAAAAATTGAGTCTTCATCTGTTGAATTAATAAGATCAGGAGATTATAATACGAATGTGCTTTTTGAAAAAAACAAAAAAACAAAGGCATATTACAAGAATAATCTAGGCTTAGAATTCGATTTTTATGTAGAAACAAAGGTATTAGATATAAAGAAAAATAAAATAAGTATAGAATATAATATGTTTTTGTTTGAAGAAGAAATTTCAACACATAAAATATGGATATTATTGCATTAAACACTTGCAAATTATATATTTTTTAAGTAAAATATAATAGCATTTCATTTATGGAGGAATAAACATGGAAAATATTTCACAAATGTCATTATTAGAAATCGCAGTTAAGCTAATGGAGCAAAAAGGAACTGTGGAAAATATTTATAAATTAATTGAAGAAGTTTTAGAACTTAAGGGTCTAACAGATGAAACAGGCGCTTTAGCAACAAAACTATATGTAGACATTACTACAAGTTCTAAATTTGTATATATGGGTGATGGTCTTTGGGATTTAAAATCTCGTCAACCACTTGAACAATTTGAAAAGGATGGTTCTGCATTCTATTCTAAGGCTGACGAAGATGAAGAAGAAATTATTGAAGATTATGAAGACGAAGATATAGATGATGAAGATCTTGAAGATGAAGACGAAGATCTTGAAGACGAAGATGAAGATACAGATGATGAAGATACAGATGACGAAGATCTTGATGAAGATTCAGAAGATTTCGATGACGATCTTGAATACGAAGATTCAGAAGATGATTTAGATGATTCTGATGATTCATTTGATGAGGATAAGTATACAGAATACATGGATGATTATGAAGACATGTATGACGAAGACTAATCTCACATAATTTCACATAAAATTAAGGAATTAATACAATAATTTGAGGGTATACTATAATTGTCTTAAGGGACAGAATCTATCTTATTTCCCTACATAGGTAGATATCTTTTTCATAAGCAAACTATAACTCTCCCAATTAAGAGTAAGGAACAACCAAGAGGTTGTTCTTTATTCATTTTGGGTATATAATTAACAAGGAAGGTAGTGATGTTATGTATAAAATAGGATTAGTCGAGGATGAATTAAATTTAGCTACATTAGTAGAGAAATATTTAAAAAACGAGGGATATGAGGTTGTTTCTTTTAGTAATGGTGAAGATGCAAAAAAAGCCATATCAGACGATATTTCTTTATGGATTTTGGATATAATGCTTCCGGGTGTTATTTCAGGTTACGATTTAATTAAAGAAATAAGAACAAAAAATATAAATAAGCCTATAATATTCACTTCTGCAAGAAATCAAGATATTGATAAAATAATGGGATTAGAGCTTGGTGGAGATGATTATGTTTCTAAACCATATTCTATTCGTGAATTGATGCTGAGAGTTAAAAATTTATTAGTTAGAACATATACAAAACAGGTTAACACCAACCAAGAAACAATTAGTGGATATGTTGTAGATTTTGAAAGACGTATGGTTTTTGAAAATAACGTAAATATAAATTTAACAAGTAAGGAATATGATTTATTAACATTTTTCTTAAAAAATAAATCTAAAGCTTTTTCTAGAAATCAAATATTAGATTATGTTTGGGGAGTTAATTATTATGGAAGTGATAGAGTTGTTGATGATTTATTAAGAAGATTAAGATTAAAAATGCCAAATTTAAATATAGAAACGATATATGGGTTTGGTTACAGATTATTAGCGTAAGGTTAAATTTATGAAGAAAATAAACATTACAGCACAATTAACCTTAATTATATTACTTGTTATAATGGTTGCTTCTCTTGCGTTTTCATTTATTACCCTAAAAGCATCAACAACATTAGCAGAAAAAGAATTATATAATAGACTATCTACTTATCTTTTGCTTATAAATGTAGACGATGATATAAAATATACCGAAAACATTACAGATTTAGATGTAGGAATAATTATAAAAGATGAGAACGGTAAAATATATAACGATAATACCGCTAAATATTTAACGCAACAACAAATTGACGAAGTTATATTATTATTCAACAATAATAATATAAAAAAGAAAATACAAGATAAGGTTACAACTAAAAACGAAACAATATATTATGTATATTTACCAAAGTCAGATTCCGATGCTTATGCAATGATCTTTACAGATGACGAATACATTAATCAGGTTGTAAAAACTGTAGGTTTTACAACAAATATTACATATTTTCTAGTTGTTTTGTTAGCTATTTCTACTATTCTTTTTTGGAGTAATAAGTTTGTAAAAAGAATTAAAGGAATACAAAATCATATTATAGATTTACCAAAGAACAAGTATGAATCTACATATGTAGATAATTCCTTAGATGAAATAGGTGAATTATCTAGATCAATTGAAAAAATGAGATTAGAAATCTCGTCTAATGAAAAAACAAAACAAGAAATGCTACAAAACCTATCACACGACTTTAAAACACCAATTACAGTTATAAAATCTTATGCAGAAGCGGAAATCGATGGCATGGGAGACGAAAATACAATAAAGGTAATATTAGAACAAACAGAAGTATTACAAAAAAAGGTGAATAGGCTTTTAGAATATAATTCATTAGAATATTTACTAAAGGATAAAGAATTTGAATCAGTTAATATAAATGACATAATTTTAGATGTTTTATCTAATTATAAATATGAAATTAATGTATCAATCGAGCTTGATTTAGAAGATAATATATATTTTGACGGCTATAAGGATAATTGGTACACTGTTATAGATAATATAATAGATAACGCAAAAAGATACGCAAAAAACAAAATAAAAATAGTTTTAAAAGAAAATAGATTAAGAATATATAATGATGGAGAACATATAGATAAAGATTTTATAGAATCTATATTTAAGCCATACGAAAAAGGAAGTAAAGGACAATTTGGATTAGGAATGTCGATTGCAAAAAAGATTGTTAATTTTTTCGATTACAACTTAACAATTGTTAATGATGAGGTAGGAGTCTCGTTTATAATAAATAAATAGATAAAGAAAAAACAGGTATGCACAAAACATACCTGTTGTTTTTCTTTATTACCAGTTTTCTTGAGCTTTTAGAATAATTGTACCGTTGCTGTCGATATATGACCAAGCGTTATCGAAATCGATAACTAAGAAATTCTTTAAGAATTCTTTAGTTGGAACATATAAAATTACATCTGATGATTCTTCATCAAACGAACTTAAATTGAAGTAAATAGAAACAGAAACAATTAACGAAGATGAGTATTCACACCAAGAACCTATATTAGAATGTGAATTGTATTCATTCATAAACACAGTATATCTACCAACAATTGGGCTGGCATTTTTGTGTGCATAATTATAAGAATCTTCTGAATTCGCTAAGAATGTTTCCTTAGCGTCATAAGTTACACCCTTTAATACGAATTTTGGTAAAGCATAGTTATTTGTAATAGAAATATTACCTACACCCGATTCAAAACCACCAACGATACCACCATTGTAGTTACCGTTTGCAATAATTGTTCCTTCGTAGTAGCAAGAGTAAACAGTTGTATAATATGTATCAAAATCGTTCTTTACACGACCAACGATACCACCGATATTACCACCAGTATCAATACCAGTACCGCTATCACCAGGACGACCTAAATTAGATTTAACATAACAGTTATCAACTGTAATTGTTACACTCTTTTGGTCAGTGTTCTTTTGAACATTACCAACGATACCACCAGCATATTTACTATATACATAAATGTCGTGTTTTTCATCATTATTTAATGAACAACGAGAAACATAGTTATCTCCACCAGTTACTTGGCCGATAACACCAGCAGCACTTTGATAAGAAGATACTGAAGCGTTCTTAACATGAATATCAGAAACGTAACCACCTTGTAATTCACCGATAATAGATACTTGCTTACCAGACGCAATATTTGTGTTGTTAATTTCGATATTTTCGAACTTAGTGTTCATTACTGTACCAGTAACCTTGAAGAACATATTAATGTTCTTTTCACCATACTTATTAATAGCAACATTAGAAATCTTGTGACCGTTACCATTGAATAAACCAGTGAAAGTACCAGTTGTATCAACATCATAATCATAACCAGAGAAGTCTAAATCATTTTCAAGGTTGAAAATAGTTTGAACTGGGTTTTCTACTCCTGGAAGAGTACCTGTTCTAGCTAAAGTATTGAATTCAGCTACAGTAGAAACTGACTTTGTATAAACTTCAAATGAATAAACATTCATATTGTTTGAATTGTTTCTGTTTGATACTGTGAAGTAAACGAAATATGGCTTACCAGAAGCATTATCTGCATGGAATATTGCATTAATGTTATCTGTTAATATTTCTTGTTTTTGAGCATTTGGATTTGCAATGATGTCTGAAGCCGTAACGTTTGTTAGAGCAGTTTCAGAATAAATAGAATATACGTAACCATCGATATTTGATAGGTTACCAGCTATTGCATAACCATCACCAAATAACTTCACTTCATATTCGCTGTTTACAAAGTCTACACTACAGTTAGGGTCAACAACATAAACATGGTATACAAAGTTAGATTCTTTACCATTATCTGCTAAAACTAAAGATTTAGCTTTAACTGAGATTTCGTAAACACCTGGCATAGATGTATAAACACCATTTACAGGGAAGAAATCAGAGTTCTTATCCTTAGCAAACTTGTAAGAATAAGTTAATTCATATAAATTAGGGCTTAATTCGCTTGCATCAGAAGAAGAATTGTCTGTTGCGTAAATATATGGAGCCTCATAGAAGCCATAAATATTAACGCGAACAGCCTTAGAGCCCATTAGAGTTAATTCACCTAAAGATTGGTTTCTAGTTCTAACAACAACCTCAAATTCTTTTGTTAATACTGCTTCACCACAAGTAATTGTAGCAGTTACAGTAACAGGAGTATCTTCATTTGGAGAAATAACATTAAATGTTGAGAAAATTGTTTTTGAAACAGAAATCTTTTCGTCTAAATTAAATGATAAAACACTTGGATTTGATGAAGACCAGTTAATATCACAGTTATAGATATATCTTGGTACTTCAAAATCTTGATATACAGCATTTTGATCTGCTAGAATTTCAAGTTGGTTATAAACTGCTTTACATGCTACTTCATCAGCAGTTTGACAGTCTTCAAATCCTGCAAATGCATAGTGAGTATATTCGCTTTCGCTAGATTTAGATAAATTAGCACCAATTTGATTACCACAAACAAATTGTAATAAATATTCATCAATTAACTTGAACTTGTCACCCATGTTAACTGACATATCTTTATTTCTAAATTCTGTATGATATTTTGCTAAAGAACTTAAATCTTCAACTGAAGTACATTTTGCGTTAATTGGTGTTAAATCTGCGAAGCAATCGTCGTTCATACCATTGAAGTTTGTACCTGCAGAGAAGTTAACGTCAACTCTTTCAGTTCTATAAACAGAAGCATCTGAATATTCTTCAAACATAGTATAAACTTCTTTACCATTTTTATAGTTAGTTTGGAAAATACTATAAGCAACGCTACCTCTAAAGGCATCAAGGTTATAGTTACTATCTTCGTCAGCCTTGAAGTTTTCTTGGTTATTTACATAAGATAATAAACCATAGTAGTTGTTGTAAGAGTTGTTATCTCTTGCTAAGTCGAAGTTGTTTGACTTATTAACTGTACCATCAATACCTCTTTCCTTAACATCACCATCGTCAGTTAAGCCGATACAGTTATTAATAGCAGTACAGTTTCTTAAATTTAAAACACCAGGGTTAGAGTTATCACCAAAGCCATGAAGCTTATTATTGAAGGCAAGACAGTTTTCAACGATAACGTCACCCTCCATAGTAGAACCACCTAGCTTAAATCCGATACCATCACCGTCAGCTGTGTTATATGTTTCATAAATATTACCTTCATAATCTGTTTGTTCAATCTTATATGGTAAGAAACCATTTTCGAAAGCAACACAGTTATATAAAGCAACAGTACCGATATTACCTGAATCTTGTTTTGCATACATATCCCAACCATCGTCTGAGTTTCTATATGCGATACAGCCATCAAAGATATTACCAAAGCCTACTGTAAGCTTTGCAGCGAAACCATCAGCGTTTTCACCCTTAGTTTCATCATCATAGTTTGCAAATGATGTACAGTTTGCGATTAAATTAAATGAAGGCCAATCTGCGATAGTTGTTTCAGATGAATAACCACGACCTAATTGTAAACCAGTATCTCTATTGTTATAGAAGATACAGTTTTCAATAATATTGTGGTCACCAGCAATATACATACCGTTATCACCAGCGCCTCTAATTGTAATACCATTAATATGCCAGAAGTCTCCATAAATTTGGATACCACGATTTTCACCAGCAAAAGCCATCTTTGAGAAGTCAAAAATAACTTCGCCACCATTTTCGTTTGTAATATTAATATAATTATTAGGATTACCACTATTTTCTAATTCAAGTCTGAAATGATAACTATAGATACCTTCTTTTAATATGATAGTTGTACCTGCTTCAGCTTGTGTAATAGCGTTAAGAAAGTTATGAGGGTTCTTTTTTGTTCCATCTGTATCACGGTAAGGCGCATCAGGAGAAACATAAATTACTTTACCCTTAGTTGGAATTGCAGGGGTAAGAGAAGAACCGCTTTGTGAAGGAGCAGAGTCTCCACATGAACTTAAAGATACAATAGCAGCTAATGATAATGCAATTGTCGATAAAATATGTCTAAATTTCATTTTCTTACCTCCTTTTAGATATATCCAATAACAACACCATATAAATAGATACCGCTTGATTCAGTATTAAATCTATATGATCCTGCCTTGTCAAATGTAATTGTTAATTTTGAAATCATTTTTGTATCTTCTGTTGATTCAGCATAAGCTAAATATTCTCCAGATTCTTCATCTAAATAGAATAGATTTCTTGAATCTGTACCTGTTGTTGTAAAGTAAACAATAACAGTAGCAGCCTTATCTAACGTAACTTCAATCCAGTCGCTTGACTTAATTGTAACTTTATGAGTAAAAGATACGTCTGCGTTAGATAATGAAGAACCAGCAGCAATCTTAGACAATTTTGCTTTTACGAATCCGCCATTATCTAATGTATAAGTACCAACAGCACTATTGTTTGCAGTATATGCTTCAAATCCTGATTCGAAGTTAGTCGCAAGCTTAACATTAGCTGAAGGTGTAACCTTAATTTCTACAACTGTAGATACACCGTTTTCGTTATGAGAGATGGTTGCATTTTGGTAACCTGCAACATATTGATTTACACCAGAAATTGTGAAAATTGAAGGATTGTACTTAGTTATCTTTTCTCCAGAAACCTCTCTAGTTACTTCAAGATACCAATCAGAATATGTGAAATCATTGATTGAAGCACCAAATTCTGTTTCACCAGCATAGAATGAAATCTTTGTAACTCTATCATAAACGTTGAAAACAACGAATGTAGATACCTTATTTTCATATTCCTTACCATCGATAACTACCTTTGGTCCAGTATATACAAATCTTACTAAATAAGAACCAGCCTTATTAACATTAACTTGATCTAAGCCTGTAATCTCTAACTTATCCACATCAATTTCTATATCGTTAGCACCACCATTATATGGTTGTTCGTTTTGATAATACTTTATAGTAAATGTTGGATTGAAATAGTAATCAGAGAATAATAATGTATCAACTGTTTGAATTTCTTTTCCAGCTTTATTAGTTAATTTTACATCTAAACCGCCAATATATTTAACATTAGAAACACCTAAAATGTTAGATCTAACCTTGATAGTATAAGTTGTAGTTTGTGTTTGAACACCTTTTCTATATGTAACTGTTACAGGATATACACCAGCAACATACATATCCACAAGACTATCATCGATAGTTATATTAGAAGTACATACTACATCAGTTGAAACACGTTGACCATCAATATATTCAACAAATGTGGCAGTAACCTT
Organism: Anaeroplasma sp.; assembly: GCA_045631605.1. Taxonomy (GTDB): domain Bacteria; phylum Bacillota_I; class Bacilli_A; order Acholeplasmatales; family Anaeroplasmataceae; genus Anaeroplasma. The sequence continues at coordinate 11,881 of JAZQVB010000069.1, forward strand.
TAAACCAGTAGAATCAAACTTTTCACCTAAGAAGTATTCAGTTTTTGAGTTTGTTGAATCAACAGAAATACTCATTAAACCAGCAGAACTCTTAGTTATAGTTGACATACTGATATCCTTGTTAACATTAGAATTACTTGGTGCAGGTGTATCGTTACATGAAGTAACAAAAAACATGGCCATAAATAAAACTAATGCAAAGAAAATTTTCTTTAATCTTGTCATATAAGCCTCCTTATAAAAATTTTTCCTTTTAATTATTATATAATAATTAATTTCCATTAGCAAACATAATAGTACAATATATAAAACATTGTACCTTTTTTTACTTAAAAAACGGTCCTAAACCGTAGCTTAGAACCGTTTATTTAAATTTTAATTAGCTTTATTGCTTAATATAATTATAATTGAGCAACTAAACCGAATAATACGAATCTGTTAGAAGAAACACCAAATTCAGCAGTTTCACCAGCAGCT
>JAZQVB010000070.1:0-2133 GCA_045631605.1 Anaeroplasma sp.
ATCAATCCTATTTTGTTTTATATTACCTATATGGCTAATAAAGGAGAGAAACAATGCTAGACTGGATGAAATCTAATTTAGATGTTGTAGTAAAGGATACTAGTGCTAATTGTGAAATATGTTACCAGGAGCATTTATGTAACATTATTATTTTTATGAGATATTTTTATAAGGAAATAGAAGTAAATAAGAATTCAGAGCTAGATATGCTGTTTCCTGGCTTATGTAAAAAGATAGATTATAACAAGGAAGCAATCGAGCAAATGGTATTTTCAGGAGTTTTAATAGCCTATAGAAATTATACATTTTACGCATTTGATTTGTCTAAGACTCCTACAAGGAATGTATCTGATTCTATTGTAGAGGCTGAGGGTGGATTTCAATCAAGGGATGGATTTGTTGAAAATTATAAGGATAATATAGCTCTAATTAGAACAAGGGTTAGGGATTCTAATTTGAAAATAGATAATTTTACAATAGGTAGAAGAAGCAAAACAACTGTAAATTTATTATCTATTACAGATATTCATAACGATAATATAAGAAATGAAATTATAAACAGGCTTAATAATATTGATATTGATGCAGTAACTAATATGGACGATATTTCAGTTGTATTTCAAAAGAAGGGATTATTCCCATCAAGCCAATATGTTGGAAGCCCTGATTTAGCCGCAAGAAGGCTATATAATGGAGAATTTGTATTAATTGTGGATAGATTATCAATCGCTCTGGTATTGCCTGTAAATATAAGTATTACTAGTAGGATGGCTATAGATAATTTGAATATACCTGTTTTCACATCACTAGAAAGATTATTTATAATAATATCACTTTTTATATCAACTGTATTTTTAGGCCTATTCGCATCATTAATTACATACCAAAGTGATTTCCTATCTCTTGCGTGGATATCCGTATTAAAGTCAGCTCAAAAGGGAGTTGTTTTACCAATATTTTTAGAAATAGGAATAGTATTATCCTTATTTGAATTATTTTATATTATAGGATTTAGACAATCTAAAATAACATTATCATCAACTGTAGTATTAATTGGCGGATTAATAATTGGAGAAAATTTAGTTGATAGTGGAATATCAAGCGTATTTGTAATAACACTTACTGCAATTGCGTTTTTAACAAGCTTTATTTGCAGCAGTAATGTTACAGTTTTAATGTCGATAAGTGTTATTAGATTAATATTATTACTATCCTCCTATTATTTAGGTATGTATGGATTGATACTGTGTTCGATAGTAATAGTATATTTAATGTATAATCAAAAGCTGTTTGGAGTTCATTATTTTTATCCATTTGTACCATTTAATGTTAATGGAATAAAATTATTCTTTATTTCAAATAGTAAGGCCTTTAGAAGAAATGAGGAATTGAAAATCAAAAATAAATATAGAAGAGGGAAAATATGAAAAAGATAATTTTATTCTTAATTCTAATTCTTACAGGATGTGCTAGTAATGATCTAGCAATAACAAGCTTATATATAGCCTCAATAGGATTAGAGGTAAATGATGGTGAATATACAGGATATTTTTTATCTACATCTAACTTTTCAATTGCCTCTAGCAATAAGGAGGATAAGGGTGAGGTTGCGGTTGTAAAGGGTAATAATATAATAGAGCTATTTAATAATTTAAATCAATCATCATCGCTTCATATTAATTTTCATCATGTATCATCATTAATATTAGATGAAAGTATAATGAATAATAATGATATTGATATGCTGATAAATTATATAATTAATAATGAGCATATTGATTTTAATATTTATATATTTACAACAAAGGATGATATAAAGGAAATATTAAGCACTAAAAATCCAAATGATGAAAGCATGATATTATCATTTATAGTAGAGCCCTTATATACAAAATATAGCTTCTATTTAGCAAATCCACCACATTTATTAAATTTTTGCAGGGATTATTATAATAAAAAAACAATACATATACCATTTATAGAGCTTCAAAACATATATAAGGAAAATGATTCAATATCAGCTAGTGGAATATCATTTTATAACAATAATAGTTTTGAATATATAGAAACAAAAAATAATGATTATATATTCTTTAAATCAAATGATATTGTACGCTGTGAGGAGCTTAATAT
>JAZQVB010000071.1:0-12253 GCA_045631605.1 Anaeroplasma sp.
GATGATTTTAAGATAAAGATTAATGATAGGTTAGTTTCTAAGGATGTATATATTGCCTATGGTAATATTAAATATGATATTATGTTTGGACTTGATTTGTTAGGGGGATAAATTTATGTTTTATAAGCTGATTAAGGCAATTATATTTAAGCCGGATGATGTATGCTATCTCTATAACCAGCTTTCTCTTCCTTCCCCTCTTACAGAGGAAGAGGAAAAGGAATATGTTACAAGATGTATGAATGGTGATGTTGATGCAAGAAATTATTTAATTGAGCACAATATGAGATTAGTTGTTTTTATTGCGAAAAGATTTGAATCACCAAAGGTATTGCTTGAGGATTTAATTTCTATTGGCTCTATGGGCTTAATTAAGGGCGTAGAAACGTTTAAGTTAGATAAGAATATAAAATTAGGGACTTATGCATCAAGATGTATAGAAAACGAAATTTTGATGTTTTTACGTAAGGTTTCCAAACAAAAGCTTGAGGTTTCACTTGATGAGCCACTAAATATAGATGGTGATGGAAATGAACTATTATTATCAGATGTCATTCCTAATACATCTGAATTAGCTTTAGAAATCGTTATAAGAGAAGAAAAAGAAAAGATTATGTATGAGTGCGTTGAGGCACTAAGAAAAAGAGAAAGAGAAATAATTATAATGCGTTATGGCCTTTATAATACTCCAGAATATACACAAAAGGAGGTTGCTGATAAGCTTGGGATATCTCAATCCTATATATCACGACTTGAAAAAAGAATTATGGAGAATTTAAGAAGAGAAATTGAGAATAAATTATCAATAAATGCAAAATAAATGTATAACACGAATAGAAGTCTTCCATATTAATATATGAAGGGAAGAAAAAAATGCACAAGGTAGAAATGACAGGTGTAGACACATCTAAGTTAAAAACATTATCATATAAGGAACAGGAGGAATTACTAATTAAGATTAAAAATGGTGATCAATTAGCTCGTGAAAAAATGATTAACGGTAATCTTAAATTAGTATTGTCAGTTTTAAAGAAGTTCAATGATAAAAAGGAATGTATTGATGATTTGTTTCAGGTAGGATGTATTGGCTTAATGAAGGCTATTGATAATTTTGATTTATCTCATAATGTCAAATTTTCAACATATGCATGTCCTATGATTATAGGTGAAATACGTAGACATTTAAGGGATAGTGGAGCCATTAGAGTATCTAGAGGGTATAAGGATATTGCTTATAGGGCTATTGCGTTTAAGGATAAATATATATCTGAATATCATAAGGAGCCATCTATTAATGAAATAAGTGATGCAATTGGTGCTGATGGTGTTGATATTATTTTAGCATTAGAGGCTATTCAGGACACTATTAGTATGTCTACACCTATTTATGATAATGGTGGAGATGTAATAGAACTTGAGGATCAAATTTCTGATGAGGAAAATGTATATGATAAATTTTTAAGGAATAGTATGATTAAGGAAGCTTTTGAACGATTATCTAATAGAGAAAGAACAATAATATATAAAAGATATTATTTAGATAAAACTCAAATGGAAATAGCTGATGAAATGGATATTTCACAGGCACAGGTTTCTAGGCTTGAAAAGAATGCGTTAAAGGAAATGTATAATTATTTAAAATAGGTAAAAGGTAATTTTTATTTTATAAATGTTAAAATTATTTCAAATAAAATGTTAAAGTAGATTTTGATATAAGGGCTTTGAGGATTTACGTATTGTTTATATTATGTTTAATGGAACTCTTAGAAAAAAACAAAATCAAATATACGAAAGTAAAAAATACAATTTATATGTTGAAAAAACACTTATAATTGTTCCTTTATTAATGCTATATTATTCAAATATAAAAGAGAAGTAAATATTTAGCCAACAATTTGTTGGCTTTTGTTATTTAAAATTTTTATATTATTTGAAATGAATAGGAAAATGTGGTATTATATACCCTAGAGGTGAAAGTTATGAATATTTGGCATGATATCGATAACGATAGAATTACTAAAGATAAATTTCTTGCTTGTATCGAAATACCAAGAGGAAGTAAGAAAAAATATGAATTAGATAAGGAAACAGGCCTAATAATTCTGGATAGAATTTTATATACATCTACACACTATCCAGCAAACTATGGCTTTATACCTAGAACATATTCACAGGATAGAGACCCATTAGATGTTTTAATTTTATGTAATGAAACATTTGATCCATTAACGCTTATTCGTTGTAAGCCTATTGGAGTAGTTAAAATGATTGATGATGAGGAATGTGATGAAAAAATCATTTCTGTATGTATTGATGATCCATCTATGAATTCTTATGAGGATATTAAGGATCTTCCAGTTCATTTATTTGATGAAATTAAGCATTTCTTTACAGTTTATAAGGAATTAGAAAATAAGCATACAGTAGTTACTGAGGTTTGTGGTGTTGAGGAAGCGAAAAATGTAATTCAGCAATCACTAGAAGCTTATAACGAAATGTTTAGAAGATAAGGAGTAAAATATGGCATTAACAGCAGGTATCGTTGGATTACCTAATGTAGGTAAATCAACATTATTTAACGCAATAACTAAGGCAGGAGCACTAGCTGCAAACTATCCTTTCGCAACTATTGATCCAAATGTAGGTATGGTAGAGGTGCCAGATAGCAGATTATATGTTCTTTCTAGTATGTATAATCCTAAAAAAACTACACCAGCAGTATGTGAATTTACTGATATTGCAGGTTTAGTTAAGGGTGCATCTAAGGGTGAAGGATTAGGAAATCAATTCTTAGGTAATATTAGAAACTGTGATGCAATTTTAGAGGTTGTACGCTGCTTCGAGGATGGAAATGTTATCCATGTTGAGGGTGGAGTAGATCCTATTAGAGATGCTAATATCATTAATTTAGAATTAATTTTTGCTGACCTTGAGCAGGTAGAAAAAAGAATCCCTAAAATTGAAAAGAAGGCACAATCGAAGGTTGATGATGCACCAGTTGAGTATGCATTATTAAAGAGATTACAGGAATGCTTAATTAATGAAAAGCCAATTAGAAGTTTAGAATTCAATGAAACAGAAATGAAATACATTAGTAACTATGGATTTTTAACATCTAAGCCATTTATGTATATCGCTAATGTAGCAGAGGAATATATCGCAAATCCTGAGGAGTCTCCACTTTATAATAAGCTTAAGGCTCATGCTGAGTCTGAAGGCTCATCTATAGTAGCTATATCAGCTGAAATTGAATCTCAATTAGCTGTATTAGATGATGAGGAAAAGGAAATGTTCTTAGCTGATTATGGTGTAGAAGAGCCAGGATTAAATAAGCTTGTAAGAGCTACTTATGATTTGTTAGGGTATGCTACATACTTTACAACTGGTACTGATGAGTGTCGTGCGTGGACATTTAAAAAGGGTATGCTAGCGCCACAATGTGCAGGTATTATTCATACTGACTTTGAAAGAGGATTCATTCGTGCTGAAACTGTAGCGTATGATGATTTAATTAAAACAGGCTCAATGCTAAAGGCTAAAGAGGCTGGTTTAGTGCGTCAAGAGGGTAAGGATTACGCTGTAAAAGACGGAGATATTCTATTATTTAAATTCAATGTTTAATAAGTATTAAAAGTATAGTTTAGGCTATACTTTTTTTATTAATTTAATTAATAAAATAATCTATTTTCGTTGAAAAAAAAGCCTTATTTTGCTATAATATTTATATATGTGAAAAAAGAGGGGAGAAATAAAATTATGGATATTTTCGATGTAGTCCCAGATAACTTTTTTTCTTTGTTAGCTTCTAAAAATAAGAGAATTTATCTAGCTAGTATCATTCAGGTTTTTAAGGTTTATGAAACTGGTACTATTCTAGGTATTGATAAGAAAATAGTTGTCGATGATTTAGTTTATTTCTTAGATACAAATAACAACTATCTTTATGATGTTGAGGATCAAGAGGATGAGGAATCTAATCCTAGCAGCAAAAGAGAATTAGCTAATTATATATTAAGACGCATGGAGGAATGCGGATGGATTTATGTGGATGTTACTAATGATTACCAAGAGGTATTAAACTTTACAGATTTTGCGATAACATTCTGTGAAGCATTAATAACGGCATATCCACAATTCGAATATTCAAATGATGACCTGCCAGCTGATTTTGTTAATCCAAATGAATATCAAGGATATATTTATTCAATATATACACTTCTTAATCAAGAGGATAACATTGATTACTCATTAACATTTAGCCTAGTTTATTCAAATACTAAGCAATTAATTAGAGCTATTCGTAGATTAGATGCAAGAATGAAAGAATATATTGCTTCAGTTATTGATAATACTGAAATTAAGGATTTAATGGAAAGGCTTATCATTTATAAAAATGAAATTTATGATAAGAATTACGTTAAGCTTAAAATTTCAGATAACATCGATAGATATAAGCTTGCGATTATAACTAAGCTTGAGGAGATGCAATCAAACGAGGTTATTATTCGTTCTATTTCTAAAAACTATACAGCGGTTACTAAATCCGATGAGGAAGCAGTATTAAAGGCTATTAGAAATGTTGATGAGGTTATTGATGCGTTTAATGCGATTGATGATTTCATTACTGAAATTGATAATAAAAATAGAAATTATATTAACTCAACAATTGGTAAGATTAAATTCTTATTAAGTGAGGATGATAATATAATTGGTAAGATCAATACTATCTTAAAGTATATTAAGGAATCAAATAAGAAGAATAAAGTTGATAAGGCTATGAGACTTGTCGATGGTTTATATAATTTAAATTCACACAAGGTTATGACTCAAGATAATTCATTATATACACCACGTGGTGGATATTCTAGAAATTATAATCAGGTATTAGATGAAACAGGCTTAGGTGACTTTAGCCTTGATGAAAACTTCTTAGAGCAATTTAAAACATCATATAATGAGGTTGAAATTCAAAACTTCTTTGAGGCACATGTTGTAGATGGCGTATTTAAGGCAAGTAATGTGTTAAATTATGAATCTAGCCGTGCACAATTCTTAATGGTAATTTATTCAATTGTCCATGCGTTAGAAAAATCATATCCAATAGATATTTTAGATAGTACAGTTGAAACGAAATCTGTAATAATTAAGGATTTTGTTATTAAGAAAACTTTAGTATAAGGGAGAAGATTAAAATGTTAGATGCATTAGAGAAGATGACTGTTACGCAGCAAACACAGTTTAAGGATACTGCGAATAAATTATTAGCTTATACATTTTTATCAAGAGATAAGAAGGATAATAAGGAAGCATATTATTTCTTAATGAGCTATAAAGAAATATTTGATGAATTCTTTAATATTTTAGGCTATACAATTGAATTAGATTTACCTACAGGTAGTGTTATGCTACAGGGTGCAGGCGCAAGCCAAACATTAAAATTAAAAAGAGATGAATCTATTATTCTTTTAATACTTCGTCTTTTATATCATGAAAATATGAAAAATACCTCATTAAATGAAAATATCGTATGCTCTGTTTCAGATATTCATACTAAATATGATTATCTTGAAATCAAGAGAAAGCTAAATAAAACAGATTTAGTATCAGCATTAAGAATGTTTAGACGCTACAATTTAATTGAGGTTACTGGTGATTTAACATCATCAGCATGTAAGCTTGTTATTTTACCTACAATCCTTATGGCAATTAAGGCTGAGGATATTACTGAGGTATGTAACACAATTATTAAGATTTCACAAGAGGAGGCAAAGTAATAGTTTATGAAGAAGCTAGTTAAGGTTAGATTAATAAATTGGCATTATCTTTCAAATGAAACTATTGAAATTAAGGGCAATACCCTTCTTACTGGACCAAATGCCTCTGGTAAATCTACAATCATGGATGCCATTACCTTCGTATTAACTGCAGGTGACACTCAATTCAACCTTGCAGCTAATGAAAAGGGTAAGCGTGACCTTCGTGGTTATGTAAAATGTAAATTAGGTATCGATGATAAGGAATATCTAAGAAATGGTGATGTTTCTGGTCACGTTGCATTAGAATTTTATGATGAAAGAACAGCACAATCATTTACAGTTGGTGTTGTAATTGATGCCTTTGGTGATTTAACACCAGTTAAGGTAATATTCTATAAGAGCTTAGAGCCTATTAATGATTCAATGTTTATTTCTGATAAGAAGACTATTTATGGTACAGTTGAATTTAGAAAGCATAATCCATTATTCGAATATTATTTAACAAAGAAGGAAGCTAAGAGAGGATTTAGAAATGCCTTTGGTTCAATCAATGAGGATTTCTATAAGCTAATTCCTAAGGCATTAGCATTTAAGCCTATCCCTGATGTTAAGCAATTTATTTATGAAAATATCCTTGAGGAAAAGGTTATTGACATAACTGCTATTCAGGATGCTGTAAGAGCATATAAGGAATTAGAAATAACTCTTAAGCAAATCCAAACTAAGATTTCTGATTTAAGAGAAATTGATTTCGTATATCAAGAAATTTTAAAGATTCAAGAAAATAAGAATTATATTGAATACCTAATGCATTTATTTGATGTAGAGGCAGTTAGAGCAGAAATTGCTGATACTAAGAAGCTAATTGCTAAGGAGGAAGCATTAAAGGAAAGCAAGGAACGTGAGCTACGTGAAATTGATATAGAAAATGCTGCCCTTCAGGAAAGAGCTCGTGAGCTATATAATTTACTTCAATCAAATGATACATTTAAGGCTGAGGAATATATTAATAGAGAAATTTTAAAGACTCAAGCTAATATTACTTCATTAGAGGCTAATCAACAAATTTTCTTAAAGCGTGCTTCTAATTTTAAGGATATCGTTAATCAATTAAGAAAATTATCAAATGATAAAATTTATACTGATGCTGCAAACATTAATTTAGCATTAATTAATCCAACTGCAGTTGAAGAGGCTAAGGTAAGATTAAGAGATTTCTATAATAGAATTCAGGTTGTTAGAAATAAGAAAAATCAATATCTAGGAACATTACAATCAAAAATGGGTGAATTAATTGAGAAAATCAATGAAATTCAAACTGCTGTTCGTAATTTCCAACAAAACAAATTAAATTATAATTCTCAATTATTAGGCTTAAGACAAGAAATTGCTGAAGGCTTAAAGAGAATTTATAACTATGACATCAATGTTCATATTTTTGCAGAGCTATGTGAAATTGTTGATCCTAAATGGGCAGATACAGTTGAAATTTTCTTAGGTAATAGAAGATTTAACCTAATTGTTGAGCCTAGATATTATGACCAAGCATTACAAATTTTTGCAAGAATTAAGGATAGATATCGTTTATATGGTATTGGTTTAATCAATACTAAGCAAATGAGTAGATTTACTAAATATGAGCCAAAATCACTTGCTTCAATTATTGAAAGTGAAAATGCAGATGCAAGAGGATTTATTAATTACTCATGCGGTAATGTAATCATGGTTGATGATCCAATGGATTTAGAAAAATATTCTACATCAATTACTAATGACGGATTAATTTATCGTGGATATACAGTAACTAATTTAAATCCAAATGTTGAAAAGCCATTTATGGGTAAGAATGCTGCAAGCAAATCTCAAGAAATTTGGCAAGAAAGAGCTCGTAATGTTAAGGATGAATATGTAGAATTAAATGAACAACAAGAAATTTTACAGGCTGAGGTAGCATTATTAGAGCAAATCGATATTAGACCATTAATTGAGGATTTGGATAAGGCATTAATGCTTCAAAAGGAAAAGTTTGCATTAGAGGATTTAATGGGCCAAGCTCAAAGAACTAAGAATGCAACTCCATCTGAGCTTCAAGATGACTATAATAAGGTTCAAGATACAATTAAGGCAAATGAATCAAAGAAGATGAGCTTCTCTATGGAAATTGGTTCAATTTCACAAAGAATCGCTTCATTTAATGATTTAATTTATGCTAAGAATGAAGAGCTTAAGGTTTTAATGGAAAATCTAAAGCAATTATCTAAGGATGATGCCGTATTAATCGAAAGAGCTAAGGCTGAATATCTAGAAATTACTCAAGGTCAAAGCTTCAAGCAAGCACTTGCAAGCTATGAGGAAAAGTATAGAACAGAGGAAGCTACATATACTACAATGGTAGATAACCTTGTTGCTAAGCAATATGCATTTGTTAATAAATACAATTCAACATTCAGTATCGGCTTAACTGAAATTAATAAATTTATGGTAGAGCTTAATAAGCTTGAAAAGAGTGAATTAATTTCTTACGAACAAAAGGTACGTCAAGCTCGTGAAGCTGCAGAGGTTGTATTTAAGGAAGACTTCATTGCTAAGCTAAGAAATAATATCCTAACAGCTGAACAAGAAATTGGTAAGATCAATGAAACATTATCAAATATTCAATTTGGTAATGATAGATATGAATTTATCTTCCCACGTAGTAGTGAATATGCACAATTCTATGAAATGGTTACATCAGATTTAGTTGATTTAAATCAAGGTCTATTTACATATGACTTCCAAACTAAGTATGATGAGCAAATCAGAGAATTATTTGAAAGCTTATCAGTAGATCAATTAAATAGCAATGGTGCAATGAATAAGTTTACAGATTATCGTACGTACATGGATTATGATATCAGAATAATCAATAAGGATGGCGAAACAATGACTTATTCTAAGGTATTTAAAGAAAAATCTGGTGGTGAAACTCAGGTTCCATTCTATGTTGCTATTATCGCATCATTTGTTCGTGTATATACAAAGACTGGCTATGCTGGTGGAGATCCTATTGGTATTGTTATGTTCGACGAAGTATTCGATAAGATGGATGGTAACCGTATGCGTGCAATGATGAACTTCATTTCTTCAATGCCACTTCAAGTAATTATTGCCTGTCCACCACAAAGAATGGAAATTCTTGAGGAATTTACAGATACTACATTATTAATGGTTCGTCAAGGTACAAAGGCACAGGTATATCCATCTCATAAAAAAAGTGAGGAGTAATCAGTATGTTTAAGAAAAAGAAAAATGACTATTCAGAAGCAGAAAGCAATTTAAATAATAGCTCTAAGGCAGCTGATAGATTAATTATTCAAAAGCTAAATGATGATGATTACGCTGCAAAGGAATTATTATTAAAGCTTAAGGATGGTTATCCTTTAGTACTAAATTTTGGAGATTTAGATGATAGAGCTGCTAATAAAATGATTGCCTTTATGACTGGTGGTACAGTTGTTTTAGATGGTAAGGTAGCTAGAATTAATGAAACAACATTCTTATTTGCAAGAAAGGTTGATTTCTTAGATGGATCTTTAGCCCAATTTATAAATAATTTACCTAAATAATAAATTAGAACACTAAGCGCTCTGCTTAGTGTTTTAATTTGTATAAAAAGATAAAATAACCTTGTATTTGAATTCACTAAGTGGTAAAATCAAAAAAATGGAGGTTAAAAGGAAATGGAAAAAAATTTAGTTTTAGACGTAAATGAAAACCCTAGCAAAATAAAGGATTGGTTTTTATTTGCGATTCAACATGTACTTGCAATGCTTGTTGCTTGTATTACAGTACCATTAATTACAGGATTACCTATTGGTCCTACATTAATTGCTGCTGGTATTGGTACTTTAATTTATGTATTTACTACAAAGAAGAAATCACCAGTATTCTTATCAAGCTCATTTGCATACTTAGTACCAATGTCTACTGCATTAACATTAGGTGTTGTTACTGAAGGTACAAGAAATTATGCTGCTGTAATCTTAGGTATGGTTATGGTAGGTATCGTTTATGTAATTATTGCTTTAGTTATTAAGAAGGTTGGTACAAACTGGTTAAATAAGCTATTACCACCAGTTGTTATTGGTCCAATCATCATGGTAATCGGATTATCACTAGCTGGTAGTGCTATCACTAATGTATTAGGTGGTACAGCTGGAATTGGTTCTTATGCAAATCCGGATGCTATTCCATGGCAATATACAATTGTATCATTAGCTGTAGCTTTATTTGCGTGTGTTTTAACAGCTATTTGTGCTACATCAAAGAAGAAGGGAATTACTTTGATTCCATTCGTTATTGGTATGGTTGGTGCATATTTATTTTCTGTAGTTCTTACAGTTATTGGCGAATTAGCTGATTTAGATTATTTGAAGGTTATCAACTTTGCTGTATTTAATAGAGATTGGACAGATATTAAGTCTTGGATTACGACTGACTTTATGTTTATTAACGCAATTAAGAATAATGCTGAATTCAACCTAGGTACAGTTGGACAAGTTGCATTATTATTCGTTCCTGTTGCTTTAGTTACAGTATGTGAGCATATTGGTGATCATAAGAATTTAGGTAATATCATTAATAAGGATTTAATTAATGAAGAGCCAGGATTAACAAGAACATTAATTGGCGATGGTGTTGCAACTGCAGTTTCAGGTGTAGTATGTGGTGCTGCAAATACAACATATGGTGAAAATGTTGCCGTAATTGGTGTTTCTAAGATTGCATCAGTATCTGTTATTGTTCTTGCTGCATTATTCTCAATCGCTTTAGGATTCTTTGCTCCACTTACAATGCTATTACAAACAGTTCCTGCTTGTATAACAGGTGGTGTATCATTAATTTTATACGGCTTCATCGCATCAAGTGGTGTTAAGATGCTAATTAAGGAAAATGTTGACTTTAATGTTACAAAGAACATTATCGTTGCATCTGTAATTTTAGTTGCTGGTATTGGTGGATTAGTATTAGGATTTGGTGGCACAAATGCTGGTTATATCGTATCAATTTCATCTACTGCAGTAGCAATGCTGCTAGGAATTGTATTTAATCTTATTATTAAAGATTATTCACAGATAGAAGAACCAACAGAATAGACATATAAAGAGGGTTATTTTATTAATAATCCTCTTTTTTTGTCTTTGCTTGCCTTCTATTTCTTGAAGATTAGTGTCAAATTTGTTATAATATAATATAACTATGGTTTACTATTTAAAGGAGATGATTTTATGCATAAGACAATTGCTAAAACAATTTTATCACCTAAAAATGAAATAAATATATACAAAGGCTGTACACATGGTTGTATATATTGTAGCTCAAGAATAAAATTTAATAGTAAGCTTGATGGCGCGTTTGAGGATATCGAGGTTAAGGAGAATGCACCTGAGCTACTTGAACAAGCCCTAAAGAAGAAAAAAGAAAAATGCATGATTATATTCGGAAGCGTATATGATCCATATAACCCTGTAGAAAAAGAGCTTGAAATTACAAGACGATGCCTTGAAATTATTGATAGATATGAATTTGGCGCTACTATTTTAACTAAATCTGATTTAGTATTAAGAGATTTAGATGTTTTAAAAAGTATAAATAAAAAGGCTAAATGTATAGTTCAAATGTCTGTAACATGTGCTGAGGATAAGCTATCTACGGTTATAGAGCCTAATGTATGTCCAACAACAAGAAGAATTGAGGTTTTAAAGGAATTTAAGGCTAATGGTATTGGTACTGTATTATGGATGACACCTTTATTACCTTATATTAATGATACTGAGGCAAATATTAAATCTATTTTAAATTTATGCCTTGACGCTAAGGTTAATGGTTTAGTATATTATGGACCTGGATTAACGCTTCGTGAAGGAAATAAGGAATATTTCTATAAAATGCTTGATAAGAATTTCCCTATTTTGAGAAGAAGATATCAACGAGAATTTAAGAATAGATATGAGGTTTATCAAAATTGTAATGTTGCAAGATTTGATTATATTATCAAGGATTTTTGTGAAAAGAATGAAATCAAATATGAGCTTGAGGATGTTTTCTATTATCTAGAGAACCTAGACTCAAAGATTGTTCAATTATCATTGTTTGACGAGGACGACAATAAAAACTAAGGATGTGATAGTATGGGTGATAACTCAAAGCTAAAACGATTGTGTAAATTTTTCAATTATGGAAATATTTATAAAACTGCAGCTAAGGATGAATTAAGCGAAATTGATAAAGAAAGAAATAAAAATATGTGCTCTAGATTAAATTTCGCGGCTAGTTTATTTGTCTTTATTAATTTATTCTATTTAATTAAGGAAATTATTAATCCAACAATAGAACAAACATTATTAACTATTATTATTGTTTCAGCAATGCTAGTAGCTTCATTAATAATGATAATGTATGTGAATTTAAAAAAGAAAAAGAATACTGCTTCAATTCAGTATGTAGCATTTATCTAT
>JAZQVB010000072.1:0-1386 GCA_045631605.1 Anaeroplasma sp.
TGTATTCTGCCATAGATAACCCCCCTAGATGGTGTAAGCTCTTGTTTCCCCAGGAGCTATCTGTTCAATTTTGTCAGAATCAGAAACATTATGCAATGCCATCTCTTCTGAAGCTATTGCGAAAATCTCATCAGTCTCTACCATTACACCAGGTCTAAGACCAAGCTTGTCCTTTGCAATTCCAATACCGTCAGGTGTTCCAACCAATATTGAAAATGGACCATCCAAATCAATCACTG
The DNA here is from genome assembly GCA_045631605.1 of Anaeroplasma sp. Taxonomy (GTDB): domain Bacteria; phylum Bacillota_I; class Bacilli_A; order Acholeplasmatales; family Anaeroplasmataceae; genus Anaeroplasma. The sequence continues at coordinate 240 of JAZQVB010000072.1, forward strand.
CCTGATCTAAAGCTTCTTCTAATTTATATCCTTGGTTTAGCTTATCTGCCATATAATGGACAATGCACTCTGTATCATTAAATGATTCAAAAACATGCCCTTTTCTTTCCAATGGACCTCTTATTTTCCAGTAATTGGTGATTTGCCCATTATGCACTACAGTAATGTCTGGTATGATATAGCTTTGATATGGGTGTGCATGATAGCGGTCTACACCACTTTCTGTTGCAAAACGGGTGTGCCCAATTCCATGTGTTCCCATCCTGCTTGAAACATCAAATCTTTCTGCAATGTCTTTTACTTTTCCTACATCCTTAATCATTTCAAATGAATGTGATCCGTTTATCACCCTTACATTTTCCAATTCATCTATTTCGCTTATGCATGGTTTTAAAAGGGAATAATCATTCAATGCTATTTTGCATTTATATACATCTGAGTCCCCTACAGACTCGATTAATTGCTCTTCATATATTGGGCTCATTTGAGTTAATAGTGATTTTAAATGTTCTAATGTACCTCTTTTTCTTTTAACTTCAATGTTTAATTGATAATAATTTTCAGGAAAATCTAAACTGCCATAAATTGCATAACCTGCAGAATCCGGACCTCTATGCTGTAATGATTCTAGCATTGATGTTAATGCCTCTCCGACAGGGTGAGTCTTTTTGTCTTTGTATATTACACCAGCTATTCCACACATTTTTCTACCTCCAAAAAATAATAATCGGTGAATACACGTATCTTAAGCTATAAAACAAATCCCACACAATAAACAAAATGGATCTTATTTATGCCTAATAAATACTAATAATTTAAAAAAATAATTCTAAAATAATAATTCTATAATTACATATGCCTTAAAAAATAGTAATAATAAAATTTAGATTCTAAAATTACAATATGCCTTAAAAAATAATTCTAAAATTTGATTTTAAAAATTCCAATATGCCTAAAAATGCTAATTATACTAATTAATTCTAAAATAATAATTCTAAAATTACATATGCCTTGAAAATTAATTGGTAGTCAATTTAATGGAATTTTAAATTTGACTACCAATCTACTCAAATAAAGGAATAGTCTTATACGTCTAAGTATTCATCTCTTTCATAATCGAATACTTGTATTCTGTAAGCATCCCATT
>JAZQVB010000073.1:0-4073 GCA_045631605.1 Anaeroplasma sp.
TTTAACAATTTCATCAATTACTAACCTAGACGCTTCCTCAATATTATTTACTCTAGCCTTTAACGCAAGGCTTCTAATTTCCTTTTTATTCATAATTACTTAATATCTGAATAATATGCATAGGATGATTTATATTGTGGATTAGATGCAATCTTTAATGCATTCCTTGCGTTAAGAATTGTGTCCTTAGTATTCACTGTATCATTAGATAATGATATACCCATAAATACCTCGACAGCAATCTTATCTCCACCTAAATCAGCATTTAAATGAAGAATCTTTTCATTATCCCTTAGCATATTCTTAAGAGCCTCCATCTTATTATAATTTGTAATAAACGCGACAAATTCTAATCCAGAAACTCTATAAATTAAATTATTAACAACAAATCTTTCCTTGAAGAATGAAATATATTTAGCTAATAGCATATTACCATACGCTCTACCATATGTCTCATTAACATCAGGTATTGAAGCAACCTTGAAATAAACAACCTCGAAAATCGATTCACTAGATTGTAGCTCCTTAAACTTCACCATCATTTGTGGCTCAGTAGAAATTGTATCTAGAGTTGTTTCAGTTTTTTCGAATCTATAGTCATCTAAAACAGACATAATACCACATAATTCTACATTTTTTTCTGTAACAATTTTACGACCTTCCTCTTTTACGAAGACATAGTAAGCACCTGTATTATATCTATAGGTAACGCTATAGCTTTCAGTCCTAATATTATTCATAACATCAGAATATAAGGCCTTGTCCTCCTTATGAATGTTATTATAAAATTCAGCTGAGCTAATACTATTACCATTTAAATATAGCTTTTGAACTAATATATCGTTAAACCAAATTGTTTTATTATTTAAATTATGGAAATAAATTCCATCACTAGTATTATTTAAAATAGTAATAAATCTATTTTTAATAATATCTAATTCAGAGCTTACTGAGGCTAGCTCCTTCTCTAAGCCCATTAGGGTTTCTTCACTCTTTTTATCTCCTACTAAAATTCTCCCCTTATATTTGGAATTAATAAAAATAGGAGTTTCATCAAAGTATAAGGAGCTCACAACATTTCTCTCATCCTGAACCTCAATGATGATTTGATTTGTTTCATCCTCTTTTACCTTCTTTGAATAATTATCATAATATTTTTTTATTTCTTTTTTATAAATTTCTTCGCCATTAAGACCAATAATTGTATATTTATTTTCTATTACGTCAAAAATATTTTTACCAATTGTAGAATTCTTATCAACGCCTAAATCAAAGATAAATTTCTTAGATATCTCTTTTATTCTATCCTTTTTATCAAGCATTACATATAGCTTAGTTTCATCTAGATTCTTAGTTAGCTCCCTATTAAGCTTCTCATTGCTTAATGTTAAATCAATTGCTGATAGTAAGCATAAGCATGATAATACATCTACTCCAAATAAAACATAGTTAATAGCTTTAGCATAAATCTCCTTACTATTAATAATTTCATCATAAAATACTAAAACTAAAACTGATGTAAATGTTAATACAAATGATAATAATAATCTACCCTTTAAAAATCTTCTTTTTGCAAAGCATTGCATTAAAATAACTAATGTTAATAATGAAGAAAATAAAACTGGTATTAATGGTGATTGCTTTATGTAATCACTAAACATTTAATATCTCCTTATAATAAAACGCAAAAATTAAGCTTAATACCACAATAATTGATATTGCTAAAACAAATAATGAATTTACCTTTTTATTTTCATTTTTATAATTAGCCTTAATTAATAAATTAAATGGCGCAGTAAACATTTCTAATAATACTGTAAAAAACTTCATAAAAACACCTCTTAATTTCCAATATAGAAGCTTAAGTAATCAAGCAGCTCATTCTTACTTGACATAATCTTCATAATACCATTAGTAGCTACATGAACAACACCTGTTTCCTCTGATACAATAATCGTAAATGAATCAGTTACCTCAGAAATACCAACTGCCGCTCTATGTCTAGAACCAACTGTTTTTTCTAGATTTTGATCCTGAGTTAATGTATAATACGCAGCTGCACAAACAATCTTATTACCTCTAATGATTACACCACCATCATGAAGTGGAGAATCCTTAATAAATATTTGTTCTAATAATTCCTTAGAAATATCAGAATTTAATATAATAGCTCGTTCAGAATATTGCTCTAATGACATATGATACTCAATAGTAATAAGGGCACCGACCTTTTGAGATGCAAGATTAAACACTGCATCGCCTATCGCTTCCTTAGTAGCCTGAGATGAGGAAATATATACACCACTCTTCTTATCGTCACTCTTATGATATTCCATTAGCTTTCTTAAATCTGGAGCTAATAAAACAGCTGAAATGACTAAATAGCTTGTTAATACTCCGCTATATAATTGATTAGATAATCTTAAATCAAATAATCCAGATATATATTTGAATAATAGTAATAGCGCACCTATAATAACTATATTAGCTGCCTTTTTATATTTAATAACTAAAAATACAACAAATGATGTAATAAATAGCGCTAAATAGCCATCTAAAATCAGCTTTAAATATAGATGCTTATTAAATAAATCTATAATGTCTTGAATAAAAAGTAAGGTCATATACAACATTCCTTTCCAAATAAAATACTATCACAATTTATTATACAACAATATGGAAAAAAATACATATAAATAAAAAAAATTTATGCCAAAAAGCATAAATTTATAATTATTAAATATTACTCCCCATTTGAACCTTCAATTAATTCAACATAAGCTTTAATAACCTTATCTAGTGTCATTAATCCCATTCCCATTTGTACAGAAGAATTAATTAATTCGGCATCCTCTTGAAGTATCATACCTGGAAGCTCACTTTCAACATCGGCTGGATCAATGTCAATATCAGTATATTCTGGTAATACTCTTTCCTTATATGAATCCATATAAAAATCCATATATGTTAGCTTAGTCTCATCGATTGAAGAATAAATCGCAGCCATAATTTGACCCCAGAATCTCATACTGGCTCTTAAGCAAGTACCATCTGAAAATACTGGTACACCAGTTTCTGCAAATTGATGATCCTGCCCACTAAAGGCGTAGCCATATTTTACACACTCATCACCAATAAGCTGAACGATTTCTCTTATCTCTGGTCCTACAACAGCTCTTGATGGATATTCACATTCAAAATCAGTCCATCCTACAATTCGTAATTCACTCATATTTTTTCCTCCTATTGATTCAAATCCTATATTCGATATCCATATATACTATTTTAACATAAAAAAAAGAAATTGTCATTTTGAAATATTATAGTTTAAAAGAAAAAGGCTTGATACTTTTGTATCAAACCTATAATTTTAGAGTGGTACCCCGGGCCGGAGTCGAACCGGCACGCCTTTAAGGGGCATGGGATTTTAAGTCCCACGTGTCTACCTATTCCACCACCGAGGCATTTACAAGGAATATTATACATCTTTTTACAAAAAAATCAACAAATAATTGTAAAAAATATGTTTTATGATAAAAATAAAAACATTGAAATTCAATGTTTTATAAGAAAGGTATGGTTAAAATAAAAATGGTGCCTCGGGGCGGAATCGAACCACCGACACAAGGATTTTCAGTCCTTTGCTCTACCGACTGAGCTACCGAGGCAACATGGCGGTCTGGACGGGACTTGAACCCGCGATCTCCAGTGTGACAGACTAGCATGTTAACCACTACACCACCAGACCAATTTTGGTTGCGGGAGAAGGATTTGAACCAACGACCTCCGGGTTATGAGCCCGGCGAGCTACCAGACTGCTCCATCCCGCGATATAGATGGCGGAGAAAGAGGGATTTGGACCCCCGCGGGCCTTCCGACCCCTATCGGTTTTCAAGACCGAACCCTTCAGCCACTTGGGTATTTCTCCGCGTATTAAGATTTTATGGTGGACCCGACAGGACTCGAACCTGTGACCAACCGGTTATGAGCCGGTAGCTCTAACCAACTGAGCTACGAAGTCGGATCGTAGCCATGTCGTTCTGTGAGCCAAGGAGTTGTCAGTGAGTCTTGTC
>JAZQVB010000074.1:0-3017 GCA_045631605.1 Anaeroplasma sp.
TAACATAGATTATTATCATAAAACAGATGATATAATAAATATTGTTTCTCATATTATCCATGATGTAATAGGTAATATTAATGAATGTAAATCAATTTTAGTTGTTGGTTTAGGAAATGATTTTATAACACCAGATTCATTAGGACCTCTATCAATAAATAAAATAGAAGTTAATAGACATTTAGAAAATGAAAAGAAATATGAGGTATCAGCTATATCACCAGGTGTTATGGGCCAAACAGGTATGGAAAGCAGTGATATAGTTAAATCTATAGTTGATAAATTCAAACCTGATTTAGTTATAGTTATCGATGCTCTAGCGTGTAATAATCTAGACAGAATGTGTAAATCAATTCAATTATCTACAGCTGGAATAAATCCAGGTAGTGGTGTAGGTAATCACAGAAGAGAATTGACTGTGCATACATTAAATACTAATGTTTTAGCCATAGGAATACCTACGGTATGTGATATAAATTCCATAATTGAAGCGGATAATAATTTCTTTATTACACCTAATAATATTGATGAAGCAATGGATATTTTATCGCTAATAATAGCTGAAGCTATTAATTATTCTTTAATAAATTAAGAAAAAAACCAACTTATTTTAAACAATAAATTGGTTTTACTATTAATATCTTGAATTTATAAGTACATAATTTATTACAAAGTTTATAATTAAATACCAAATTAAATAGCTAAAGGCATTAGCGAATATACCGAATAATATCTTAACCCATAGTTTTTTTATTTCACGCATGCCGATAGTTATAATAACTAACGCTGCAGTGAATATTAAAATGCCAATCATTACACCTAAAAAGAATGTAGTTATTAAATCATATGAAATTAAGCAAAAGATAATATTAAATATAAATGCTAAAATAGGTAGTGCTGCAAAAATTGCTTCCCACCATTTTAGCTTTGGTACTATTTCGATAGTGTCCTCACCAATTAATGAGGCACCTAAAAAATAATTACCTTTTATTTTGTATTCCTTTTTTCTATAAATATATTCCTTTTTAGAAGGATTATTAAGCTTTAGATTATTTATAGTTATTTCTTTTTTGCCTGAAATAATATCCTCTTCGTATTTTATTTTAAGCTTTTCATTTGTATTATTTTCATAAATCATAAATATACACCTCAAACTAAATCTATTTTACCATTAATTTAAGGATAATGCATTAAAAAAATATAATATAACTGGATTGTTTTGAAAATTGTATTATGTTAAAATAAATTAATATACATTTTGGAGGTTATTTTATGGACTTGAAATTTTTAAATGAAATGATAAAAACTGCCTCTCCAGTTGGCTATGAGGATAGATTAGTAAAAAAGGTAGTAGAATATACTAAGGATACGACAGATGCCTATTTATATGATAATTTTGGAAGTGTAACTGCTGTCTATAATAAGGATGCTAAATTTAAGGTAATGCTTGCGGCACATATAGATGAAATATCTTTAATTGTTAATGGATATAATAATGATGGTACTCTAACTGTTGATCGTAATGGTGGAATTAAAACTAAGCTTTATGCAGGTAGTAAGGTTAGAATTATTAAAGCCGATGGTAATGATTTACTGGGTGTGTGTGGAATTAACCCAAGTATTAATGAGAAGGCTAAGGTTGATGCGGATGACTTATTTATTGACTTTGGTTGTTCAACACTTGAAGAAGCGAAGAAGCAAGTGCCGTTAGGTTCTTATGTTATTCATGATACTGATATGGTTGAGCTTTTAGGTAATAAGTTATCAGCTAGAGCATTCGATGATAGACTTGGTGTTTTTATTACACAATCAGCCGCATTAAAGGCTAAAAAGATGGGAGCTAAGGTTGGGATTTACGCAACTGCGACAACTGGTGAGGAAAACACTGGCAGAGGTGCTTATTCATCATCTCAAATGATTAATCCTGATTGTGCTATAATTGTTGATGTTACTTATTCTACAGATTATAGAGGCGCAGATGTTGCAGGAGATGTTAATCTTGGTGATGGCGGCGTAATTTGCTTAGGATCTTTGCCAAATAGAAAACTTAATGAATGTATTGCAGCTGCAGCTAAGAAGATTAATGAGCCTGTTCAATACGAGGTATGGCCTGGTAGAACAAGCACAGATGGAGATACTATATTAAAAACTAATTTAGGTGTTCCACATTCTTTATACTCTATTCCTTTAAGATATATGCATTCACCAATTGAGGTTGCATCTAAGAAGGATATTGAATCTATGATTAATGTTCTTGCTCAATTTCTTTGTGATATTGAGGATGAATTAAATTTAAAGCCTTATAAATTTTAAATAAATCCCTTAGGGGATTTTTTTCTTTTATCTTCATATAATTTATAGGTGATACTTATGAAAAAATTATTAATCATTTTATTAATTCCTCTATTATTACTTACTACATCATTTAAGGCTGGAAATACTAAAACAAGTTACATTGTTTTAGATAATATATCTAATAGAATACTAAAGGGAGAAAATGTTAATGAGCCTATGCTAGTTGCTTCAACAGCTAAAATATTGACTGCTATAACCGTAATAGAAAATTACAAGCTAGATGAGGAAATTGTAATAAAAAAGGAATATACGCTTGCGGTAGGCTCAAGTGTGTATTTAAAGGAAAATAGTGTATTTACAAGAAGAGAGCTATTATATGCATTAATGCTTAGATCTGCTAATGATGCTGCAGCTGCATTAAGTGATGATAATTCTAAGGAATTTATTATTTTAATGAATGAAACAGCAAAAAAAATAGGAATGAAGAATTCTATTTTCTTTAATGCCTCTGGCTTAGATGAAAGGGAATATAATTTATCTACTGCATATGATATGGCTATTTTAGCCTCATATGCGAGTAAAAATTCAATTTTTAAAAATATATCATCCTCTCATTACTATAGAATAATAAAGGATGACTATAATTACTATTGGCATAATAAGCATAAGCTAGTTACTAATGATGATAGCTTTATATGGGGTAAAACGGGATATACTAAATT
>JAZQVB010000075.1:0-1119 GCA_045631605.1 Anaeroplasma sp.
TACAGAGATACAAGAAAAATACCAAATTAAATGGTATAATAGAACTCAACAAGTGGTTATTCCTGTGCGTAATATCAATGGTGATTTGATTGGCATGCACTCACGTAACACTAATCCCGATTTAATAGCCGATGGAATGAAATATATCCCATTAAGAATGTTAAATGGTAATGAATATAAGTTTCAGATGGGATTAGAATTGTTTGGTCTTAATTATAACAAGATTAATATTGAGAAATCCAAATCTGCAATACTTGTAGAATCACCAAAATCTGTAATGCAAGCAGATAATTTTGATATACCTAATATATGTTGCGGAATGTTTGGGATGGGTTTTTCATTACAAAAGCTTAAATTGCTTTTAGGGTTAGGTGTAGATAAATTTATTCTTGCCTTAGATAAGCAGTATGAAGAAATCGGCAATACTGAATACAAAGCGTGGGAAAAGAAAGTTAATAAGATAGTCGATATAGTTAGACCATATGCTAATGAAATATCAGTTATATGGGATAAAGGTAAACTATTAGATTATAAAGATAGTCCTACAGATAAAGGTCAAGATGTATTTATGAAATTATTTAAAGAAAGGGAAATACTATGATAATTTATGAAGTATTTTATTTTAAAAGATATGACGACCACGCAGAGATTATTCCTGTTAAATATTTTGATGTTGAAAGTAAAGCATTAAATTTCATTAGTTTAAATTCAGATAAAAATTATCATTATCAAAAAGTTGAGGTAGAATAATAATGGAAATGATATATAAAAACCGCAGTAGAAATGGTTTAATAAATAAGCATAAATACTTAGTTAAAATATTTCCACCGTCAAAAGGTCGATATGTTTATGATATACATTTTATTTATGATATAACCTTACAAGAAGAAATGGATATGGTTATGAATTATGCCAGTTTAATTTCCATAAGACATAATTTTGATTATGAAAAATTTGAAACAGAGGATTGACATTTCCTCTGTTTTATGATATAATATAGAAGTAGAGGTAAGAGATATGTTAAATATAATACTTAGTTTAGATATTAGTGTGATTATTGGAATGATACTTGTATGTATAGGGTTGTTTTTATGGAATGGGAAAGTGAGGATAAGGAAT
>JAZQVB010000076.1:0-2078 GCA_045631605.1 Anaeroplasma sp.
TCTTATTGACAAAAAGAATAATTTATGATATAATTCTTATAATCATTTGATTTTTGGAGGGATTATAATGAAGAAAAATTTAACATACAAAATAATAGATGCTCATAAGGTTAGTGAGGATTTAGAAAATAATAAAATAAATATAAAAATTGATCATACATTAACTCAGGATGCGACCGGGACAATGGCATATTTAGAATTTATAAGCTTTGGAATTGATAAGGTTAAAACTGAATTATCAGTAAGTTATGTCGATCACAATACATTACAAAATGGATTTATGAATGCTGATGACCATAAATTTTTACAAACTGTAGCTGATAAATATGGTATTGTATTTTCAAAGGCCGGAAATGGTATTTGTCATCAGGTTAATCTTGAAAGATTCGCTAAGCCTGGTAAAACATTATTAGGCTCAGATTCTCATACTCCTACATCAAGTGGAGTTGGAGCTCTTGCTATAGGTGCTGGTGGATTAGATGTTGCTTGTGCGATGGCTGGTATGCCTTTTAGTATTGTTAAGCCAAAGGTTGTAGGTGTAAAGCTATTAAATAAGCTTCGTCCAGGAGTTAGTGCTAAGGATATTATCATATATTTAATTGGATTAATGACTGTTAAGGGCGGAGTTAATAAGGTTATTGAATATTATGGTGAGGGCGTTAAATCTCTTACAGTACCTGAAAGAGCGACTATTTGTAATATGGGCGCTGAGTTAGGTGCAACTTCATCTGTTTTCCCTTCTGATGAAAACACAAAGGAATTTTTAAAGTTACAAGGAAGAGAAGAGGATTATGTTGAATTAAAAGCTGACGAGGGCTGTAGCTATGATGAGGATATTATAATTGATTTAGAACAATTAGAGCCTGTTGCCTCATGTCCTAATTCTCCTGACGCTGTAAAGAATGTATCTGAGCTAAAGGATATTAAGGTTGATCAGGTCTTAATTGGAAGCTGTACAAATTCTAGCTATTATGATTTTGTAAAGGTCGCTTCAATTTTAAAAGGTAAAACAGTTCATAAGAATGTTTCCTTAGCTATCGCACCTGGTAGCCAACAGGTACTTCAAATGATTACTAAAAATGGCATTTTAGATGTACTTTTAGCTGCTGGTGCTAGAATATTAGAATCAGCTTGTGGACCTTGTATCGGTATGGGACAATCCCCTGCAACTGATGCGGTTTCATTAAGAACATTTAATAGAAACTTCTATGGAAGAAGTGGTACAAATTCAGCAAAGGTATATTTAGTTTCACCTGAGGTTGCAGCTTTATCAGCTGTAAATGGTTATATATCATCGCCTCTTGGTTTAGAATTGAATGAATTCTCATTAGATGTAGAATACCCTAAATGTGATAGTTTATTATATAAGCCAACATTTACTGATGAGGTTGTAATGGGTCCTAATATTAAGCCTATTCCTAAATTCACTCCAATTGGTAATGAATTTATTGCGATGGCTATGATTACACTTGAGGATAATATTACAACAGACCATATTATGCCTTCAAACTCTAAATTACTACCATTTAGATCAAATATTCCATATTTAGCTGAATATTGCTTTAATACAGTTGATGAAGATTTCCCTAAGCGTGCCAAGGAAAATAACGGTGGTATAATAGTAGCAGGAAATAACTATGGACAAGGTTCTAGTAGAGAACATGCAGCTCTTGCACCATTGTATTTAGGAGTTAAAGCTGTAGTTGCTAAATCTTTTGCAAGAATTCATAAAGCAAATCTTATTAATAATGGAATAATACCAATGGAGTTTGAAGCAGAGGTAGATTATGATAAGGTTAAGCTTTTAGATGAACTTGTAATAAGTGATATTCAATCTGCTTTGGTTAATGGAAAAGCTATAATAAAGAATATCGATAATGTAAGCTTTTTCAATGAGACCGTAGTAAACGCTGTGCAGGTCTTCCGGATTCTGCTCCCATTCCGGATAGAAGCGTTCCATTACGTCGGCAGGAATCTCCTTGCCCTCCTGGCGCACTTTGTAAATCACTTTACATTCCAGGGTCAGAGGCAGTTCTTTGATGCCCGGAGTGGAGATGCAGTCGGAATCCACCAGAGTG
>JAZQVB010000077.1:0-2646 GCA_045631605.1 Anaeroplasma sp.
TACCTAAAATATTTCTATTTAAATAACTATTTTCAATTCTTAAATTATTAAAACATTTAGTTGCTTTACCATCTACTAATATATCATTTATTTTGCTATGATAATAACCATATACATTATTCATTTTACCAATAGTACATAAAATATATAAACTACCAATATTATCACCATATGATAAACACTTCCATGTGTTATCACTCCAATCATAACCAAATACAGATAATAAAGTGCTAGGTATTGATATAGCTGATGCACTTGATGGTATAGTTAAATATGAAGGTGCACTATTTGGTTTTACCACACATATATTACCACCAGTATTTACAAATCCAATTGTATTATTAGCACTATTAATATTTACATAATTAGCTATAACATTAAAAACATAATGATTACGATCAGTACTTGCCATATATTGACCACCTGATACATAATGCGTACCATCCCAATAATACCAATAACCAGTATCACTAGCTATATAAATACCTTTATCTTCAGTAAATGCTAAAATATTTGTTGATGTATCAACACCTGAAGGATTTAAAGTGTGTACATTCATTAATAAATTTCTTACATCACTATCTAATCTATCAAAATCAATAGCATATGTAGGTACATTTTCCTTTTTAATATTAGGATATAAATTTGTATTTTCATCATTTTCAGGATGAAGTGTTGTTATAATATCTGACATCTTAATTACCTTCTTTCTTAATTTAAAAAGTGGATGGATTATCCATCCATCCACCTATTTTTTATTATTGACCAATTGTAGTTGAATCAGTTGAATTATATACCCAATGACCATCAGTAAAATCATAAGATACAGTTTCAACTACTGAAGCATCTGAATATGTTAAACATAATCCAACACCAGATTCTTTATAAGATACACGATATGAGTGCTTTTGATTAGTTGTTGTTTTAACTACAACATCACCAGCTTCTAATACTTCACATTGAGCATCAGTAAGCTTTGTTAAATCAGTTACTTTAGTTGTAACATCTGAAGATGTTACAGTAACTAAACCATGTGCAGTTTCAATAACTACTGCATCATCAGTTTTAATAACACCAGTTGCAAATGCTGGAGCTTTTCCAAATCCATATACTAAAATAGGTTTAGAACATTCAACAATACCTTTTAATTCGGCTAATGTAGTATTAGCTACATCAACCATAATATAACCACCATTTAATTTAGACATATTATTCACCTTCCTATTCTGCTAAAAATACTACTGCATTTTCAGATAAATCATTAAAGTAACCTAATACTTCTTTATACCAATAATTAGTAAATTGAGCACTTCTTACATATTTAATTTCTACTGATGGATTATCGTGATTAACACCTAAAGCATCATGATCAAATAAGAATCCAATAATATAATCTTGATTTACTGATGAACCTGATGCAGTTGTAATATTAATTGTAGATCTATCTTTTACAGACTTATCGCCTAATCCTTGCCAATATGCTACAGTTTCATGATATGGAAGTTTAATGAATTCATCATGGAATGTTGATGATTCAGCATAATATGATGCGTTATCGACAAATTTAGATAATAATACACAATGCATCATAGATTCAGGTGTAAATGTTTCAAATCCTTCATCATTGAATTGTGTAGAATATCTTCCCATTAATTGCATATAATCCTTAATAAAGCCTTGAGCAAAAATTAAGAATCCTTTATCAAATAATGCTTTAGCTGATGTTAAGCTTTGTGAAGCATTTGGATCTAAAGCTTTATATAATGTTAAAAGCTTGATAACTTGCTTTCCTTCATTATCACCAGTATTTTTTGCAATTAATTCGCCCATAAAGTTATTAATTGTCATAAAGATTAAATCATCTAATGTGACAGTCAAACGATTTTGAACTAATCCAAATTGCATTGATACAAATGAACCTAATTGAGAAGCACTAGTAAATGCATCTTTTAATTGGTCATTAGTAATTGATTTTCTAACTTCAAATGTAACACGCTTCATGAAGATTTTAACTTCAACTTCATTTGGTGTATATACATTATCATCATAAGATGCATATGGTTCAATTTCCCAGCTTTGATTGTTTTCAGCTTTTGGCATCTTACTTCTAATCTTTTGGATTAATCTTCCAAATTCAGTAGAATCTCTTAAAACATTTGGAGCTTTACTTTCATAAGCTCTGAATCTAAAGATATATTTGGCAGTTGCTAACATTAAATTTTCAAGGAAATTTTGATATGCATTAGCATTTTCTAATTTAGTGCCATTATCTACAACGCCTTCTAAATCTTCAGTTAAAATTGTTGCATTTTCACCTAATGTATTTTTTAAAGCTTCATTAGTTAGCTCTGCAACTTGAGCATTTTTTAAAATAACAAGTGACATTTTTCTTTCCTTCTTTCTTTAATAAATTTTTAAACAAATCACTTTGTCTATATCGTTAAAAATTGCATTAAATAAATCATATTTACGCAATTCTATCTCACTTTGTAACATTTGTTGTGAAGTGGTAACACCTATATTACCTTTACGTGTTAAATCTCTAAAATTATCATCTTTAGAACCTTCTGATGTGTTTTCCATTGAAGCTTCATTATCATCTACTGGTTCACCAGATGTAGAATTAAAACCGTAAATTTTGGCTTT
>JAZQVB010000078.1:0-9729 GCA_045631605.1 Anaeroplasma sp.
TATTTCATCTATATTATCTATATTTAATTGTTTTATCTTATATTTACTACTAATTAAATTTATATTCATACTACCACCCAAATGAAATAAGACTTCAAAAATGAAGTCCTATTATTTATTAACTATAATTATTCATTATTACAGCTATTAAAACGAAAATCAGCATATTAACAACTGGAGCAATCATTAACACGATATACCATATAGTTAATCTCTTTACTTTTCTTAGTGTTTTATTAATTTTTACTATTATAAATGAAATTAATGATAATATTAAAGCAATACCATTACCAATAGCTAAAAACAAACCACATAGGACTGTAGCTAGCCCAAATTCTTCAATTCTATTTGGCACATCATCATTAGCTATATCACTTATTTTAGCATCAATAATACAACAAGATGCCCAAACTAATAAAACTATTAGAGCCGTTACAATAATGTATTTTAATACTGTAAAAATTATGCTTAATGCTTTTGTCATATCGATCACTTCCTTCAATAATATTTTACCATTATTTTATATTCATTTAAATATTTTTTCTTATTTAATTATCTCTTGAGCTAATCTTACAAAGGCAAGAGCGTCAGCGGCATAATAATCAGCCTTAATTTCATTAGCTATTGCTTCAGTTAATACAGCTCCACCTACTACAACCTTAGAATTGCTATCATTTTCCTTCAGCATTTTAATTGTATTTTCCATGCTTATTACTGTAGTTGTCATAAGTGCTGATAAGCCGACTAACGAAGGCTTATATTTGTTATATGCATCTACAATAGCCTGTGGTTCTGTATCCTTACCTAAATCAATTACTGTATAGCCATATGATTCTAGTACTATTTTACATATATTTTTACCAATATCATGAACATCGCCCTTTACTGTGGCAAGTATTATAGTTCCCTTATTTTCATTTGATTTAGGGAATTTCTTTGTTAAAGTATCAAATGATATTTTAGCAGCCTCAGCTGATGAAATTAGCTGTGGTAGGAAGAGCTTACCTTTATCATATAGGCTACCAACCTCATTTAAAGCTTTAATAAGGATATTATTTACTATATCAATAGGTAAATTTATCTCAAGCTCCTTAAGAGTTAATTTTTCAATATCATTTTTCAAACCCTTGCATACTGAATCATAAAGCGTAAGCTTATTATTTGATATATTGTTATTTGCTTCAAAATCAGCAAATCTTTCAATATATTTTTCGCTATTTTTATCAATTTCCATTAATGCATTATATGCATATATTGCATCCATCATTTCTGTATCTAATGGATTAATAATAGGCATATTTAATCCAGCATACATAGCCATCGTTAAAAATATTTTATTTAATACGCCTCTGTTTGGCAATCCAAATGAAACATTAGATACACCAAGTGCGGTTTTTACACCTAGTGATGATACAAGCGTTAATGCTCCTAATGTTTCTTTAACTAGCTCTTGTTCTGCAGAGGCAGTTAAAACTAAAGTATCAATAATTATTTTATGTTTATCAATTTGGTATTCAGAAGCCTTCAAAATAATTCTTTTAGCTATTTCAAATCTTTCCTCCTTTGTTTTAGGAACACCATTTTTATCTAAGCATAATCCTAAAACAACTGCCCCATACCTTTTAGCAATAGGGAATATTTTATCCATAACCTCAATATCACCATTAACTGAATTAATTAATGGTATACCATTATAATATCTACAGCCTTGTTCAATTACTTCATAATTAGATGAATCTATTTGAAGTGGTAAATTAACATATTCTTGAATACTAATAATAGTATTTTTCATTATTTTAGCCTCATCTATTTTTGGTAATCCTACATTAACATCAAGTAAATCACAGCCACTATCAGCTTGCTTAACGGCCTCAGTAACAATATAATCATAATTTTCTTCTGTTATTGCAGCCTTAAGCTTTTTCTTACCTGTAGGATTTATTCTTTCACCACATACACAAATATTTTTTATATTTGTTAAATGAGATGCTGAATTAATTAATGTCTCATATTGATTATTTCTTTTATTTACCTTTATTCCCTTAAATTCAGAAATAGCATTTATTATTTCAGGATTAGTACCGCAGCATCCGCCAATAATTGAAACACCAGCATTTACATAATCCATCATTAATCTCTTATATTCATTGACACTCATATCATAATACGTTTTACCATTTTTAATCTTTGGCAAACCTCTATTAGGCTGAATTATAACGGGAATATGAGCATTTTCTATTATTTTAGTAATAACAGGTTTCATTTCAAGTGGCCCTAATCCACAATTAAGTCCTAAAGCATCAACCCCCAATCCCTCAAGTGTATTAACCATAATTTCAGGTGTTGATCCTGTTAGTGTTCTTCCTGTTTTATCGAATGTCATTGTCGCAAATAAAGGTAAATTGCTATTTTCCTTTACAGCTAATATGCAAGCCTTTAATTCATATAAATCAGAAAATGTTTCAGCTATAAAGCCATCAACATAATCTCTTGCGATAATAACTAATTCCTTATATGCATCATATGCATCATCAAATGATAAAGTACCAATAGGCTTCAGCATTCCACCAGTTGGACCTAAATCAAAAAATACCTTTTTATTTGTAACCTTCGCGTTATTTATTGCCGCAACAGCTAAATCCTTAATTTCATAATTTCCTTTATATTTAATCTTATTCAACCCAAATGTATTTGTTGTAATAAAATCAGCATTACTATAGCTTAAATGAATTTTTTTAATAACGTCAGAGTGAGTAATGTTCAATTCCTCTGGTACATAGTCACTTAAGCCTAATCTTTCGATTTCACTTCCCATACCGCCATCAAATATTAATATATTTTCGCCTAATTGAAGCATGTCCTCATCTCCTTCCTGTATATACAATCTGAATAATTTATACAATCACTACAATTTCTTTTATTTTTATTACCTATCCTAACGATTCCAATCATACTTTTTTGTGGAATCATTAACGCACTAGGAAGTATTTCAATTCCTATTTTACCTGCGTTTAACATTTTATATAACTCTAGATTATCTAATATATTAGAACCACCATAACCTGGACAAAATCTATAATCAAAATCTAAATTCAAATTATCTTCATATTTATCAGCCATATATTCTAAATACGCACTAGCACATGCGTCAAATACTAGCATTTTTGATAAATTAATTTTTGAATAATATTTAATTCTTTGATCTATTAAAGTCCCTAAGGTTGTAGCAATAATTAAATATTTAGAATTATTTAAATATGACAAATAAGGCTCCTTATTTAAAACATCTATTATGTAATCATATTCTATATAGATATATTTAAATATTGATAATTCCTTAACCTCATTTAAGCATTCATTAATTAATAAATCAATCTCAGGAGATTTATTAATTTCCTTATAGCTTAAATAGTTATATATCAAATCATCTAAATTAGAATAATTCCTTAAAGACATTTTCTAGCCTCTTGTATATTTCTGTAGCTATTTTAGAATTATTCATAATATAAAGATGAATACCAGGAGCTCCCTTAGCAATTAAATCAATAATTTGATATACCGCATAATTTAATCCAATTTCTTCTAACACCTTAGGATTATCCTTATATATTTCAATCATATTTCTAAATTCTAAAGGAATTGTAGATCCACACATTGATTTAATTCTTTTTATATTTTTAGCACTAACTAGTGGCATAATACCAGGAATAATAGGAGATTTAATACCCATCCTTCTAGCTTCATTGGCTAAACGATAATAATATGAATTATCATAAAAAATTTGAGTAATAAAGAATTTACAACCTAAATCCTCCTTTTCCTTCATGTGAATTAAATCATCATATAAGGTATCACATTCAGGGTGTCCCTCAGGATATGCAGCACCTGCAAGTGTAAAATTACTATCATTTAAATATTCAATTAAATCTGTTGCGTACTTAAAATATTTACAATATTCATCGTTATAATCAACTGGCTTATCACCACGAAGAGCTAAAATGTTTTCAACATTATATTCATGAAGCTCAGCTAAAACATTATCTATATCACTAGGCGATGATGGCCCACCAGTTAAATGGGCAAGTGGCTCTATGCCTAATGATTTAATATATCCAGCTATCTTAGCATTACTTTTTCTATTAGAGCCATTAGCTCCATATGTAACTGATATAAAATCAGGATTTAAGTTTTTAAGTTTATCTATAGTTTTAAATAATTTATCTATTTCTTCTTGTTCCTTCTTAGGTGGAAAAACCTCGAAGGACAGGGTCTTTTTAACCTTTAATATTTCATCAATTTTCATACTATTCACCTAGAATTTCCAAATATTTTCTAGCGTAATATTTTCCCATATCTAAATTTAAATCTAAATAATTACCGCATTCAATTGCTGAAGCTCCAGGTATTACACCCTCATAGCTTGCGATAAACTTGAAACAATTTATGATATCACTCTTTACATCATCTGCCGTTAAATTACCCTTAAATATTAAATAGAACCCAGTTCTACAGCCCATAGGACCAAAATACATAGTCTTATCAGGATGATAATTTCTAAAATATGTAGCTCCTAAATGCTCAATTGTATGACATACACTTGTATCCATTACAGGCTCAAAATTAGGTCTTGTCACTCTTAAATCAAATGTTGTGAAATAAAAACCATCCATATCATCAACTCTTGATACATATAAGCCTGGTAATAATGTTAAATGATCTACTGTAAAGCTTGTTATTCTTTCCATAGAAATTCCTCCTAATAATTATAATACATAGTATTATATCACATATTCAGCTATAAATTAAAGACCTATCGCTAGGTCTTTACTGCTTAGCAATATTATTTTCAATTAATTTTTAATAAGACTCACCGTCTTCGCCTAAATCGCCACCAATACCTCCAGATCCGCCATAGCCTCCAGATCCGCCATAGCCTCCATCACCATTTTTTCCATCTGAACCGTAATCTCCAGCAGTTCCGCCATAGCCACCATAGCCACCGTTTCCACCGTTTCCACCATTGCCACCTCTTCCTCTTGTTGAGGTGTAAGTAGATAAATTCAATCCAAGCTGACCATCGCCACCATAACCGCCGTTTCCGCCGTCACCGCCATTGCCTCCATCACCCGGATTACCTA
Source organism: Anaeroplasma sp. (assembly GCA_045631605.1). Lineage (GTDB taxonomy): Bacteria > Bacillota_I > Bacilli_A > Acholeplasmatales > Anaeroplasmataceae > Anaeroplasma. The sequence goes on from JAZQVB010000078.1 coordinate 5,139, forward strand.
CTCCGTTGAAAATATCAGTACTTGAATCACTGGCACCATCGCCACCGTTTCCACCATTACCGCCGTTTCCACCGTCACCGCCATCGCCACCAATGAATATACAAGTTACAGTTGATGATGAAATTAGAATTTGATATTCAGCATATACTCCATATCCACCATCGCCACCATTATAACCAGATTCCCCTGAAGTACCATTTTCGCCATTTTCACCTTTTATCGGATTTAAAAATGAACCAGATGGACCGACTATACCATCATTTCCATTTATTCCATCTTGCCCATCATTTCCATTGCCACCTGTACCACCATATACTCTTAATATACCACTTCCATATATAACTAAGTCTTTACATTTTATACCGGCCTTACCATCATTTCCTTTAGTATCTGTCATAGAACCATTACCACCATAAATATAAACATTGCCCTTTATGTGGAGATTCACGTCAGTAGCATTATTTGCCTCAATACAATTATGATCTAATGGAGCTTTTAAAGATACATTTTCCAAATATAAATCTATTTGACTTAAACAATTATTCAAATTAATGCACAAGTTATAATTCAAATTGCTTATAGAATAAATATGTAATTTTCTTACATTTGATGAAACTATAATTTCACAATAATCATTAAAATTCTCATCTAAATATAATGATAAATATGGATAATTAGCAATAATTTCAAGTTCAGTTTCATCATACAATATATTTCTACTTCTCCATATTGCGGTTAATATTAAATTACCACATGTTTGTTCTGGTATTATATTAGTTAAATAACCATTCAATTCCCATCCAGCAAATTCATCACCAAATTTCGTTGGTGAATGAAGTAATATTTCACCTGATTCAATTGTATATTTTTCAGGATTTAATGCACATAATTCTGTAGCATCGCCACCATTATAATCATAACTAATATAATAAGTTTTAGCGTACCATCTAGGATACAAAACTGCATCCTGTTCACGGAACCATCTAGCACATGCATTCCCATATTCATCTATATATAATTCTCCAGTTTCACTTTCCCAACCTAAAAAAATATATCCATCTCTTTCAAGTACATATCCATCATCAGAAGGAATAAATAGTCCATATCCGACCTTAACTACGCCATAGCCCTGCAATAGAACATTATATTCATTAATGTTCATTTTAGCATTAAATATTATATAACCAGCTTTAAAAAAATCCAAATAATTTCCAGGTCTATATTGATTATTTTCATATTCCCAATAGGCAAAGCTATAACCTTCTTTTCTTACATCAAGTTCTGGAATTTCTCCATAAAAGTTTATATGCATTCTAGTAAGTTCATTACCATCTAGCATAAATATAACAGTTTGAGAGGATACATAAATATTATAAAATTCATATGTGTCATCATTTATATATTCGTGATAATGTATTTCAGGGATATACAAATAAACATCTTCATTAAATGATTGATTAAACATTACCAAATCGCATGCACTTGTAATATATATATCGTACAAACTTTCACAATTTATAAAAGCAAATTGTTCAATATAACTAACATTTTTTCCTAAATATAATACTTCTAAATCCTCACTTTCAAATGCAAGAGAAGCAATATATTTAACATTGTCAGGAATTGTATACCAAATGTCAGTTCCACAATAATCAATTAAAACATCACCTATTATTGTAACTTCATCTCTATTTTCAAACCATTCCGTACCTACAAAAGATAACTTGTTAATAGAATATAAGTTTTCTCCGCCTTCTACAATTTGTAAATTTTTACAGTTATAAAAAGCTCCGTTTTCTATAACTTCGACATTCGACAAATCAATTGTATTTAAAGATAAATTATTCATAAATGCAAATTCTTTAATTCTTAAAACTGTAGAGGGTATTATTAAATTTTGTACATTAGGTGAAAATATAAGCACTTCCTTATCTATATCATATAAAGTGTTATTTTCAACTAAGAAATTCTCATTACCTGTTGCTACATTTATTGTTTTAACTCCACTAGTTGTAAACACATTATTCCCTAATGCAGTAAGATTAATTGGCAAATTAATTGAAGTAATATTTTGACATCCATAAAAAGCTTCATCCTCAATAACATCTAAACTAGATGCATTAGACATATCGACAATTTGCAAATTACTACATCCCTTAAATGCTGCCTTACCTATTCTTTGAATAGTATTTGGAATAACTACATTTCTAATGGGATTCTCACCTCGGAATTTCCCTTCAAATGCGCTATCAGCTATTTCAACAACTTCCTTTCCATTTATTTGTGATGGTATAAATAATGTTGTCTCATTTTTTACATTACAAGACAAAATACCGATAGAATCACTATCTATATTATATGTTTCAAAATCATAATAAAGTTGTCTTTTTTCTGAAAAATCTGTAACGATATAATCTAACAAGCCTTTATCTCTAGTTTCTAAATTGTGCACAACCGTTATATCTTTCTGAGCAATCTTATTCATATCACAATTATAAGGAGTAAAATTTTTAATTTCTCTTCTAAAGCCATAATATTGCGAGTAATATAATATATTATCTAAACCAGAATAATAACCTAATTGCGAACTAATATCAACTAGCCCATCATTTTCCCATACTCCATAACCATCTACACATGATACTTCATCAAGAATAATATAGAAAAAATCATCTACAAAATCTAGCACTATGGTGTTAGAGTAATTATAACCTTTTAAGATATTTTTAATGGGTATATACGGAATATTCAACCCTGTCATATAATGTGAACAAACAACTGCTTCCATATTAGAAGCAACAAAATCTATGAATGAAGCAAAGATTTCAGCATCTTCCAATGAAAAGCCATAATTTCTTACTAGTACCGTTTGTGATATTTCCGAATGTAACATCTCAGACAAGTAAGAAAATGAAGAAACAGCTCCAAGAGCTAAAACATCAATATCCTTATATAAGTCAAAATAATTATCATTCCAACGAGTTAAATATCTCAAATAAACTGATTTATCTACAATATCATCTTCTCCACCCTCAGGCGTACCAAACTTATAAAATAAATGCTCAACATCATACGATGCAGTGGAGGAACCACAATAAGGTGTTCCTATACTATAAATTGAAGAAACTAAGTCAGGATGATCTAATGCATATTGTAAATTAGTTAACCCACCCCTACTATGTCCTATAAGATTAACTTTAGGCAGCAATCCATAATTTAATTGCTTAATATCATATATTACTCTACTCAAACCATAATTAAATTGTGAATATACATAATCATTTGAATATCCAGATTGAACTGTTTCAAATACAATTATTATATGTTTTGATATGTCAGTTATATTGTTACATAAGCTTTTATTATATCGAGCTTGTCCATTAGTTTCGTAATTAATTTTATACAAATAAAACTTTTCATAATCCAATCTCATCATATATATATCAGATTCTATTAAATTATATATTCTTGTTATTAATGAATCTTCTGTATATGCAAAAATATTATCCCCGTTATTTGACCAGTCAGTTGCAGAACCACCTAAACCATGAGTTAAAACTGTAATAAATGGTTGATTCCCCGAAACAACATTCCCATTTTTCACTGTCATATCGTATCTATAATCATTTCCAAAATCATAATTTAAAGTGTCAATTTCTTGACCATTATCAGCAACTAATTCATTATAATCAAAAGTGTTAGTTTCGCTATATAATAATTGCGAATCAATATCCATTTCTAACGAATTTGATTTAACTCTAAAATTTAGAGTTAAAAAACATATAAAAAAGAATACAAATAATAATACAATTTTCTTACTCTTCATTCGAAATCAATTCCCATCCGGCATATATTTTAGTTTCTTTCAATAGATAATCTCCATTAGTATCATACTGTTTAGCTGGTATTATATCATTCTTAAAATCCCATTCATTTATACATTCTGTTTCCTTATACCAACCTATAAATTCATATCCTTCTCTTGTTGGATTAGGGGGTGTTACATTAACCTTGGTATTATCGCAATCATCTACAAAAAACACCTTATCCGTTCCATCATTTAAGCAATATAATACATTAGCTATACAAATATCTTTTTCTTCACACATATGACTCATTAAATAACATATTGCATCATACAAATAATACGGACAGTATATTTTTGTATTGTCAAAACTAAAATCCATACTATGTCCCATTCTATGTATAATATTACTAATATCATATTCATTATTCACATAAGAACTTATATATAATTCAAATGATTTGGGATGTTCAAGGAAATCTTTTGAAATCATTCTTATATTAGAATTTAAATATACCTTGGTAAATGCAGCATTATCAAAGTCAATTTTAGTTAATGAATACCTTCCACCTGGAAATCCTATATTAGTCATCACAGTTCCATTTATTTTGGAAGGAAATACTATTGTATCCTTCTTTTTAGCTTCTTCTGTCAACCCGTAAATAATTTCATAATTATATTCAAATTCTCCATTATAAATAGGGTAATCAACTTTTAAAAACTTACATGAGTCTAATGACACTAATAATATTACTAATATTACGATTAAATATATTTTCTTTTTCA
>JAZQVB010000079.1:0-1037 GCA_045631605.1 Anaeroplasma sp.
CTTAATACTGAGCTTGATAATCCAGAATATATAGGAGGTATCTCATATATATTTTTAAATCCAAATTTTATGGATGTTGAAAATTATATTATTGAGGATGAATTTGATAGCGTAATGTCAAATCTTGAGCAGGAGCATATATTCGCATACACAGGATTTACAGCTAAAAATCCTTTAACAGGTGTAGATATACCTATTTTTATATCAAATAATTATAATGAGGCTATTCATTTAGGTATACCTAGTATATCAGATACAGATTTAGCTATTTGTAATTCATATGGGCTTGATGTTGTTGAAATATTAAATAATGATACATTAATTAATTCGGATTTATTAGATGGATATACACCAAAAGAGGCAAGAGGAAAAATATTTGATGTATTCTTAGATGCTGAAATAGCAGCATCTAGAATGGTTTATAAAAAGAAGGAAATTGTACTTTCATCTCTTGATAGCTTTGGACCATTATTCCCATTTTTATTAGAAGGTGATAAGCTTAATTCTCTTTCATTATATTTACCATATACATTCTCAAGCCAATTTAGACCGCTTTTAAATTCAAATGTAGATGTTGCAGGAGAAGGCTTATCTGGCACAATAAATAACCTATTTATTGAGGGTATAATACCTATACTTTCAATTTTATATGATGAGATAAGCTCTAGTGAATCAATATTCTCATATGAATCTAAAAAGGAATATGAGGCATGGGGATCAATCGATACTGTAATAATTGAATCTGAAAATATTAATTCTCAGCTTTTAATGCCTATAATAATTCATAATATAATTAAAAAGGAATTAGGATATAATCTTCCAAATTTATTTAAAAGAGTATTATCTATTTCTAAGGTAGTAGATGAGAATAATATAGAATATAAAAGATCAAATAATAATCTAATGGATTTTGAATATTACCTAAACAATTTCTATTCAGATAGTATTAGATTCTATATGCTATATTTTAATTTCAATAAGGAATTACCATTTGATAAAAATAAGCTTAAGGAAATCGATGATTTAATAAAAAGCCT
>JAZQVB010000080.1:0-9615 GCA_045631605.1 Anaeroplasma sp.
ATATCAAACATTTTAATCACCACTTAATAAATTTTACAGATATCTATAATTACCATATGTTATTATATCATTATATATTATATTATTCAAAGAAAAAGTGTGCCCTAAAGGCACACTAAATTATATTATTCCATCCAAGATGGGTCGCTTGGATTCTTTTGGAACTTTAATACCTTAGCAATATCAGATTCGCTAATGTAGTTTTCATCAGCAGCAACCTTTACTAAAGTTTCGAAATTAGATAATGAATGGTTAATTACATTTGCATTAGCTAATCTGTCTAATCCCTTTTGTAATCCATAAGTGAAGATAGATGCGATACCTAAAACATTGCATCCTGCTTCTCTTAATACATCAACAACCTCAATTGAAGATCCAGCAGTAGAAATTAAATCCTCAATAACTACTACATCCTTACCAACAGGTACTACACCTTCAATTTGGTTTCCTCTACCATGGTCCTTAGCACCACCACGTACATAGCCCATAGGCATATCTAAAATTTCAGATACGTATGCTGCATGAGCAATACCTGCAGTAGATGTACCCATAATAACCTCACAAGTTGGATAATATGTCTTAATGATTTCTGCTAAACCATTTTCAACTACTCTTCTTGTTTCAGGATAAGATAAAGTTAATCTATTATCACAATAGATTGGGCTTTTAATACCAGATGCCCAAGTGAATGGATCATTTGGCTTTAAGAATACTGCCTTAATTTTTAATAGGTTCTTTGCAACCTCAACTGCTAATTTATTTTCCATATTAACAAAACTCCTTTACACATCTTTGATATGCTGCAACTGGATCCTCTGCAGCTGTAATACTTCTACCTACAACAATATAATCAGCACCTAATTCCTTAGCATATGCTGGTGTAGCTACTCTCTTTTGGTCATTTACTGAATCATCAGCAAATCTAATACCTGGAGTTACGCTCATTAAGCCTAATTCCTTAATAATTGGAGCTTCTAATGCTGAGCATACAACACCTTGTAGGCCTGCAGCCTTAGCATTTAATGCATATGTCTTAACAACCTCTGCAAGTGGATGATTAATTAATAATTCATTTTCTAATGCTTCTTGAGAAATTGAGGTTAATTGTGTAACTGCAATAAGCTTAGTATTCTTACCAGCTTCAGTAGCATCTAAACCACGTCTTGCAGCTTCCATCATTTTAATACCACCAGCTGCGTGGCAGTTAGTAATTTCAACACCTAATTCAGCAATGTTTCTCATTGCCTTTTCAACTGTATTAGGAATATCATGAAGCTTTAGGTCTAAGAAAATTTTAAATCCCTTTGCCTTTAAGGTCTTAACTAGCTCTGGACCTTCCTTATAGAAAATTTCCATACCTAGCTTTAAATATGGATTCATTCCCTCAAATGGAGTTAAGAATGAAAATAAGTCTTCTTTATTTTTAAAATCACATGCAATAATAACGTCTCTCATTTTTAATTCGCCTTTCCTATAATATCTTCTAATTTTGTTATTCCATATTCCGCCATAACAGCTGGAAGCTCATCTATAATCTTCTTACAAGCATATGGATCAATTAAGTTTTGTGCTCCAATCATAACTAGTGAAGCACCTGCATACATCATTTCTAATACATCTCTAGCATTAGAAATACCACCCATACCAATTACTGGCACCTTTACAGCATGAGATACCTCATATACCATTCTTAATGCGACTGGATAAATACCAGGACCACTATATCCACCCTTTTTAACAGAGATAATTGGTTGTCCTGTCTTTAAATTAATACGCATGCCAACTAATGTATTAATTAAGCTAATCGCATCAGCACCTGCAGCCTCAACAGCCTTAGCCATTTCTACTACATTTGTAACATTAGGTGATAGCTTAACAATAATTGGCTTTGTACATTCCTTTTTAACCTCTTTAACTAATGTAGCGGCTGTTTCTGGGTCAACACCAAATGCCATACCACCACCATGAACGTTAGGACAAGAAATATTTAATTCAATAGCAAATACCTTATCTACATTATTGAATTTTTTACAGGTTTCGACATATTCATAAACGCTATGTCCACCAACATTTGCGATAACTTGGTCTTCGTAAACCTCGCTTAATTTAACAAGCTCCTCAGAAATTACATTATCTACACCTGGATTTTGTAAACCAATTGAATTGATTAATCCGGCTGGACATTCTGCAATTCTTGGAAGTGGGTTTCCGTATCTTGGCTCTAATGTAGTTCCCTTACAAGAAATACTACCAAGAATATTTATATCATATAAATCACTAAATTCATAACCGAATCCAAATGTACCTGAAGCAGGGATAATTGGGTTTTTAAATTCCTTACCTAAAAATTTGATTTTAAGACTCATTAGAATTCCACCTCACTTGCTTCAAATACAGGTCCTTCCTTACATACACGCTTAGGACCATTAGTTGTTTTAATTGAGCAGCCCATACAAGCACCAAATCCACATCCCATACGTGCTTCTAGCGATACACATCCATTTGGATATTTCTTAGCTAATGCCTCAAGCATTCTTTGCGGACCACAAGAATAATAATATTCCATATTTAAATTTAAAGAATCAATTAATGCTACTACATTACCGTGATATCCCATTGACCCATCATCAGTACATAGATAAACATCACATAATTCTTGAAGCTTTTCTATAATAACTAAATCTGATTTAGATCTAGCACCATAGATTAGTATTGGCTTAATACCAAGCTCATTATATTTTCTTGCAAGTCCTACTAGAGGGGCAATACCAATGCCCCCTCCAATTAGAACTGGCTTATTTGTTTTATTAATATCAAATCCATTACCTAAACCAATTAATATATCCAACTCCATACCAGCAGGAAAGCTTGTCATATCAAGTGTTCCTTGGCCTAAAACCTTATATAAAATATCAACATGCTCATTTGAATAATCACATACAGATATTGGTCTACGTAAATAATAGTTAGGAAGCTTTATATTAATGAATTCACCTGGATTCTTAATTTCAGAGCAATCTCCAGCTAATCTCATTAAATATGTATCATCACTTACCCTTATATTACTTTCAATTTTTAATATTACGTTTTTCATTATTACTCCTTATCTATTACAGAAATACCCATTGTTATTTCTTCTAATACATCTAATAATACCTTTACTGTATCAAGACAAGTAAATACTGTAACATTATTATCAATCGCAGCACGACGAATTACCTTACCATCCTCATTTGGAGTACCCTCCTCACTAGATGTGTTAATTACATATGTTACATAGCCCTTCTTAATTGATTCAAGAATTTCTTCACTACCTTGTGAGATTTTCTTCTTTACTCTTGTCTTAATACCATGTTCACGTAGGAATTGAGCTGTACCACTTGTAGCTTCAATATTAAATCCTAAATTATAGAATCTTCTAATTAAAGGAAGTGCAGCCTCCTTATCCTGATCACCTATTGTAGCTAGGATAGTACCATAGTTAGCAACTCTTGTACCGCTAGCCTTTAATGATTTAAATAAGGCTCTATTTAATGAATAATCATATCCGATTGCTTCACCAGTAGACTTCATTTCTGGTGATAATACAACGTCTAATCCTGTAATCTTAGTAAATGAGAATGTTGGAGTCTTAACATACCAACGCTTTCTATCCTTAGCAACACCTACATAGCCTAAATCCTTTAGATTAGCACCTAGCATAACCTTGGTTGCGATATTAGCAACAGGAATACCAGTTGATTTAGCTAGGAATGGTACTGTACGGCTTGAACGAGGGTTTACCTCGATAATAAATACGTTATTATCCTTATCTACAATAAATTGAATATTATATAAACCAATCATTTGTAGCTTTTTACCAATCTTAGTTGTATATTCGATAATTATATCCTTTACGCTATCAGTTAATGAATATGGTGGATAAACAGACATACTGTCACCACTATGAACACCTGTACGCTCAATGTGCTCCATAATACCTGGAATAAACACATTTTCACCATCACAGATCGCATCTACCTCACACTCTTGACCAGATACATATTTATCAACAAGAACTGGATGCTCATTATCAAATGCAACAGCCTCAGCGACCTTGCTTCTTAATACCTTTTCATCATAAACGATGTGCATCATTCTACCACCTAATACAAATGATGGACGAACTAATACTGGATATCCGATTTGATTTGCAGCTTCAATAGCTTCCTCTACTGAATATACACCAAATCCCTTAGGCATTGGAATACCAATTTCACTCATAGCCTCTTCGAATAGTTTTCTATCCTCAGCTAAGGCAATTGATTCAGCTGATGAACCGAAAATCTTAACACCTGCGTTATGAAGCTTTTCAGCTAGATTAATAGCTGTTTGACCACCTAAGGCAACTATTACCCCTTCTGGCTCCTCATAATCAATAATATTCATAACATCTTCGAATGTTAATGGTTCAAAATATAGCTTATCTGATACTGTATAATCTGTTGATACTGTTTCAGGGTTACAGTTAATGATAATAGCCTCATAGCCACTTTCCTTAATACCCCAAATCGCATGAACTGTAGTATAGTCGAATTCTACACCTTGACCAATTCTGATTGGTCCAGATCCTAATACAACAATTTTCTTTCTATCAGTCTTAATTGATTCATTTTCTTGTTCATATGTAGAATATAGGTATGGTACATATGATTTAAATTCACCAGCACATGTATCAATAGACTTATATACTGGATACATCTTATTATTCTTTCTAATTTCATATACCTCAAGTGGTGTTTTATTCCAGCATTTTGCAATATATGAATCACTAAATCCCATTTTCTTAGCTTTGTATAATACCTCAGCATTACCTACATTAGCTTTAATAGTCTTTTCGTATTCTACAATGTTGTAGATTTTTTGTAGGAATAGCTTATCAATCATTGTAAGCTCATAAATATCATCGATATCTACACCCTTACGGAATGCCTCAGCAATACCATAAATTCTTTCATCTGTATGTAAATCGATAAACTTCATTAGTTCCTTAACCTTTAATCCCTTTAAAGAAGGAAGCTCAATATGATCGACCTTATTTTCAAGAGATCTAACTGATTTTAATAAAGACTCTTCAATAGTTCTACCAATACTCATTACCTCACCAGTAGCCTTCATTTGTGTTGATAAGCTACGATTTGCATCAGCAAATTTATCGAATGGGAATCTTGGGAACTTAGTTACTACATAGTCAATTGTAGGCTCAAATGATGCCACTGAGGCAGCAATTTGAATTTCATCAAGCCTTAATCCACAAGCAATCTTTGCAGAAACTCTAGCAATAGGGAAACCTGATGCCTTTGAAGCTAATGCTGAAGAGCGTGATACACGTGGATTTACCTCAATTAAATAATAATTAAAGCTATATGGATCTAATGCAAATTGAACATTACATCCACCCTCAATCTTAAGACCCTTAATAATTTTAAGAGCACTTTCCTTAAGCATTGAATATTCCTTATTTGTTAATGTTTGAGCTGGAGCAACTACAATTGAATCTCCTGTATGAATACCAACAGGGTCAATGTTTTCCATTGAACAGATAGTAATCGCAGTATCGTTTTTATCACGCATTACCTCAAACTCAATTTCTTTAAATCCTTTAATAGATTTTTCAACTAATACCTGAGAAACAGGGCTTAGCTTTAACGCATTTTTAGCAAGTGGAATTAGCTCCTCCTCGTTATCAGCAAATCCACCACCAGTACCACCAAGTGTAAATGCTGGACGTAGGATAATAGGATAACCAATTTCCTCTGCTGCCTTTATAACCTCATCTAGGTGATTAGCAATCTTTGATTCAATGATTGGCTCACCTAGCTCAATACATAATTCCTTAAATAGTTCTCTATCCTCAGCCTTTTCAATTGCTTCAGCTGATGTACCTAAAAGTTCAACATTACATTCATCTAGAATACCCTTTCTAGATAATTGCATACCTAAATTTAAGCCTGTTTGACCACCAATTGAGCAAATAAGACCATCTGGACGCTCATATCTAATAATCTTAGCTACATGCTCAAGATCAAGTGGCTCCATATATACCTTATCAGCAATATTAGTATCTGTCATAATTGTTGCAGGATTTGAGTTCACAAGAATAACCTCATAGCCCTCTTCCTTTAATGCTAAGCACGCTTGAGTACCAGCATAATCAAATTCTGCAGCTTGTCCGATAACAATTGGACCAGAGCCGATAACCATAATCTTCTTAATATCTGTTCTTTTTGGCATTTTTCTTTCCTCCAAAATTCTTCATTAATTTTGCAAATCTATCAAATACATAATCCTCTGTTTTTAATACTGGAGATGGATTATATTGAACAGCAATAATACTATTTTCTACATCCTCAATACCTTGTGGAATATTATCTAATACATTTACATGAGTTATCACAAGTCCTGTACCGTCTAAAGACTTTTCATCTAATGCATATAAATCATTTTGGCTAGTTATTTCAACTCTACCAGAATTTACATTCTTAACTGGTAAATTACAACCATTATGACCTACCTTTTGTTTATAAATCTTTGCTCCATAAGCTAAACCAATTAATTCTTGACCTAAGCCTACACCTAGAATTGGCATCTTACTCTTCATTTCCCTAATTAATTCAATTACCTCAGTAACATCACTAGGATTTCCAGGTCCGTCTGAAATAAATAATCCGTTTGGCTTATATTTTAATATAGCCTCAGCTGTTGTATTATATGGCACAACAACAACGTTAGCACCAATATCATTTAATTGCTTAACTAAGCTCTTTTTAACACCACAATCCACACATACTACTGTATAAAGAGGATTAGTTGTTCTTGAATGCCACACCTTTTTACCAGATACCATTGAAACCATATTTTTAGGGTATTCATAGGCCTTTAATTGAGCTAATGCTTCATTAATATCCTTATCGATATCACAAATTAAAGCCTTCATAGTTCCATTATCTCTAATAATTCTTACTATTTGACGTGTATCAACCTCACAAATACCAGGAACACCATCCTCATCCATAACCTCACCAAGCTTATGAGTATAACGGAAATTAGAAGGAATATCATTGTATTCTCTTACAATAATACCAGATACTGTAATTGATCTTGATTCATAATCATCATCAGTTAAACCATAATTACCAATTACTGGATATGCCATACATACGATTTGATTACAATTTGATGGATCAGATAGAATTTCTTGATATCCAACAACTGATGTATTGAATACTAATTCAGCAATTGCTTCATTATTAGAGCCGAATCCTTCTCCTTCAAATACACATCCATTTTCTAATACAAGCTTTCTTTTCATAAATTTCTCCTTATACGTATTATATTTTATATACTACCTTACCATTTACTAATGTATAGCGAGTAAATCCATAATACTCACAGCCAATAAATGGTGAATTAACACCCATAGATAAAATTTCATCCTCAGTATATACATGTGAATTTTCAATATCTATTACTGCAATATCACATATACTACCAGCTTCAATTTTTCTTAAAGGTAAATTGAATATTCTTGATGGATTATTTACCATAACATCAATAAATCTATCATATGATATTAATCCTGTTTTAACAAAATTTGTATAAATAATTGGAATCATAGTTTCAAGTCCAATAATACCATTTGGACATAAGCTATATTCTCTTGATTTTTCTTCCTTTGTGTGTGGTGCATGATCTGAAGCAACAACCTCGGCAGTACCATCAAGTAAAGCCTCAACAGTAGCTAATCTATTATCCTCACTTCTTAATGGAGGATTCATTTTCCAGTTAGCATCCTTAATCATTGTTTCATTTAACACTAAATGATGTGGTGCAACCTCACATGTGATATTTGTATATCCTTCACTTCTTGCCTTTCTAATCGCATCAAATGATTCGCGTGTAGACATATGACAGAAATGATATTTACATCCTATTTCCTTAGCTAGCTCGATTTCTCTTCTTACAGCTACGTATTCACCCTCAGGTGCATATTTATATACATTATCCTCAGCATGTGATGCAATAACTAAATCATACTTCTTAGCTAATATCATAGCTTCTCTTAAAATTTCTAAATTATTAACACCTCTACCATCATCTGTAATAGCCTTAACATAAGTATAGAAGCCTTCAATATCAGCTCTTACCTTATCCTCCTGATTAACTGTTACAGCACCATAAGGATATGCATTAACTATAGAATCTCTATTTAAGATTTCTACCTGCTTTAATAATGCATCTAAATTGTCAGGTACGGGATTTAAATTTGGCATTGGCATTATTGTTGTAACGCCACCCTTTACAGCTGATAATGTACCAGTCTTAACTGTTTCCTTAGCCTCATATCCAGGTTCACGTAAATGCACATGAACGTCTACAGCTCCGGGCATAACTAAGCACCCACTAGCATCAAGGATTTCACAATCCTCATTTATATTTTCCTCTACCTTAATTATTTTATCTTCATTAATTAAAATATCCTTTTTAACTAATTTATTATTTTCTATTACATAACCGTTCTTAATTAAAATCATTATAAATTACCATCCAGTGCATCAGATATAACAGCCATACGAATATAAACACCATTTGTCATTTGCTTATAAATTCTACTCTTTTCGCATTCTGCACATTCATCAGCAATTTCAACCCCTCTATTAATTGGAGCTGGATGCATAATGATTGCATGATCCTGCATGCTTTCCATTCTTTCTACAGTCATACCATACTTCTCATGATATTCCTCAACTGACATTTCCATTTTTTCTTGGTGACGCTCAAATTGAACTCTTAAAAGCATTACAACATCCATTTCCTTACATGCCTTATCAAGTGGCATCCAAGGTGCACAGTTATCGTTAAACTCCTCAGGACCCGAAATATAAACCTCCATACCAAGTCTTTGCATTACCTCAATATTAGTATGTGCAACTCTTGAGTGAGCTATATCTCCAACAATACAGCATCTTAATCCTTCAAATTTACCAAACTCCTCATAGATAGTCATTAAATCTAATAATGATTGAGTAGGATGATTACTTTTTCCATCGCCACCATTAAAAATTGGAATTTGAATATTTTCTAATTCCTTAAAGTATTCATCCTTACCATGTCTAACAACAACACCATCAACACCTAAAGCCTCAAATGTTCTTACTGTATCATATAATGATTCACCCTTAGCAATACTTGATAATTGTGTATCAAAATCTACAACCTTAATTCCTAAATTCATTAACGCACATTGGAATGAATATTGAGTTCTTGTAGAGTTCTCAAAGAATAATGTTACAATTTTCTTATCTGGATAAGAAATTCTAAATCCCTTCTTAAGCTTTATTGCATATTTGATAAGTTCTAATATCTTATCTGTTGATAGATCCTTTAAAGTTAATAATCCTCTCATGATTTCACCTCAAAAAAAATAGTTTTCTAATCCAAAAAGACTAGAAAACTAGGTATAATCGCATAATAATAGCATAGTAGTATCATTATATATAAATTTATCTGGTTATCTTGTTAGCCTCTCTGGACTATCTTAAAGTTTTATCTTGTATATATTATCACAATTAAATA
>JAZQVB010000081.1:0-9437 GCA_045631605.1 Anaeroplasma sp.
TAACTAATGCTTTATATATAGCTATAAATTCATTAAATTCAGAATCAATTTATTTAAAATCATATTATGATATATTTAATGAAAGAATAGTAGTTGGTGGTAATTTTAATATTGTTGATAATATTGATATTATGATAAACAATTTATTAGTAATATTAACAAAGATAGATGTTTTGTTGATAGAAAATATCTATAATTCTATTTGTGAGGAAGATTAGTAAAAATTTGAAGTAATAAAATATATATATGGTGAATACTATAATAGAGGTGATTAAAATGAGAAAAAAACATCCGCTATTAGAGCGTGACCCATATAGTATTAATCCTTCAAGGAAGGCTGTGCCAAATGTAAATTTGGCTAGAAATACATGTATAAGAGCTGATTTAAATTATAACTATGAGATTTCTAAGGAAATATTCCTTATAGAGCCTCATTATAATGATTTATATGTACAAAATTAGGAGGTTTATATGAAAAATTATACAAAGATTCAATCAAAATATATTGAGGAAATACAGTCAAATGTGACTATATATTCTCATAATAAAACTAAGGCAAGAATCTGTACAATTGAAAATGAAGATGACAATAAGGTGTTCTCTGTTTCATTTAGAACACCAGCAATTAATAATGGAGGATTAACACACATTCTTGAGCATTCAGTATTATGTGGTTCTAAAAAGTTTCCTGTAAAGGATCCGTTTGTTGAATTATTAAAAAGCTCACTTAATACATTCTTAAATGCGATGACATTCCCTGATAAAACTATGTATCCTTGTGCAAGTAAAAATGATAAGGACTTTAAGAATTTAATGAGTGTTTATATGGACGCTGTGTTCTATCCTCAAATTTATGATTTTGAAGAAATATTTATGCAAGAGGGATGGCATTATCATATTTTAAATGAAAATGATCCTATTACCTATAATGGTGTTGTTTATAATGAAATGAAGGGAGCATTTTCAGATTCTCAACAGGTATTATTTAGAATGATTTTACATTCATTATTCCCTGATAACACATATCAATATGAAAGTGGTGGAGACCCTGAATTTATTCCAGAATTATCATATGAGGAATTTAAGGATTTCCATTCAAAATTCTATCATCCAACAAATTCATATATTATCCTATATGGCAACTGTGATATGGCTGAAAGAATGGAATGGATTGATAATGAATATTTATCTAATTTTGATGAAATTGAATTTGATACTGAAATTCAATATCAAAAGCCATTTGAAGCACCAAGGAGTGCTATAGGATACTATCCTATTTCAAGTGACGAAAAGAAGGAAAATAAAACATTCCTATCATATAATATTGCGTTCCCAACAACATTAGATACAAAGCTAATGATTGCGTCTGATATTTTAGTTAATGCGTTATTATTATCACCAGGAGCACCAGTACGTCAAGCGCTTATTGACGCTGAGCTTGGTGAGGATGTTGATAGTGTATTTGATGATGGAATTATTCAACCATTATTAAGCATTATGGTAGTAAACTCTAATCCTGAATGTGAGGAAAGGTTTATTTCAATTGTTGATTCTGAATTTAAAAAGCTTGCAGAAAATGGCTTAGATAAGAAATTACTTGAATCATTACTTAATTTCTATGAATTTAAGGCTCGTGAAAGAGCGTTCTCGCCACGTGCTCCACAAGGCTTAGGTGTTCATATAACATGCTTAAGCTCATGGCTATATAGTGAGGATCAAGCATTTAGTAAGCTAGAGGTATTAAAATACTTTAAGGAACTAAAGGAAGAGCTTGATACAGGATATTTTGAAAATATTATTAAGGAATATATCCTAAATAATAACCATAAATCATATGTAAAGCTTGTCCCAGATTATAATGTTGCGAAGGAAAGACAAGAAAAGCTTGAGCAAAAGCTAAAGGAATTCAAGGAATCATTATCTAAGGATGAGATACAAGCCTTAATTGAAAAAACTAAAAAGCTTGCAGAATATCAATCTGAGGCTTCATCAGAGGAATCAGTAGCTTCATTACCTAAGTTAAAGATTGAGGATATTGATAAGAAGCCTGAAAAGCTAAATTTAGAGGTAATTGAAGGTAAGTATAAGATGCTATTTAGTGATTACCATACTAATGACATCGCATATACAAAATATTATTTTGATATATCGCATATTAATTTTAATGATGTGCTATATGTATCATTATATACTGATTTATTTAAGCAATTATCTACAGATAAGCATACATACCAAGAAATTGATCAAATGATTAAGAATAATACTGGTGGTATTTATTCTTCGATTTTAAATACTATTACAGAAGAATCTGAAAATAAGCTATATTTAACATTTGGATATAGTGCATTAACTGAAAATGCTAAGCTTGCGAATAATTTATTGTTAGAAATTATTAGTAATACCTCATTTAAGGATGAAAAGAGATTATATGAACGCTTATGTGAAATCAAGGCCACGCTTGAAATGAATATGATTCAAAGAGGGCATCAGGTTGCACTTACAAGAGCCTTAGCCAACATTGATTCAATGTATAAATATAAGGAATATTCTAATGGCGTTATGTACATGGATTTTGTCAGTGATTTAGTTCAAAACTTCAAAAAGAAGAAGAATGAATTAATCTCTAAGCTAGAATCTATTAAGAATATCCTTGCAAAGGATAATATGATGCTAGGATTTACTGGTACACCAGAGCAATTAAATAGATTAAATATTATATTTGATGATTTCTATTCTATGCTACCTGAAAAATCAAATGTAATTACTGAGGAATTTAAGAAATCAGCTAAAAATGAAGGCTTAAAGGCTCCAATTGATGTGAATTATGTTGCAAGAGCTGGTAAATACAGCTGTAAATACACAGGTGCATTTAATGTATTATCTAATTGCTTAAGTATGGACTACCTATGGCAAAATGTCAGAGTTCATGGTGGTGCATATGGATGTATGATGAATATAGATCCATTTGGAAACATTGGATTTACAAGCTATAGAGATCCAAATATCGCTAGAACTAATGATGTATATACTAATGTAGCTGATTATATTAAGAGCTTAAGCTTTACTGATGAGGATTTATTAAAATATAAGATTGGTGCGTTTGGATCTAGTCAATTAATTATGCATGTTAATGAAATGGGTGATTTAGCAAGAACTCATTATATTAGAGGCTTAGATTATGAAGCTAGATGTAAGATAAGAGAAGAAATGCTAGATGCAACAATGGAGGATATTTTAAAGCTTGCAGATTCATTTGAAGAGGCTTTAAATGATTCAGTAATTTGTGTTTTAGGTAATGCTGATAAGATTAAGGAAGCAAAGAAGCTATTTACTGAGGTTAGAAATTTAAATAAATAATAATATTGGGGACTATCAAGTCCCCCTTATTTGTGTATGGAATGATAAAATGTGAAACAAAAATTAAAAAATGTTTCATATTTTACCATATTTGTTATATTCAAAAGAAAAAGAACGATTGCTCGTTCTTTGTAAGTATTATTTGACTTCGTATGTCCAACCAAATGGATCCTCAAGTCTACCAGTTTGAATACCAGTTAATGTATCATATAGCATTTGTGAAATAGGACCTATTTCAGGATTATTGAAGAATACCTCATCCTTATATGCTAAAACACCAATTGGAGAGATAACAGCGGCAGTACCAGTACCGAATGCTTCAGTAAGCTTACCACATTTTGCAGCCTCAACTAATTCATCAATTGAAAGCTTTCTTTCTTCAACTGTATAGCCCTTTGAGCGAAGAAGATGAATCATTGAATCACGAGTTACACCTGGTAATACAGAGCCATCAAGTGGTGCTGTAACAATTTTACCATCGATAACGAACATGGCGTTCATTGTACCAACCTCTTCAACATATTTTCTTTCAACACCATCAAGCCATAAAACCTGAGAGTATCCTTTCTTTTCAGCTTCGATTTGAGAAAGAATAGAGGCAGCATAGTTACCACCACACTTAGTGAAACCTGTACCACCCTTTACAGCACGTACATATTTATCCTCAACATAAATTTTAACTGGCTTTAAGCCTTCCTTATAGTAAGAGCCTACAGGTGAAAGAATAACCATAAACTTATAATGATCTGCATCATGTACACCAAGCTTTGCTTGATATGCAAACATATAAGGTCTAATATATAATGATGTTCCTGGTAATGTAGGAATCCAATCAGCCTCAAACTTAACTAAATCATGAACAGCTTGAATAAAATCCTCAACAGGAAGCTGTGGCATGCATAATCTTTCATTTGATGTTTGGAATCTTTTAGCATTCATATCAGGACGGAATAATAGGATTCTACCATCATTAGTTTTATATGCCTTCATACCTTCAAATGTTTCTTGAGCATAGTGAAGAACTAAACAAGCCGGATCAAATTCGATAGGACCATAAGGTATAATTCTAGGATTAACAAATCCTTCACCTTTAATCCATTCAAGCATAAACATATGATCTGTATAATATTTACCAAAGCCTAGATTATTCATATCAGGCTTTTCTTTTAATTGTTCTCTTTTTTCAATTTTAATATCTAGCATACATAAAACCTCTTTTCATATAGATATTATGTATATTATACGCTTAAAAAATAAATTTTAAAAGTTATTTTTGTAAAATATTTAAAAAAATAACCCAAAAATAATATAAAATTTTAAAAAAAGCTTAAAATTTGGTATAAAACACTAATAAGTGTAGTTGAAAAAGTTGTTGAATTACTTTATAATTAAGACGGTGATTTTTATGGGTAATGCATTTTACAATATATTTGGAATTGTTTTAGGATTAATGCTATTATATTTTGGAATAGTAAAATTAATTAAGGAAAAAACAAAATTATTTTCAATATTAACAATAATTCATTCTGGTTTATTTATATTCTTTGGTATATTTGGTTTCTTTTTACCAAAGGAATATGAATTCCTTACAATATTAGCTTTATTAGCCTTTTCTATAACAATGGCTATTATTATGCTTACATTATATAAGGGTAAAAAGACTAATAAAAAGTGATTGAATTAATTTAACAAAAACGAAATGTGAATATTTAATATCATATACATATTTGATTTGTAAATGAATTGATAAACCTAAAAACACAAGGCTAAAAACTGCGATAAAGCTTCTAAGCCTTGTGTTTATTATTTTATAATATAGTATATTTTCACCATTAAGAATTTCAAATATAGGATATATTAAATTATCAGGTAAAAATAAAGATATAATAACATTCATAGAAATTAATACCCCTAAAATAAACAATAAAATATTTATTGCGTTTTTAATTGAATCTAATAAAACATTAGTATATTTTATATTATCTGACTTTATCATAAATCTATTAGCCTCGCCCTTATTAAATATTTTCATTATAATGGTTGCAGTAATAAAATATAATGCTAAAAATATATAGATGCTGATATTAAATAGATTTAATATAAAGAATGTATATGATATCGACAGCATTGAAAAAGAAAGAGTTAGGCTTGAAGCCTCTTTACTATCTATTTCCTTATTATCTAATGCAGATTTAATGAGCTTAGTAGATGCAGGTACACCACATATTACAGCAATTATTATAATGATTACTGATTTTGTATATCTTATATTAAATAGAATCTTGAACAAAGGAAATAAATAATATGATAAAAAGTTTAACTCCTTGTTATTAGAGATTAAATCACATAATATCAAAGTGGGAAGTAAAATAGGGACTAATGTTTTAAACCATAATTCAGTACTATCTATTACACACATTGATGATATAGATGGATTTAATATAAGCATTATTAAGGTAATGAAAAGAAGAATTATCATGTTATCACAATAAATTATATGTCTTTTTTTATAAAAAATGTAAAAAAAGCCTTGCATAACTAATATTTATAGTGTATAATTCTACTTGCGTAAAATGTGATCTGGTAGCTCAGCTGGATAGAGCAACGGCCTTCTAAGCCGTTGGTCGGGGGTTCGAGTCCCTTCCAGATCGCCACTTAATAATAACTCTCAATACAGAAATGTGTTGAGATTTTTTTTATTTTAAAATTTTATTACGATAATACTTTATAAATAGTTATTATATATGATATAATAAAGTGTTGAAAAGAGTTGTTAATATGATAAGAAATTATACAGATGAATTAAAGAAGATACTGGCTAGCAGTATGCCTGATGAGGAAAAAAAGAATAGTATTTTACAATACCATGAAAATGATATTGCAGGTATGCTAGATGAGCTAGAGCCAGATGAAAGAGAAGAATTATATAGAGTTTTAGGTAACGAATCTATCGCTGAGGTTATCTTATATTCAGATGATATCGGTGAAATCGTTGAATCATTAGAACCAGAGCATGCCGCCGACATCATTGAAACACTAGATGCCGATGATGCGATGGATATCCTTGAAGAGCTTGACGAGGAATCAAGACAAGAAATCGTTGCCTTACTTGATGAGGATGCAAGAGATGATATTGAAACATTAGCTAATTATGATGAGGATGTTGTAGGTAGTAGAATGACTAATAACTATATTACTATCGGAACATGGGATTCTGTTAAATCTGCGATGAGAAAGGTTATTGATCAGGCTGCAGAGAATGATAATGTATCTAACATTTTTGTATTAGAGGCTAATGATAAGTTATTTGGTGTGATAGAACTAAGAGATTTAATTATAGCTAGAGAGGGTACTGACTTAAAGAGCTTAATCAAGACTAATTATCCTAGTTTCTTAGATACATTAGACATTTCAGAATGTATTAATGAGCTTAAGGAATATGCCTTAGACTCATATCCAATTGTTGATAGCGAGCATAAGCTTGTTGGTGTTATTACATCTGACGATGTAGTTGAAGCCGTTGATGATGAGATGAGTGAGGACTATGCTAAGTTGGCCGGTTTAACAGAGGAGGAGGATATTGATGAATCAATTTTCCAATCTGTTAAAAAGAGAATACCTTGGCTAATAGTATTATTAATTTTAGGCTTATGTCAATCATTCTTAATGACAGGATTTGAAAGAGTAGTTGCGACATTACCAGTTATCGTATTTTTTCAAACATTAGTTTTAGGTATGTCAGGTAATACAGGTACTCAATCACTTGCCGTAACTATTAGAATGTTATCTACAGAGGATAACCCTAGAAAGAAAATTATTAAAACAATATTAAAAGAAATTAGAATAGGATTTACAAATGGTTTATTACTATCTATGCTAGCTTTTGCGTTTGTATTTATATTTTTAAAAATTACAAACCAGGGTGTTACTGATGGTGTTAATTACTTCATATTAGAGGAAGCCATTAAAGGATCTTGTATTGTTGCTTCAGCTTTATTAATAGCTATGACAGTAAGCTCATTTGTAGGAGCGTTTATTCCAATTTTATTTTCAAAAATTAAAATTGACCCAGCAGTTGCTTCAGGTCCATTTATAACAACAATTAATGACGTTACAGCAATGCTTATTTACTATAGCCTTGCGGCAGTGTTGTTTAATGTAATAATGTAGGAGAGAATATATGAATAGAACTGAATTTATTGAAATGCAAAATGAATTTGCAGATTATTTATATGAATATGAAAAGGTTATTAAGGAAGGATACCTATTAGATTTAAAATATAATAAGGAATTTAGTGCTTTATTAGTTGAATTACATAACCTTGAAATTGAAACAGGTGTAATGAAGGATTGTCTTGAAAAATTACAAGCTGGTGAAGCTATTGAAAATCTTAATGCTTTCATTGCTAAGGTTAAGGAGTCTTTTCAAAAGAAACTTGTTGAAATTGAAAAAAAGAATAAAAGAGCTGTTGAGGTTACAAATAGAACAGAAGCATTAACAGATGAAGAAAAGAAGGATTTTGAAGAATATTTCCATGAATTCGTTAAGGAATACTATCCACCTGTAAAGCTTTTATTACCACCAGATTTAAAGCCAACATTTGATATGCTTAAGCATGCATATTACGATAATAATATAAGCTTCTTTAAGGAAGTATTTGAATTAAATAGAATTTCATTTATGTGTCCTGAAATTCCTGAAAACGACTATCCTAAGGTTTCTGCTTATTACTATGATTTTAAGAAAAAGGTAAGCATTGATAGAGTTGAAAGAACTAAGAAATATCCATATATTAAAAAGGATGTTTTCACTGATGAGATGTCAATTAAGGCTGAAGAAGGCGAATTATTAATGCGTATTAGTAAAATCAAATCATTAAATAAGGTGTTAAAGTCTGATTTTGTTAATGCATTTGGTTATGAATTAAATTTATCTAAATAATAAAAATGGATAGCTTGCTATCCATTTTATGCTTTATCATAGGGGTATAAATAGGTTTTAGGCTCTGTACCTTCCTCAAAATATTCATAATATCCATTTTTATTTGTTAAATAAGCATTATTATTCTCTATTGTTATATATTCCCTTTTTATACCATCTATCATTTGATAATATTCATTTTTACCTGCGTATTTTGATAATATAATATTCATAATTGTTTTAGGAATGCTTTTATCCTGTCTTGTTAAATATTGATTTTTCTCAATATTATTAAATCCAACCCATACGCCTATTGTTAAATCCTTTGTATAGGCGATAATTAAGGAATCCTTAGTCGAATTTTTAGGAATATTATATTTTTTTGCAGTCGCATCATCATAGTTGGTTTGACCTGTTTTAGCCATTAAATAGGTATTTGATACATTGTATGCTGATGATTTTAAAACATCATGAAGAATATTATTAATTAGCCAAGCAGTAGTTGGCTTCATAACAAGCTTAGGATTTATTTCTCTAATAGCTGTTGTATGATGGTAGTCTAAGGATTTTATTGCGGATGCTTGTGCATAATATCCTAAATTAGCAAATGCTTGATATGCATTGGCTAGATTTAAAAGCGTATAACCATTTGTAGCTCCACCTATTGCGTTTGCTTCATATGTGTCACTAGCATAAATATTTAAATTATTGGCAAATCTAAAGGCATTTTCAGCACCTACAGCCTGATAAAGCTTTAGTGCTGGTATATTTCTAGAATCTCTTAGAGCCATTCTTAATGTAATATTTCCTTTATGAATATCATCATAATTTTTAATAGGTGTACCATTGCTATATGTATATGGCTCATCATTAATTATAGTGGCAGGAGTATAGGATAGATATTCTATGGCAGGTGCGTAATCTAAAATAGGCTTAATAGTAGAGCCTGGCTGTAATAATACATCTGTTGCGTAGTTAATTACCATTCTATCTGATATTCTATTTCCTATTAAGGCTTTAATTGAATAATTATAATTATCTAAAACAATAATAGAACAATTTAGATTATTATTTGAAAATATATTACTACGAGTTAGTTCGTAAAGATCATATTGCATGTTTTTATCTAAATATGTATTAACTGATTTTAATTCATCAT
>JAZQVB010000082.1:0-4242 GCA_045631605.1 Anaeroplasma sp.
GTAGATCCTTATACTAGTTACAGATATTACGAAAGTAGTCAATTAACAGATTTAACAAGGATAATATCTTTAAGGCAAGCAGGTTTATCTATTAATGATATTAAAGAAATATTAATTGGTAATAACATTAAATATATTTTAGAAAAAAGAAAAATGGAATTAGAATTAGAACTAAATACATTAAATAACAAACTATCCAAAATTAATTACTTAATGGAGGATATAAATATGAAGAATGAAATTACAATTAAAAATATACCTAGCTATATAGTGTTTTATAGAGATGGTATTATTTCAGATTTAAGCAAAATTACTGAATTCGTTTTAGAAACTGGAATGTTATGTGCAAAAGCAAATCCAACGTTAAAGTGTATTCATCCTGAATATTGTTATGTCAGTTATTTAGATTATGAACACAAAGAAAAAGATTTAATGATTAGATATGCTCAAGCAGTAGAAAATATAGGTATTGAAGCATATGGAGTTAAATTTATAGAAATACCAGAAGTTGAGGCAGTATCTATTTACCATAAAGGTAGTTATAATAGTTTAAGAGAATCATATGATATTATCTTAAAATTTATAGAAACTAATGGTTATCAAATAACTGATAATGTTAGAGAATGTTATATTGATGGATGTTGGAATAAAGAAAATGAAGAAGATTATTTAACCGAAATCCAATTTCCTGTAACTAAAAGATAAATTTTTATCAATCGAGCAGCTGATATCTACAGTTCAAAATTAGTGCAAGGGGCATAATGTTGAATCTGTTGTACTTTTAGAATTAAAGAAATAGATATCTACAAATTAATACAATATTGAGGTAGTGAGTTTCACTACCTTTTGTTTTTTGAGAAAAAATTAATTTGCAAATTAAAACAATATACATATTAATGGTTGGAAAAATGCGATTTGAACGCTTATTAATGGTTGGAAAAATGCATTTTTATATAGCATGTTTTTTTAGTTTGGTAATTTATATGCCAAAATTGTGTTGCAAATTATATTTAACGATTATTGAATTGTTGCAAAAACGTTGAAATATTGAAGCGATTCTTTAGAAAAATTAATGAATAATATATTAACAATAAGTATGTTGTTGAAATAAAATTTATATCAGGAATACACACTAAAAGTGCGTATTATGTATAAAGAAGACAATTTTAATTTGCGCATGATGTTTAAAAATAAATTTCACAAGCTTTAGTAATTAATGAAATTTTCTTTTGATTATGGTAAAATAAACTATAAATATAAAATTATAATTTAGTTATATATAATTAATTTATTTCGAAAGGGATGAATATTATGTTCAAGGATACGGTGTGTGTAATAACAGGTGGTGCTAACGGTATAGGTAAGGCTATTAAAGAAGCCTTTATGAAAAATAATGCAAGATGTTATGTCATTGATAAAATAGATGGCGACCATTATGTTGGTGATATTTCTGATAAAAATACTTTAGAAGAATTTGTAAAGCATGTTATAGAAAAAGAAGGTAAAATTGATTTTTTAATTAATAATGCTAAGCCTCTTACAATAGGAATTGATAAATGTACTTATGAAGAATTTAATTATGCATTAGCGGTTGGAGTAACTGCACCGTTTTATTTAACTAAGCTATTTATGCCATATTTTACAGATAATTCATGCGTCATTAATATTTCATCCTCAAGAGATAGAATGAGTCAACCACAAACTGAAAGCTATACTGCAAGTAAAGGAGCGATAAGTGCTCTTACGCATGCTCTTGCGGTATCTCTTGGGCATAAAACAAGAGTCAATTCTATTTCGCCTGGTTGGATAAATACTAATGATGATTATATTGGTGATGAAGAGGATCATCTACAGCATCCTGCAGGAAGAATAGGAAAGCCTGATGATATAGCGAAGCTTGTGTTGTTTTTATGCTCAGATGATGCATCATTTATAACTGGAGAAAATATTTGTGTTGATGGTGGTATGACAAGACAAATGATTTATCATAATGACTATAATTGGATTTTAAGAAATGATAAATAGGTGATTATATGAATAATGTTATAGATAATGGATTAACATTTGTTAAGCATTTCTTTGAAAATGAATGCAGTGGCCATGATTATTTTCATACATATCGTGTATTTAAAATGTCAAAGCATTTAGCTCAAATTGAAAAAGCTGATGAAGAAATTGTAATGCTTGCTGCATTGTTACACGATGTTGATGATATTAAGCTTTCACCTGATACTCATGAAAATAAGGAAAATGCTAGAAGATTTTTAAATGATAATAGTATTGATGAAAATACTATTGATTTAATATGTCGAATTATAGGAGAAATATCATACAAAGGCAATGAATCATATTCTCCAAGCACAATTGAAGCAAAGATAGTTCAGGATGCAGATAGATTAGACGCCTTAGGTGCCATAGGTATTGCTCGTGCCTTTGCCTTTGGTGGAAGTCGTAATAGGACTATGCACAATCCACAGGAGCCTCCTCGCTTAAATATGAGTGAGCAGGAATATAGAAATCATATATCTACTACAGTTAATCATTTCTATGAAAAGCTATTTAATTTAACTGATTTAATGAATACAAAGGCTGCAAAAGAAATAGCTTTAAAAAGAGAAGAATATATGAAGAATTTTCTTGATGAATTCTATGATGAGTGGGATGGAGCAAAATAAAAAATATATAAGGAGCTTATTATAATATATAAGGAGCTTATTATGAAAAGAGAAAAAATGAAACAAACAAATATTGTTTTTACTAGTATATCTTTTATTATGGTGTTATTAGGCTATTTATTGACTATAAATAATATTTTAAATGATAATGCATTTACATATTTATTTGCGTTGATTGGTATTTCCTTTCTTTTAGTTGGTGGTGTTGCGTTTAATGTTGTAGGAATAATACTGAGCTCAATAGATTTATATAAATCAAGTAGAGAAAATGAGCCAATAAATTTATGTTTAATACTTTTAATAATTAATAGCTGTATATTTATATTATGTTTTACTTATAGATATTTAATTGAAGCTATAAAATTATATGTAACATCATAAGATTTTAAAATGTATAATTAATAGATATTTGTAAGGTGGGATATTTATGAAGCTAACAAATCAACAAATATTGATTCGAGGATTAAAATTTTATGAATTTGAAGCACATGAGATAATAGGCATTTTAAAGATGTTAAATACTCCAGAAAAAGTATCTTTAATGCTCGATTGGATGAAAGAAAATTTGTATACTAATTCAAATGAGATAGTTTTTAAGGTGGTTGAGCTTTATGAAATGGATAGAGATTACATAGAATATGAAGCTGAAGATGTTGATGTGGAACAAAAATGGTCTGTATGGATTATTGATTTAGACGAGTTCGCTAGTTACTATGTTCATTTTGATTCTGAGGAGGAGGCCACTAATTACTTTAATAATTTTGATAAGAACAATGTAGAAATTAATTTGTTTAATCCAGATGAATTTGTGGCTAGACGTATTATAAAAAAAGAAGATTAAAATGAATAGAAATAACAATTATTTGTTGGGGGGACCAATAAATTTAAGATATAAAGGTGAATCTATGAAATGTATTGATAAAACTTTGAAATATTTCGAATTATTAATGACTATAGATAATATCAATTGCTTTGATATTAATGATAAATTACCAGATGGATATACATATAGCTTTTATAATGGTGAAATAGATAAGATAGCTTGGGCAAGAATTCATATTTCAACTGGTGAGTTTACAGCATATAAAAGAGCATTTGAGTTTTTTGATATGTTCTATAAGGATTTTGAAAATGAGTTGTCTAAAAGATGTGTATTTATAGAGTATCGTGGTAAAAAGATTGCAACAGCGACAATTTCACCTAGCAATGAATATGGCTATAATTGCGTAATAGATTGGCTAGCTATTAGTAATGATTATCAAGGTAAAGGTTTAGCTAAGCCATTAATTAATAAATGTATTTCTATAGCTAAGGCTTTAAATTATAATAAAATATTATTACATACTCAAACTCATACATGTCTTGCTGCTAAAATTTATTTGGATGTAGGATTTGAACCATATTTTGTTAATTCTAATTATACTGGCTGGAGTGTTTTAAAGACATTAATAAATCATGATAGGCTAGCTAATATAGAATGTATAAATAAAGAAGAAATGTATGATAATTTATATATAAATATTGTTGATAGATTAAATTCTATTCATAGTGATTATAGCTATGAGAT
>JAZQVB010000083.1:0-40319 GCA_045631605.1 Anaeroplasma sp.
TAATTAATGTATTCAGCTTAATAAATGTAAATTTTGCCACCCTATTTTTAGGTCTTATACATATATCTATAAATAAATATATCGTAAATATAAATAAAAATGCAAATGGAGTAATATGTGTTTCTATTCCATTTAGATAAAATGCTAGTAAATCAAATATTGTTGCCAACAATATAAAATTCATAGAAATTAAAAATATTAATTGTCTAACAGACACATACATCCAGCCTAAAAAGTGGATTTTTTTACTTAAAAATACCTCTTCTTCATACTTTGACCCACAATATGGACAGTATGCTTCATTACCCTTTACTATAAAATTACATTTTTTACAATGCATCGTACCACCTCACAGTATCTAAATCTAATTACTATTTTAGTAATTAATACGCTTTTTGTCAATACAACAAAGGAAAAGAAAAAGGACTTTCCTAAGAAAGTCCATAATTTAATTAGAATCCAAAATATTCCTTAGCATTATTGAAGCATACATCTTCAACAATTTGACCTAAAGTTTCAATTTCTTCAGCTGGATATTGACCAGTTTCAACTAAGCGTCCAAGCATTTGACATAATAAACGTCTATAGTATTCATGTCTTGGATATGCTAAGAATGAACGAGAGTCAGTTAACATACCTACAGATTGACCAACTAAGCCAACTTGCATTAATGTTTCAAGGTTTTGTCTCATACCATCTTGTTGATCTAGGAACCACCAAGCAGTACCTACTTGAACATAACCCTTAACGCCTTCCTTTTGGAAGCATCCTGATAATACTGTTAATGCATAGTTATCACGTGGATTTAAGCAGTAAAGGATAGTCTTTGGTAATGAATCATCACCATCTAATACACCTAATAATGCTGATAATTTAGCCATATAATTTTGGTCTTCAATAGCATCAAATCCTGTATCTGGACCAATCTTAGCTAGCATTGATTTAGAGTTATTACGTAATGCGCCAATATGGTATTGTTGAATCCAACCATATTTCTTATACATCTTACCTAATTGAATTAATACATAACCCTTATACTTATCTTGTTCTTCATTAGAAATCTTTTCACCAGCCATACCCTTTGCGAAAATAGCGTTAGCCTCTTCATAAGTAGCAGGAGCATAGTATACAACATCTAATGCATGGTCAGAAACTCTACATCCAACCTCGTTGAAGAATTCTACTCTTTCAGTTAATGCCTTGATTAAGTCATTTAATGTTGCAATTTCATATCCTACAACACCAGCAAGTTGCTTAACCCAAGAAGCAAACCAAGATAATTCAACGTTAATAGCCTTGTCAGGACGGAATGAAGGACGAACTGTAACCTTTAATGTTGGGTCATTCTTCATTTTTACATGCCATTCAAGAGAATCAACTGGATCATCAGTAGTACATACTGTATGAACGTTATTTAAATACATCATTTCACGTGCAGTTAATGTAGCTAGCTTTTCATTAGCCTTTTGCCAAATAACCTCAGCGTTTTTCTTATTAATAATTTCGTCGATACCGAAATATCTTCTCATTTCTAGATGAGACCAGTGATATAATGGGTTACCAACAAAATAAGGCATACTTTCAACGAATTGTAAGTATTTTGTATAGTCATCCTCAGGACCAGAAATTAATTCCTCATTATAGCCTCTAGCACGTAAAGCTCTCCACTTATAGTGGTCACCAGTACGGTCACCAGGACCTAACCAAGCGTCAGCAAGATTACGGAACTTCTTGTCTTCGTAAATTTGTTGTGGAATTAAATGACAGTGATAGTCAATAATAGGCATCTTTTCAGCATGCTCATGATATAACTTCTTAGCAGTTTCTGTATCTAATAAGAAGTCCTTATCCATAAATTTAACCATATTTATTTTCTCCTTTTAAAAATTATAATACTACGCCGTCTTTGAAGATAGAGATTTCTCTAAATCTATTTTCTTCGTTCTTAGCTAATTTTCTACCTGATGCAACATCGCAGATTAAATCAATGAAGTCCTCAAGTAATTGATTCATATCCTTCTTATCTACTAAATCACCAGCATTGAAATCAATCCAATTTGACTTTTTAGTAGCTAATGCTGTATTTGTAGCAATCTTCATTGTTGGAACAAATCCACCAAACGGAGTACCACGACCTGTTGTAAATAATACCATTTGACAACCAGAGCAAGCTAAAGTTGTAGTAGCAACAAGGTCATTACCTGGTGTACATAATAGATTTAAACCATTATGCTTAATTCTATCACCCATACCTAATACGTCGATAACCTTTGCAGCACCACCCTTTTGTGTACAGCCTAGTGACTTATCCTCTAATGTAGTGATACCACCAGCCTTATTACCTGGAGATGGGTTATCATAAATAACTTGATTATGATTCTTAAAATATACCTTGAAATTGTTAATTAAATCAACAATCTTATTATATGTTTCTTCATCCTTAGCACGAGCCATTAAAAGCTTTTCAGCACCAAACATTTCAGGTACTTCACCTAAAACTGTTGTAGCGCCATTAAGTGATAAGAAGTCTGAGAATCTACCTAAAAGTGGATTAGCAGTAATACCTGATAAACCATCAGAACCACCGCACTTTAAACCAATACGAAGAACTGATAAAGGCTTAGTTACTCTCTTATCATCCTTCATTTGATCGTATAATTCCTTTAATAATTCAGTACCAACAACTACCTCATCCTCAACATCTTGAGAAACTAAGAAGCGTGTACGCTCTTCATCATATTCACCTAATGATTCTTTGAATGTAGAAACTAAATTTTCTTCACATCCTAATCCTAATACTAATACACCACCAGCATTTGGATGCTTAACCATATCTTGTAATAATTTACGAGTTAATTCTAAATCTCCACCCATTTGAGAACATCCGAAAGGATGAGAGAATGTATATACGCCATCAATCTTTGATGTGTCATATTTTGATTTGAAATTTTCAATAATCTTATTAGCCATACCCGATACACAGCCAACAGTTTGAACAATCCAAAGCTCGTTACGAATACCACATTCGCCGCTCTTTCTTTCATAAACCTCAACTGTTCTATCAGACTTATAACCTAATACCTCTGGATAGTTAGGCTCATAAGTATATGTAATAACATCGTCTAGATTTGTAGCAACATTATGTGTATGAACATGCTCACCTGGTTGAATATCGCAAGTTGCATGACCGATTGGACAACCATACTTCATAACATCTTCGCCATTTTTAATTACCTTTAAAGCAACCTTATGTGCTTGAGGAATATCATTAACTAATGTTACACCAGCTACAACCTCACCCTTAGTATGAGGACGTAATACTACTGCAACATTATCGATATCGTGTATGATAATGTAATCATTCATAAATTTTCACCTTAATTATTTAATTAATGCCTTAATAGCATCCTTCATTGACATTGTTTGTTGAGCATATAATGCTTCAGCAACAAATTCAGTAACACCTGGAACAGTATTTAAATCCTTACCCCAATGTGCTTCCCAACCTAATACAGAAGTTACAAGCTTTAATGCACCTTCCTTAGTGCCATCATATTCAGCCCATAGCTTAGCGAAGTTTTCAATATGCTTAGGATCGTCTGCTAAAGCGATAGGAGCGTTATCAGCAACAACTCTAACACCCTTATAGAATGTCATTAACGCAGCTAAGCTGAATAATGCATGCTTAGGTAATTGATTCTTTCTTTCAATATATTGAAGTACTGAAGGTAATACTCTTTCCTTATATTTTGAACAAGAGTTTAATGCGATACTCATTAATTCATGACGTACATATGGATTCATATAACGCTCTAATACGCTATTAGAATATGCAACCATTTGGTCATGAGGAATATCGATTGTAGGAATAACTTCATCAAAAATGAATTCCTTAACGAATGCTCCGATTTCAGGATCCTCGATAGTTTCTCTTACTGTATCAATACCAGCTAAATAAGAAACAGGCACTAAGCATGTATGAGAACCATTTAAAATCTTAACCTTTCTTTGCTTATAAGGAACGATTGAATCAACAAATAATACATTTAAATTAGCCTTATCGCAAGGGAATAATGCATTTAATTCATCTAGGTTAGCCTTAGCCTCTTCCTTAGTTTCAACTGAATTAGCATCAATACACCATAAATGGAAAATTTCACCAACAACCATGTTTTGATCTTGATATCCAATTTCTAATTGGAATTCAGTTGCTTCATTTCTTGGATAGCCTGGAACAATTCTATCTACTAATGTGTTGTAGAACTTGTTAGCCTCAGAAATCCAAGTAATGAACTTTTCATCCATGTTATTGTGTTGAGCTAATTGAATTAATACCTCTCTTAGCTTCTTACCATTGTAATCAATTAATTCACATGGAATGATATATAAGCCCTTCTTACCAGCTTGATATCTCTTATGTAAGAATGCTAATAATTTACCAGGGTAGCTATTAGGACACTTAGAGAAATCTGTATCGTTAGGATCAAAAGCAATACCAGCCTCTGTTGTATTAGAAATAACGATTTCTAAATCATCGCTTTCAGCATATTCTAAATACTTATCATATTGCTCAAATGGATTAATAAAGTCTTGAAGACACTTAATAACCTCATGGCTTCTTACTGCTTGACCATCTTGTAAGCCTTGTAAATATAATGTATATAAGCCATCAGCCTCAGCTAATTCCTTGCAACGTCCAAAAGACATTGGTTGAACTACTACTACACCACCGTCATATACATTAGCCTTATTCATTTCATTGATAATCCAATCAACGAATGCACGAAGGAAGTTGCCTTCGCCAAATTGCATAATTTTAACCTTTTTTGGTTCTTTTTTATTTACCGCATTAATCATTGGTAAATCTTGTACATTTGCCATATTTTATACCTCCGTAAGCACTTTCATTGTGTGCGCAATTATATATCATAATTTTAACATTTTGAAAGTAAATAGTCAATTTAAATATATTTGAAAAAAGAAAAAGCCTACATTTATGTAGACTTACTTGTGATACGTTTCATTATTGTTGATTTTAAATGCTCTATAAATTTGTTCTAAAAGTATTACCTGCATAAGCTGATGAGGAAATGTCATTTTAGAAAAGCATAGCTTATAATCCACACTATCTAATACACTCTTTGATAACCCTAAAGAGCCACCTATAATAAATGAAATATGAGAGCTATTATAAGAAAAAACACTACTTATTTTACTTGCTAATTCCTCACTTGATAGCATATTCCCTCTTAAATCTAATGCTATTTTATAAGAATTTTGAGGAATCATTTTAAGTATTTTTTCGCCTTCCTTATTCTTAATAATATCAATTTCCTTTTGACTTGGATTATCATTTATAGACTCATCTGAAGCACTTAAAAACTCTATTTTTGTATATTTTGATATTCTTTTTGAATATTCATTTATAGCATCCTTTAAATACTTTTCTTTTATATTTCCTATACTAATAATTGTTATTTTCATACACTAAATTCTCCTGATCGGAATGGTTGCAAAATTACAAATTTTATATTATCCGTAGCTAATCCATAGCTTTTAAAAATCTTTTCTCTAGTTAACTCAACTATTCTACTTAAATTACATTCACTAGAGATATGAGCATGCATTATAAGCTTAGTTCTAGGCCCAATTACATTACATAATGTTAGCATCGAATCCTCGTTAGACAAGTGTCCATGATCTGATAAAATTCTCATTTTTAAAGGATATGGCCTTGAGGAATGCATAAGAATTTCAGGGTCATGATTACTTTCTAAAACATAAATATCTGCATCATTTATATAAGGATATAGGCTTTGATGAACATATCCTGTATCCGTAATATAAACCAATCTTTTTTCCTGCTCGTGTATAATAAATCCTATCGATTCAGCAGCGTCATGGAAGGTAGGAATTACATCAATTCTAGTAGCTCTAAAGTTGATTGTAGGATACATTATAGAATTATTAATTCTATCAACTATAATAATTGTATTTTCATTCACCCTTTTTTCTAACAGCTCACAAAGCTTGACCTTGTCCTTATTTTTATACATTGAATATATCGCATTATATGTCCCTCTTGTAAGAAAAATCTTAATATGACATTCCTTTAAAAGCATTGGCAATGCCCGAATATGATCAACGTGCTCATGAGTGATTAAAAGAGCATGAACATCAGCCAAGCTTAAATCACTTTTATTTAGATTTTCTTCTATTTGTTTTTTGCTTATACCAGCATCAATCAAAATATTTACTCCAGCTGCCTTAACTAAAGTAACATTTCCATCTGAGCCGCTTGAAAATACAACTATGTCCATAAAGCTACCTCTCTTAAATCAATGCTATTATATCACAGTTTTAGCAAAATACAATAAAAGCCTCCAACTAGAGGCTTAAATTCAAACTAGCCAGGCAGTGCCTATAATCACTAGTAAAATGAATAAAACAAGGATTAAGGCATAGCCATATTCATTAGAATTGCATCCACAATTAGTTTGTGCCACTGTGCACCCTCCTTCCCATTCATTAATATATTATGAATATATTACACGTTTTGCAGTGAAAAATGCCTATTTATTATTTATAATAATAGAAAAAATATTTTTTAGTTTGAATTTAATTGCAATTTACGAACAATAGTGGTATGATATAACGTGCTATAGTTTAATTTTAGAAAAGGAGTGCATTTAAATGAGCAATAAAATTAACAATAAATCGCGTAGATTATTGACTGCATCAATGTCTCTAGCGTTATTAATATCTTTATCTTCATGCTCTGGCGCAACTAATACAACTGGAAACCTAAATTCAAAGGACGTTTACGCAAAGGCTGGTAACTATGAGGTTACTACTGGCGAGCTTTGGAATGAATTACAGTGGTCTGCATCTAGCGTATTAGATTCGCAAATTACAAATGTAGTTTTAAATAGCTATACTTCTAACATCGCAACAGTAATGGATAAGAAGTTCGCTAATTTAACTACTGAGGAGAAAGAAAAGTTAGATATCACTGAGGAAAGTGAGTTCAATAATTTATACGAGAAGTATTCAGCAAGATTAGCTGATTACGTTGTACAAGACATCTATAATTTAAATTTCAATGTTGAAAACTATTGGGATGCTGTTGAATTATTATCTGAGGTTACAAAGAAGGTATCAGTTCAACAATATTTAGATGGTATTTATGTACAATATCACAAATCTACAACTGATGGTGGAGATAAATATTCAGATCTTATTGCAGCATCATCAGAGTCTAACATTGAAGGATATATTGCGATTGCAAATGACCTACGTCAATTATATTATCCACTTCTTGCAAAGGAACTTTTAACATACGATAAGCTTTATGAGTCTGTTGAAGAAGCTTTAGAGGAAGATGAAGATGATGACGATAACAAGTATGGTTATTTCACAAATTCACAATATCAAGGTAAATTCAATAACCTATATTCTAATCAATATGATTTAAATATGATTATGATTCGTTTTGCTACTGAAACTGAATTTAATGACACTTTACGCGCATTCGGTTTAAAGATTTACAACAACAGATTCTATTTCATTAAGGATTCTGCTGATGGTAGCAAATTATCATATAAGGAATATATTAAGCATTATGATGAATTCAAGACTTCTGAGCTTGAAAAGGAATATGGTGTTGAACCTTTATATGGTCAAGCATTATTAGAAATCTATGTTCAAATTTACAACTACATCTATGGTGGTTATAGAACAACTTTAAAGACTAATTTCAACGAAGCATTCGATGACATTAACAATTTAAGAGCTATAACTAATAAGATTGTAAATGCATACGCTTCTAATGCTGATGCTCAATATGAAAACTCAATTAACTTATTAAATGAAAATAATGCTACTGAAACATATTATACTGTTGATGATTTAGAAGACTTCTCTGCTTCTTTCAAGACATATTTATATGAAACATTAGAATTAAGCTCTTCATATGATTCTTGTTATTCAACTGCAACTCAAAGTGCTAATGGTGGATACTACATCATTTATAAGTTTGATGAGCAAAAGGAAAAGCTAGATGAAATCACTGCTAAGTATCAAGCATACTATGAAGAAGATCATACAGCATATGAAGCATTAGAATTTATTTTAGATTCTGAAAATACTGGTTTATATGATGAAGTATTATATGAACTAATTAAGGACGAAATGAGTGACAGCAAGATTTCAAGTTACTTAAGCGAAGAAATTGAAAATGCTACAGTTAAGATTTATAACGAAGCAACTGAAATCACTTATTCTACTTCTAACACAGAATATTCAAAGACATTAAAGAAAAACAAGAATAAGAATGTTCTTGCAACTATCGAATATGAGGGTAAGACTTGGAACTTAAACATTTCAGCAGACGAAAACGATAAGAATTCTGTTTGCTTACCAGGTACTACTACACCTGTTGGTGTTTATAACCTATTAGAGGCTACAAACGGTACAACTACTGCTATCGATTTAATTAGTGAAAAGGTAATCAAGAATACTCAAACTTATAAAGACCTATTAAAGGATAAGGAAAAGATTGAGTATTTCGAAGCATACCTAGAATCAATGCTAGTAAGCTTTACTTCTGATTACTATGCTTCAAGCGGTTATTCTTCAGAAATCGGTAAGTACAATTTCTTAATGCTTTACTTCCACACTGCAGACGTAGAAGAAATCATTAATGAATACTATATGGTACAATATGCTTCTACAAGCTTATTAACTGACTACTCAAGCGAAGATTTAGCTAAGTTCATGCAAAAGTATACAGACTTATCTTATGAAGACTACTTCTCATTATCCGGTTCAAGAATGGTAGTTTATATGGATATGGACGACGATGGTGAAGCAGACGACATCGACTTAGAGGATTCAAACTCTTGGATTTATAAGGAAGTTCAATTCGAAGGTAATACTGTTACATTAGAGCAAGTTGCTAAGAATTTAGTTTATGAAATTTATAATAAGATCAGTGCTTCTAATGATTCACATGATTCAGTATTAGCTTCTATCGTTGCTGAAATCAACGCTTCTGCTAGAACTGAATATGAAGGTAACATTGTTGCTGCTGAAAATATTTGGGCTAAGTATAGACATTTAGGATTAAATGTTAAAACAGAAGATTTTGCTACAACAAATGCTGATAAGGAAATCGACTTTGCATTAAAGCAACGTTTATACGACTATGCAAGAGGCTATAGCGAAGATGCTGATGGTAACAAGACTGCAACATACCAATACTACATTGGTCAAACAGTTCCAACAATTTATATTGAACCATTAACAGATGCAGCTATTTCTACTTCAAATGATACAATCGTTACAACTAAGGATGGTTTCAATTTAATCTTAGTTAAGTCTGGTGAGGCTAAGCCAACAGCTGAATGGACTCAAGAGGATAATAACGAAGACCTATTAACTGATATCACATTAAAGTACAACGAAGAATATTATGTAATTGATAATGTTTATAATAATGGTGTTAACGAATCTAATGCTGACTTAAATGGTGCATTAAATCTTAACCAAATTAGATTATATTTATTAGATAACGCAGTAAACGGCGCTTCTACATTAATGCCAGGTGCAGTTTCTACTTCTGTATCTACATTCTTAGAGCCTGTATATTCTAGATATACTAGTGCAGAAACTCAAAGAATTATCTTATTAAGCTTTATTAAGGTTTTAACAAACCAAGAATCTAGCACAAGCTTAAACGGTGTTATCGAATTCGCTAACGCTGACTACAATGGTAACGATGGTTACTTTGCAAACATTATTGAAATTAATCAAAATACAGTTGATTCATATGGTTACTTATATGAAGATACAACTGGCACTTCTGATTTATACCCTGATTGGTGGGAAGAAATTGAAGCTCAAGTTGCTTCATTCCTAATGAACGTTAAGGAGGTTGCTTAAAATGAAATTAAAGAAAATATTTTTAGGCGCTTCCGTAGCTGCCTTAGCATTAGGTCTAGCATCTTGTGGTGAAAAGGAAGCTTCTAGAAATACTGTAACTCCATTTGGTAGCTTAGCTAGCCAATTAGAAACAGTAATCGCTTCTTCTAAGGATGGCTCTAAAATCACTTTAGATCAATATTACACAAGATTAAAGTCATTAGGCTATACTAATGTTACTACTGAAATCGATAAGAAATTATATAAGGCTGAGCTTGACGCTTTAACTGCTTTATATAATGGTCAAGCTTTAACAGCTGAGCAAAAGGAAGCTTTAAGAATTTATGACACAAACGAGGATAACTCTGTTGTTGAATTATATGAGCTTACTGATGCAAAGCTTGCTGAAATCAGACAAGATTTATTAGAACAAATCAACTCTTCTGTTGCTAGCAGCATTTATTCAACAAATGATGCTAAGCAAATTTCAAAGATGACAGATAAGGAAAATAACGAAGCTATATTATCATTTATTGATGATCAAGCTGTTATTGGATATAACATTTCAGCATCTGACATCGAATATTGTGTTGAAGGCAACAGCGGCTATATCCTTTCAGAGGATTCAAATTTAGTTCAATTTGCTGATAAAACTTTAAAGTTAGTTCCTAACCTAGTTGAATCAACAATTTTAGCACAAGCTAAGCTATATAGTGCTATGAAGGCATTATATAAGATTGCTGACCAAGAATATATTGAAGAATATAATGAAGATGAAGATAAAACTTACGAAAAGAAAAATAGTAACTATTTATTCGGCGAAAAGAATATCGAATCTACATATAATAATTCATATAAGACATTTGGTACATATAACGCAATTATTATTCAATTCAATTCACGTCGTGAAGCTCTTGAGGCTATTCAAAATGTTAGCATTAACGTAAACGACAAGGATGCAGCATTACAAAATTATTTAGATTTATATGCTAATTATTATAGCTATAAGGTTAGCAACACATTAACTGCTTCTAACGATATCTTCATGTACACAGTAAATGAAGAAAATAATGATTTTGAAAATATACCTTCTTCTGTTAAGGATTTAGTTCAAAATACACTTGAGGATGGCGAATATTTAACTGAACCAAGAAACATCAACGGTAAATATGTATTAGCATATAGAATTTCTACTACATACGATTATCATATGAAGGATAATACTTCTAAGCAAGTTGAATATAAGGATTTAGCTGAAGCAGGATATAACGTTAATGATATTAACGACTTAATTATGGAAAAGCTTATTTTAGCTAACGGTTCTTCTTATAAGACAACTGATTATAATAAGAAGCTTGAAAATGCTGAAATTAAGATTTATGATCCATATTTCGAATACAAATTCGAATATGCTTATTCAGACTATTATGAGTTAGTTACTGAAAAGGTTACTAAGGATTCTAATGTATTATTCTCAGTAAACGGCGAAGATTATTTAGTTGATGAATTCTATGCAGATGCATCTAAGAATTATTCAACTAAGATTTTAACTGAATACTTCCAATTAGAATATGCTTATTCATTCTATGATTCATATGTTGATAACTACTACATTAATGATGAAACACATGATAATAATGTTGAATCTTTAGAAGACTCTATTAAGAACTTCAAGGATGATAACAATTCAACTTATCCAGTTGAAATTGGTTTAGAAACTTACTTATTAAGCTCATATGGCTACAAGACTAAGGAAGATGTTATTAAGTATTATTATGATGCTAAGGAAGCATTAAGTGTTTATAAGGCAATGACTGTATTTACAGAATGGGCTAAGGAAACAAAGGATGAAGATGGTAATACTACTTTCGTTATCGATGAAACAAAGATTAATGCATTAGTAAACATCTTAAATACTGGTAATGCTACTTATTCTGATTTATTCAATATCAATTTAGACCACATCTTAATTAATATTGATGATGATGCTGATGGTTCTCCAGATGATCCTGAGGAATTCTTAAGCAACAACCCAGAGGTTAGAGCTGAATTTGAAGCTGCAGTTGCTAAGCTAGCACAAGCTTTATATTTAGAATCTATTAATGAAGCATATGCTGGAAATAGCTTATATGAAATCTTATCATTCATTAAGACTCAATACCAAGAGGGTGCTGAATTAAAATCAAATCCTGGACATACTTGGGATGAATATAAGGAATTCAATTTCTTATTAACAGTTGAGCAATTAGCTTCAAGCGGTGATATCACTCAAAGCTCAGTAAACAATTTCGTAGTTCCATTCAAGGAATATGTAATTGATTTATATAAGACTGCAGTTGACGTATTTAGCGCTAAGGATTATGAAATTGAAGATGGTATCTTCTATGTAGTAACTAAGGATGCTGAAGGTAATGCGGTTGGTAATGCTATTAACACTGTAGATGACGCACAATATGTAACATTCGATGCATTATGTGCTACAAACTATGGTTACCATTTATTAATCTTAAATTCTTTTGGTAGTCCAAATAGCACAAGCTACACTGCTGAAGATGACGTTGCTTCTTTCTACAATGATTTATTAATTACATTACGTGAATATGAAGATAAAGATGATGATTCTAAGGACTTCACAGTATACATCTACACAGATGCTTATAATACTAAGAAGACTGAAGCTTCAATCAATCAATTATTCATCTACTATGTTCAAAAGCAAAATGGTGAAAGCTCATCATTATCATCAGAAATCGTAGAAATTATGAGTGCATTATTCGATGAATCAATTAGTACTTATACTTCTTCTAACTTCCAAACATATTTATTATTAAAGGAATTAGATATTACAGTTGCAGATGTTACAATCGCAAATCATAAGGTTAACGCAAATGCTGTAGAAGCTCAATTAACTACATATGTAAATACAATTACTAAGTATGATTCAAACTCAAAATACACTACATGGTTTGATGATACTACTGATTGGTCTAGACCAACAGCTGAATAATTAAACTAAACGGAGAATTTAAATTTCTCCGTTTTTCATTATCTATAATTTAAATTTTGTGATAAAATAATATCAGGTGATAAAAATGATAACATTTAACGATATTAAAAACAATGAAGCAATAAAAACTTACATAATAGAAGCTGATAAGGCTTTAGTCGCACTAGGATACACTGAACATTCCTTTACACATGTATTAAAGGTTTCAAATGATGCCGCAAGAATATTAGAATATTTAAATTATGATTCCCATACAATTGAATTAGCTAAAATTGCTGGATATATGCACGATATCGGTAATTTAATAAATAGAGTTGATCATTCTCAATCAGGAGCTATTATGGCCTTTAGAATTCTTAATGAATTAGGTATGGCTCCTAAGGATATCGCTTTAATAGTTTCAGCTATCGGAAATCATGATGAAGGAACAGGTGTAGCTGTAAATCCAATCGCAGCGGCACTAATTATCGCAGATAAATCTGATGTTAGACGCTCAAGAGTACGAAATAACAAAGAAAATAAAACAGATATTCATGATAGAGTTAATTATTCTGTAACAGACAGCGAATTAAAATTTGATAATAATGAATTGATTTTAGATTTAAAGTTAGATACATCTATTTCTTCTGTATTAGATTATTTCCAAATATTCTTAAATCGTATGGTTATGTGTAAAAATGCTGCTGAAACATTAAATTTAAAATACAAATTATCAATTAACAATCAAATATTAATGTAAAAAAATCGAGTTCCTTTGAACTCGACTTTTCTTTTTATTGCTTAATTAATGATAATCCCATTTTATGCTTATTATAATCAATTTCAATTACATAAACATGAACATTATCTCCAACACTTAAAATATCCGAAGGATGGTTTACCTTTTTAGTAGACATCTTAGAAATATGAACTAAGCCATCATACTTGACTCCACAATCTATAAATGCTCCAAAATCTACTACATTACGAACAACACCATCTAGCTCATCGCCAACCTTAATGTCTTCAAAATGCATAATATCACTTCTTAGCTTT
Source organism: Anaeroplasma sp. (assembly GCA_045631605.1). Taxonomy (GTDB): domain Bacteria; phylum Bacillota_I; class Bacilli_A; order Acholeplasmatales; family Anaeroplasmataceae; genus Anaeroplasma. The sequence continues at coordinate 13,964 of JAZQVB010000083.1, forward strand.
AAACCTTCATAGTCCTCTCTTATATCTCTTAGAGGTGAAATAAACGCATCTAAAATATCATTTAGGGTATACATATCAATGTTTAAAAGTTTTGAAATTTCCGTTTTATCAATCTTTTCGATTCTTTCCTTAATTACTTCACTACCTAGGTACGAAGTGTCTAAATTAAGGTATTTTAGAAGCTCTAGAGCCTTCTTATAGCTTTCAGGATGGATAGGTGTCATATCTAATTTGTTATTTCCATCAATAATTCTTAAAAATCCTACACATTGCTCATAAGTCTTAGGTCCAAGCTTAGCTACCTTCCTTAGCTCTTCTCTTGATGTAAATCCACCATTATCCATTCTATAGGCTATAATGTTTTTAGAAACAGTCTTAGATAAGCCAGATACATAAGATAGTAATGATACTGATGCTGTATTAAGGTTAACACCAACCTTGTTAACCGCATCAACAACTACGTCATCTAAGCTCTTATTTAGCTTACTTTGAGTAACATCATGCTGATACTGTCCAACACCAATTGACTTAGGATCAATCTTTACAAGCTCTGCTAGTGGATCCTGAATACGTCTAGCGATTGAAATTGCAGAACGCTTTTCAACTGTTAAATCAGGGAATTCCTCTTGTGCCAGCTCACTTGCTGAATAAACAGAAGCTCCAGCTTCACTTACAATTACATACTTAGTATTAAGCTTATTTTCCTTAATAACCTCTGCAATAAAGCTTTCTGTTTCACGAGAAGCTGTACCATTACCAATCGCAATTATTGAAACATTATATTTCTTTACTAAATCAACTATAGTCTTTTTAGATTTTAATACGCTTGCCTGATTAATTTGAGCACCCTTTGCAGTTTCATTAGGATAGATTACACCTATCTCTAAAACATTACTAGAAGGACTAATAACTGCTAATTTACAGCCTGTTCTAAACGCTGGGTCTACACCTAATATTACTTGTCCCTTCATTGGAGCCTGTAACAATAGGTTCTTTAAATTTAACGAAAATATACGAATTGCTTGCTCCTCAGATTTTTCAGATAAAATAGCTCTAATTTCTCTAGATATACTAGGGGCAATTAGCCTCTTATATGAATCCTCGATTGCAGAAATTAATTCATCCTTAAATATAGCATCTTTATTTCTAATTACTTTATATTTTAAATACTCTACATCTCTTTGTGGCTGTAATTCAATATTTACAGATATAACATTTTCATCCTCAGCTCTATTTATAGCTAATACTCTATGAGGCTTAATTCTAGATATATTTTCGCTTGAATCATAATAATTCTTATACTTTTCTTCTGTATCTAAATCATTATTTTTCTTTTTACAAATGATAGTACCATATTTTAAGGCAGCATCTCTAATATATTTTCTATATTCCGCATTATCGCTAATTCTTTCAGCAACAATGTATTTAGCATGCAATATAGCCTCTTCCTTAGTTTGAACCTTATCAGTTATATATTTAGAAAGAATACTATCCTTATTACCCTTGATATAAATATTCATCATTGCATCAGCTAAAGGCTCTAAGCCTAACGCAATGGCCTCCGTTGCCTTAGTTTTCTTTTTTTCCTTATACGGTCTATATAAATCCTCAACCTCAATTAATTTAGTACAAGCCATAATTTGTTGATGTAATTCCTCTGTCATCATTTTCTTTTCTTCGATTAAACGAATTACATCATTTTTCCTTTTAAATAAATTAACTGAATAAGAATACTCCTCCTCTATAGCTCTAATAGCATCCTCATCTAGTCCACCAGTAGCTTCCTTACGATATCTAGCAATAAAAGCAATAGTTTTATCATCTGCTAGCATTTCTAATACTACCTTAACCTGATTAACTGTAATTTTTAATTCCTTTGCGACATTTTCAATTACTACATCATTAATAATATCCATATATATCTCCTTTTTAAGAAAAAATAAGACCTATATAGGTCTTAAATTTTATATTATTCTGCTACGATATCCTTGAAGCCATTCTTCATATAGTTAATAGCTCTTGTTATAGCTGTTGAATATGTATTATATGAAGCACCTGTACATACTAAAGATACTTCATTAGTCTTGCCATCCTCATCAGTCTTATTGTAGCTGCTTACATAACCGTCATGGTCAATTAATGAAAGCATCATTGTTACATCCTCACCTTGAGAGCCACCAAACTTAGGATCTAATAAAACTTGAGTGTTTGAAGAACCTGTCTTTGAAGAAGCATCAACAATTAAAAGCTTAATATCATAATCTTCATTTTGATCGTTATATAAATTAACGAAATATTGTAATTTAATTAACGCATTAAAGATTTGTTCATGTTCCTTATTCTTTAGATTATTATCATCATTATCGAATAAATCTACTGGATAGAAAACACTTAAATCTGTTGCGAAAACAAATGTATAATCATAGAAAACCTCATCAGATGCGTTAGGGTTTGTATGATAAGCTAAACCGGCATATGAAATCTTTTCGAACTTGATTTCATGTGATACCTTACTATCATCTACATATGTCCAAGTTTGAGCAAAATAATCATCAACCTCTACTGTAGTATCCTCACTCTTATTATTGTTAACAATAACACCTACAACTACACCAACGATAGCACATACTAATACTGTTGCTGCAACAATATACCAAAATTTTTTACTATGTAATAAAGCGTTCTCTTTCTTTTGTCCACGAGATGCTTTTCTTGAAATCTTTCTAACTACGCGTGCCAAAGCAATTCATCTCCTTAAAATAATACTTAAATATAGTCCTTATTATTTTATCATATATTATTATTTAATACAATTAAAATATTATTTTTTTAACACAAAAGGACCTATAAAATTATAGGTCCGCCATTGTTTTTAGCAAATAACCAATTGAGACAAAATATTACATACAGTATCTAAATCTAGTGATTTAGAATATATAGCTACCTCTACATTTTGAATATAATATCTTGTAACATTCTTATTATATAAAACTAATCCTGATTCTAATATATCAAGCTCTGTCGCAGCCTGTATTAAGCTATTATTATCATCTAATTTATTTATAATTATTGTGTAATTATAATCTCCCTCATATACCATTATTACAGTTTCAGTATCAAGCTTTTTAGAAACTAGCCTTGTACCCTCACAAACATATCCAACCGTTACACTAAGCTCTAGCTCAGTTGAAACATTCCCCTCTGTTTGTTCGTTTAATATGATATTTTGATTAAATATATCCTCTGATAGCTTAGGATTTACCTTAAATTCCTTAAACACAACATATATTCTTTTATCGTTATTAGAATCATAAAATTCAGCAGTTAAAGGCTTATTATTTTTTATATCTATATCCATTTTTATCTTTGATATTTTAGAATCACTAGCTGTAGCCTCTATAGATAAAACATTTCCATTAACCTTATATTCTAAATTTGAATCCTTTTTAATATCCTTCCAAACTGCATCTATTAAATAAGCATGCGAGCTATTTAAAGGCCATTCTGAATCAAATTTAAATTGCTTATTTATTGAAGGTGTTATAACAAATACTCCTTCTTTATTTTTAACAATTATTTGTTCATTACTATTTTGTGTTTTAAAAACAACCTTATAAAAATCTGGCTTTAGGTAGTCAACCTTAACATCAGCATTTATTTCTTTATCAAATTTATAAATTGTCATATTTGCAGTTAGGGAATAAGAATCTAAATTACTTATAGCTTTATCAAATGTTTCAAATTCATTTGAGGTATTTTTCGAGCTACAAGCCCCTAATATAAACATAAATCCTGCAATAAATCCTGCAATTATTAACAAAATAATTTTTTTCATTTTTCCACCCATTTCTATTCAATAAATGTTATGCGAAATTATATATATTTATGCATAATATTATTTTTCTCGGTAAAACTATAATTGAGGAGGAACTAAAATGAGTGTTATACAAAAAATAGCTTTAGTCGTAACAATTATCGGAGCGATAAATTGGGGACTTATTGGTATATTTAGCTTCAACCTTGTAGATTTCATCTTTAAAGAAGCAAGTATCTTATCAAGAATTATATATATTTTAGTAGGTATTAGTGGCCTATTTAATTTAGCATTATTATTTTTACCCAATAAGCATCGCTTAATGGATGAAATCTAAAAAAAATAAAACGTCATAAGACGTTTCACTTTCTTTCATTCTTTTTCTTTTCTAAGAGCTCGTTAGCGAGCTCTTTTAATTTTCTAATACGATGATTTAATCCTGATTTAGTTAGCTTAGGATCATATTCATCATGAATAATATCTAATAGCTGTGATAATGAATGCTCAGGATTTTCTTTTCTAACCTTCATTACCATTAATAGCTTAGAATCTAATTGCTCAAGTGGATAATTATATTCTAAATATTGAATCCATTTTAGCTGCTCACGTGCAGCCTCATTAGTCTTATCCTGATTTGCTAAATCTAAATTAATACTTCTGATAGAGGTAGCTGCGATTTCCTTTTTAATAAGCATATCCTCATAGTATTCCATTGTTGAAGTAGCATGTAATCTATATAGTAAATCTGCAATAGTATTTCTAGATTTCAAATAAACAATTAAATTACTCTTACGCTTACAAATTCTAGCGTTAAGCTCATAATTATTCATTAATTTTTGAATAAATAATGTTTCCGATTCAGATGATAATGCTATTTCTAAATGGCTATTTTTACTTTTAGGATCACTACAGCTACCCTTAGCTATGAATGCTCCTCTTAAATAAGCACACATATTACCATCAGTTAGCTCACCATTTTTATAGTTTGAGCCACCGCCAATCAAATTTAAGTCCTTAATTATCTCATCAGCACCAGCTACAATTTCACATGTAAATACAGTATGTCTATCTAGCTTATCTACCTTTTTAGAATAAATTTCAGTTTCAATTTTATAATACTTCTTAGCTAATCCTATTAGATGTCTAATAACACCCATATTATTAGAAGAAAATTGAAGCTTCATAGGTCTTGATATTAAAACCTCACCAGATAATCTAAGCATAGCCTCTAGTTCTAGCTTATCAGAGATAATATCATTATTATTAAATTTTAATAGATCTAATTTTACATCTAAGCTAAAACTCATATTTTTTACTCCACACAAATATTTATTAAATCAGGCATTTTACTGATTACATAATCAGGCATTGCCTCTAGCATAATTTCAGGATGCTTAATGTATAAACAGCCAATCGTTTTTACATTAGCATTTTTACCTGCCTTCATATCACCTAATGTATCACCAACATAGGCAACATTACGTACCTCTTTTTTAGGACGTCTAATGATATTCTTAATTTTCTTTACAAGCTTACTATCATTTTTAGTTTCTTCCTCATAAATTCTATTAGCCTCAGCATTTACCTCTTTAATCTTTTCAATAGCTAATAAAATACCATCTGGTGCTGGCTTATGATTTTTAACCTCATTAGCACCAATTATAACATCCATATATTGCTCAATAGCAAATAATTGTAATCCAAATTTAACTAAATCTGTCTTCTTAGATGAAACAACACCCAGGTTATATCCCTTACTTGATAATGTTTTAATTGTATCCTTTACACCAGGGAATATTTTAACCATATCATTATGATGAGGAATATTAAATTCTCTATAATATTCAATCATCTTATCAATTTCTTCTTGATCGCTTGAATATTTTGAGAATGTTTGTTGAAGCGTAGGACCAAAGAATGAATCTAGCTCCTCATCTGTTAATACATAATTAGGTCTAAAATGAGCAAACGTATGAACAAAGCTTGCATCAATTAAAGGCTTAGTATTTAGTAATGTACCATCTAAATCAAATAAAATCGTATCTAATTTATTTAAAGCTACCTCATTTAAAATATCTTGATATAGCTTTTGCTTACCAAGCTTACGCTTAGCTATTAAATATACTGAGCCTACAACAATAAATAATACACTTATTAAAATAGAAACAGGCATACCAGCAAACATTAATGGCTCAGCCTTACCACTATTTAATCTTAATGATTCTGTAAAGCATCTAACTAATCCATACCAAATTAAATATACGCCCATTAAATCACCCGATCTAAGCTTCTTAAACTTTCTTCTTAAAACTAATATTACTATTAATCCTACAAAATTTAATGATGATTCATATAAGAATACTGGATGACGCCACGCACCATCAATGTACATATTTTCACCTAAAATAGGAATAGAATCTAAAAACTCAGGATACTCAACAATTGGTCCATATAATTCGTGGTTAGTAAAGTTACCCCATCTACCACTGATTTGTCCCATTAAAAATCCAGGAGCAACGATATCTAAAATACTATATAGTGATAATCCCTTCTTTTTACAATAGAAAAATATTGATATTAAGGCAGCTATAACTCCACCTTGAATTGCTAAACCCTCAAGGCCCTTAAAATTACCATTCGAGTCAAATCCTATAAATTCACTAAAAGTATTAATTTTATCTAAATTAAATAAAACATACCATAATCTTGCCCCAAGTATTGAAAGAGGTAAAATTATTACTAACCCTAAATAAATTGAATCTGAAGCAATACCTAGCTTCTTACCCTCCTTAATACCAAAGTAAGTTGCAAATAAAACACCAATTAAAATGAATATAGCATACCAAGTTATTGTCATACCAAATAAACTAAATGATTCATTTATCCATGCATTAATTATCATCTTTGTTTCCTCCCTTTGAAGCAACATTTTCATCAACCCTTTGAACAAACTCTAATGCGGCATTATGTCCTAAATACTTAAGTTTTTCATTCATCGCAGCTGATTCAACTAATAAGGAAACAGTTCTACCTGGAAGGATAGGAATTGTAACCTTTGTTATTTCTGTATTAAAATATTTTATCTTAGAGCTGTCCAAGCCTAATCTATCATAGTATTTTTCATTATTCCATGATTCAAGCTCTACAACAAGTCTAATCATTTTTCTATCACGATATGCCGCAGCACCGTACATATTTACTACGTCTACAATACCAATACCACGAATTTCCATATATCTTTTTAAAATTTCAGGAGATGAGCCAATAAGATTTCCTGGCTCCTTTTCCATAATTTCAACTAAATCATCCGCAATTAATTGATGTCCTCTTTGGATAAGGTCTAATGCTGTTTCAGATTTACCAATTCCGCTTTTACCAATTATTAATGTTCCCATACCGTTTATATCTAGTAATGTTCCGTGAACAGAAATTCTAGGTGCTAGCTTGTCTTGTAAATATGTATAAAGCTTACTTGATATAATAGTAGTTCTTAAATTCGCTCTAAACATACTTATATTATATTTTTTTGACATTTCAAAAAATATTGGATTAATAATAACATTTTGTGAAAACACAATACAAGGAGGTTGTAATTTAAACATATGTTCAATGTTTTTTCTAATAGTTTTCTCATCCTGTCTATCTAAGAAGCTTGCATCCTTAGAACCGATTAATATTAATCTCTTATTATCAAAATAATCGAAAAATCCTGCAAATTCTAAGCCGACACGAGAGATCATATCGTCATAAATTTTAGCATTTAATCCTTTTTCACCCTCAAGTAATATTAAGTTATTATCAATTGCCATTTTTTCAACTAATACAAAATCATTCATAACTTTCTCCTAATATATCGTTATATATTTATTTAATATATAATCTACTGCCGTATATAATACTAATATTCCTATTCCAATTACAAACCACATTGCAGATGCATCAAACACTCTATAGCAATACAAATTAGCAATAGAAATAGTAAGCATAATCAATAAATTAACTAATAGAAATTTAAATAAAAATCCTTTTTTGTAAAATGATACACCAAATAAAAAGCAAGCATTTATTAATGTAAATGGTATTGCAACTACAAATGAAATTGGGAATATCATCATTTTATCAACCTTAAAATATGAAATTGCAAAGGAAAGAATAATAATAGCTGAAATAACCATTGCTATATATCTAAAAATTAGCTTAATTAATTTAATCAAATACTTTTTAGGGCCTTTAGCAGTTATTGCCATTTTATTTAAAGCCTCTACTAGCTCATCAATTTCTTCTTCAGTCATATCCGGATTAGATTGTTTTATATCTTCTATTAGCTTTGTTAATTTCTCATCATTTTCCTTTATATTATCTATATCCTTTTTAGGCACAATCTCACCACTTTCAATATGTTATTATATAATAATATTGTCTTTTTAGCAAATTATAATTTTTAGGACATACAAGGTGTATGTCCTAATAGCTTTTTATTTTAATATTTTCTTTAAATATTGCCCTGTATAAGAATTTTCAACTTTCACTAAATCCTCAGGTCTACCTGCAAATAAGACATTACCACCCTTATTTCCGCCTTCAGGACCCATATCAATAATATAGTCTGCAAGCTTAATAACATCAAGATTATGCTCAATAATTAGAACGGTTGCTCCATTATCAGCAATCATATTAATTACATTCATAAGACGCTTAATATCATCTGTATGTAATCCTGTGGTTGGCTCGTCCATTATATATAATGTCTTTGAAGTAATCTTTGAATGAAGCTCATATGCAAGCTTAACTCTTTGCGCCTCGCCACCAGATAAGGTAGTAGATGATTGCCCAAGCTTGATATATCCTAAACCAACATCATAGATTGTTTGAAGCTTAGATTTAATCTTGTGGTGTGAATCAAAAAATTCTAATGCATCCTCGATTGTCATATCTAAAACATCGGCAATACTTTTATCCTTATATTTGATTTCTAGTGTTTCAGATTGGAATCTCTTACCCTTACATACCTCACATGGCACATAAACATCAGGTAAAAATTGCATCGAAATGCGTTTTACACCATCTCCACCACAGGCTTCACAGCGTCCACCCTTAACATTGAATGAGAATTTACCCTTATCATATCCTTTTATTTTAGCGTCTGTAGTACGACTAAATAAATCTCTTATATCATCAAATACTCCTGTATATGTTGCAGGATTACTTCTAGGCGTTCTACCGATTGGCTGTTGAGATATATGGATAATTCTATCTATATTTTCTAGCCCTTCAATTCTATCAACTAGTCCTGGGACAATCTTCTTAGAGCCATAAATTTGTAAATAGGCATTTTTATATAATACCTCATTAACTAAAGATGATTTTCCACTTCCAGAAACGCCTGTAATACATGTAATAACTCCTAAAGGAATTTTTACATCTACATTTTTTAAATTGTTTTGTTTAGCTCCATGTATTGATATATATCTATTTGTAAGCTCTCTTCTACACTCAGGAAGCTCTATTTGCAGCTTTTTAGATAGGTATAAGCCTGTAATACTATTTTCGTTTTCCATTACCTCAGCTGGTGTACCAGCAGCAACAATTTCTCCACCATGAATACCGGCTCTTGGTCCTACATCTATTAGATAATCACATTCCATCATAGTTTCCTCATCATGCTCGACTACAATTAATGTATTACCTAAGTCTCTCATTTCCTTTAATGTATGTATTAGTCTTGAATTATCTCTTTGATGTAATCCAATTGATGGCTCATCTAATACATATAATACACCTGTAAGCTGAGAGCCTATTTGTGTTGCAAGTCTAATTCTTTGTGATTCACCACCAGATAATGTTTCAGCACTTCTTCCTAGTGTTAAATATTCTAATCCTACATTAATTAAGAATTTTAATCTGTCACAAATTTCCTTTACTGCTAGCTTAGCGATTTCTCTTTTTTCCTCTGATAAGCTTAAATTTGAAAACCAATTATATAATTCATCTATTGGTGTCGCACATACATCAGCAATATTTTTATCATTAATATAAATGTTTAATACTGAAGAATTTAATCTTTGTCCGTGACACGTATCACATTGACGCTCTATCATAAATCCTTCAATCCATTCTCTTATCCATTCAGAATTTGTTTCTAAATATCTACGCTCAAAATTAGAAATAATACCCTCAAAGAAATCTACCTTATCATGAATTCTTCCACTTGTAGATTTCATTTTAAATGATATTCTTTCTGGTGAGCCATAAAGAATAATTCTCTTTTTCTCCTTAGATAATTCCTTAAATGGTACATCCATATCGATTCCATAATAGCTACATGTTTGTTCAAGCATTGCGTTATTAAGGTTTTCCTTTTCTTGATTTTTATATGGAATTATCGCACCACTATTAATACTTTTATTTTCATCAATAACTAAATTTTCAGAAACTGATAGCTTTTTACCTAAACCATTACAATCAGGACAAGCTCCTAATGGGCTGTTAAAGGAGAATAATCTAGGCTCTAAATTAGCTAGGCTATAGCCGCATTCAGGGCAGGCATGAATTGTTGAATAGAATTCCTCCTTATCATTACAATAAAGCACACAATAGCCATCACTTTCTCTTACAGCCATATCAACAGCTTCAAAAATTCTTTGTCTTACACCTGGACGCATAACTAATCTTTCAAGCACGATATAGATGTTATGCTTCTTATTTTTTTCTAATTTTATTTCTTGGTCTAACTCAACCATTTCACCATCCACTAAAGCTCTTACATAACCTAGCTTTAGGTATTTTTCAAATATTCCCTTATGCTCACCCTTAGCTCTAAAGACAACAGGAGACGTAATATATAATCTACTACCCTCCTCATATTGCATAATTCTATCAACAATTTGGTCGATTGATAATGATGAAATAGGAGTTTTATGTGTTGGACAATATGGTGTACCAACACGAGCAAATAATACTCTTAAATAATCATATATTTCAGTAACAGTACCAACTGTAGATCGTGGATTATGTCCAGATGACTTTTGATCTATAGAGATTGCTGGAGACAGACCCTCAATTGAATCTACATCAGGCTTTTCATTAGAGCCTAAGAATTGTCTAACAAAGCTAGATAATGATTCAACAAATCTTCTTTTTCCTTCCTGATAAATTGTATCGAATGCTAAGGATGATTTCCCTGAACCTGATAAACCAGTCATTACGATTAATTTATTTTTAGGAATTTCGATATTAACATTTTTCAAATTGTTTTCTCGGGCACCCTTAACAATAATTTTATCCATAATTACTCCTTAATTTTATCTAAAAATTCAGCTTCCTCCATTATATAAATACCTAAAGCCTTTGCCTTATCATATTTACTACCTGGATTTTCACCTAATATTAGTATATCTGTTTTCTTACTAACTGAATCAATTAATAATCCACCAAAGCCTTCAATAAGCTTTTTAGCTTCACTTCTACCCATTGAGGCAAGTGTACCTGTAAGAACACATTTCTTATTAGTGAAATGATTTTCTTTTATTTCACCAGCATCATATTCCATATTTAATCCTAATTCCTTAAGCTCATTAATAATTTGAATATTGTCCTCATTAGACATAAATCTAATTAGTTCTGTTGCGATTCTATCGCCAATATCATCAATTGATATAATATCATCGTATGTAGCCTTCATAATATTATCAATATTCTTAAATTTTTGACATAATAGCTTACTTACCTTAGCTCCACAATGACGAATACCTAGACCGAATAACAAAGAATCTAAATTATTTTTCTTTGATTCCTCGATTCTTTCAATTAAATAGCTAATTGATTTATCACCATATCCTGGAAGTAATATTAATTCATCATAATGATCCTTTAGCTTAAATACATCTGGTATAGATTTAATAAATCCATATTGATACATTTGTTGGCATACCTTATCACCTAATGAATCTATATTATATGCAGGTTTAGAAGCAAAATGAATTAATTTGTTAACTAGCTTATCCTCACATGAATCATTTAAGCAATAATAATCTGCCTCACCATCTAATCTTACTAATTCACTTCCACAGCATGGACAATTCTTTATCATTTCAAAAGGAATGCATTCAGCATTTCTTTCCTCAGTTATAGGCTTAACAACCTCAGGAATAACATCTCCTGCCTTACGAATAATGACTGTATCATTTATATGAATATCCTTTTGGATAATATAATCCTCATTATGTAGTGTCGCCTTTGATATTAAGGATCCTTGAACAAATACAGGCTTAAAATTCGCAACTGGTGTAATAACACCTGTTCTACCTACCTGATATGTAATTTCTAATAGCTTAGTTGTAACCTCCTCAGGTGGGAATTTATAAGCAATTGCCCATTTAGGATATTTAACAGTTTCACCAATAATATCATGCAAATCCATTTCATTAACCTTAATAACAATTCCGTCAATATCATATGGTAAATTAGGTCTTTCAGCCCCCATTTTCTCAATGTAATTAATTACATCATCAATTGTATTACAATGAGCATATAAAGGATTCACCTTAAATCCTAGCTTCTTCATTTCGACTAAAGCATTCTCTTGCGTTTCTACTGCTTGATTTAAATAATAATACAAATAAACATCTAAATTTCTTTTAGCAGCAATACTACTATCTAATTGTCTAACAGATCCAGCTGCCGCATTACGACAGTTAGCAAACAATTCCTCTTCATTAGCCTCTCTTTCAAGATTTAAAGCAATGAAGCTTTTTTTAGGCATAAATATTTCACCACGCACCTCAATGCTTAATGGTTCATCTAGCTTTAAAGGGATACTCTTAATTGTCTTTACATTATGAGTTATATTTTCACCAGTAACACCATTGCCTCTTGTAGCACCTTGAACTAAAATACCATTCTCATATTTTAATGAAACACTTAGTCCATCAATCTTTAATTCACATAGATATGTTGCCTCAGGCGCAACAGCTCTAAGCTTTCTATCAAAATCTCTTAAATCATCATAGCTAAAGGCATCTGATAATGACATCATCTTTTCGGTATGCTTTACCTTTTCGAATTTAGATAATACCTCCCCACCAATTCTATTAGTTGGAGAATCCTGTGTTTTATACATAGGATTTTCATCCTCAAGCCTAATTAATTCAGTAATTAATCTATCATATTCATAATCCTCCATAATAGGATTATCATTAACATAGTAAGCAACATTCGCTTTATTTAATATTTCCTTTAATTCATTAATTCTATCTAAAATATTCATACAAAGCACCTCCGCAAGTATTACTATTATACCATATAAATATCTATTTTATTATATAAAATAACAAAGAAAAAGAAAAAACAAGGTATTTAAATACCTTGAATTCTTATAATTTTCTTATACTTGGATGGTTAGCAAGTAGCGTTTTTAGCCCATGTGGCGCTAGGAACGCAATAACCGCTGAATTACCATTTACAGATATTACTACACCATCACCAAACACCTTATGATTAACCTTATCTCCTGCAGATAATCCACCTGAGGATTGTGTTTTTTCAGGCTTTTTGAATGTTGAAGGCTTAGCTTGTGGTGCTGGAGTAGGCTTTTTATATCCATATGATACATTTTCGTATAATGATTCCTTCATCTCCTTAATAAATCTAGACGGAATCATGCCTTGATGAGAGCCAAACATAAATCTATTATTAGCACATGTTATATATAAATGATCCTTAGCTCTTGTAAGTCCAACATAACAGATTCTTCTTTCCTCTTCAATTTCCTCAGGAGTAAAAGAATTCATTGAAGGAAATATCCCCTCCTCTGTGGCAACCATAAATACAACCTTAAATTCTAATCCCTTAGCCTGATGGTATGTTGTAAGTACAATTGAATCATCTACCTTTGCTTCCTCATTTTCACTTCTTAAGGCTAAATCAGATAATAAGGCCTGTAGCTTTTCTTTATTTGTTTCACCCTCATAAGATTCATCAGTTTCCTTTAAAACTGATTTGAATTCCTTAATGTTTTGCATTCGATCATCATATGTATCCATATCAGATTTTAATTCAGCCTCATAATTAGCCTCCTTAAGAATCATATCAATTAAATCAACCAAGCTAACATTTTCAATTTGAGCTGATATTGAAGTAATAATGCCTCTAAAGTCTATTAAACCATTAGCACCTTGACCTTTTCCTGTGTAGAAGGCTATTGCATCAAATAATGATAAGCTTTTATTTATAGCTACTGTTGATAGCTTATTTAGAATACCATCACCTACTCCTCTTTTAGGAATATTAGCTATTCTTTTAAAAGAGAAATCATCATTATTATCAACTATTAATCTTAAAAATGCGATTATATCCTTTATTTCTTTTCTAGAAAAGAATGATAATCCACCATATATTTTATATGGCATTTGATATTTAACAAGGATATCTTCAAAATTTCTAGAGATATAATTAGCACGATACATTATAGCAAAATCCTTATAATCATATCCCTTTAATTTATATCTTTTAATTTGATCTAATACATACATTACCTCATCATAGCTTGATGACGCTCTATAATATTTAGGTAATTCGCCCTCCTTGTTGTTAGATGTCATTACCTTTTTTATTTGATTTGGATTTTTATCAATAACACAGTTGGCAAGATTTAATATTTGAGTCGTAGAACGATAATTTTTCTCAAGCTTAATTAATTGATGCTCTTTGAAATCATTTCTAAATCTATTAATATTTTCAATCTTTGCTCCTCTAAATGAGTAAATTGATTGGAAATCATCACCAACAACAAATATATTATGATATCTAGCCGCAAGCATAAACATCAAATTATATTGTAGTGTGTTTGTATCTTGAAATTCATCTACTAAAATATATTGAAATTTAAATTGATATTTTTCTAATATATTAGGATTTTTCTTAAATAGTTCAATCGCTTTAATTATTAAATCATCAAAATCAAGTAGATTTTCCCTTTGAAGTCTATTTTCATATTCTCTTCTAATGTAATTATATTCATCAATAATATTTGGATCATTAATTTTAAAATTTGTAAAATTTTTACTCTTAGAAATTAAGCTCTTAATTTCCTTTGCCTTACAATCGAAATCAGCATGCTTAATTATTTCCTTAATAATCTTTAATGAATCCTCTTCATCAATAATAGTAAAGCTTTTAGTATAAGGTGGCAAAGCATCTATTTCGATTCTTAACAGCCTTGAACAAAATGAATGAAATGTAGATACCCACATCTTATTAGTTTGAATTCCTATCATATTAGCAATTCTTTCCTTCATTTCGTTAGCCGCCTTATTTGTGAATGTTACGGCAAGAATGCTCATAGGACTAATACCTAACTCTTCTATTATATATGAAATTCTAGTCGTTAAAACCTTAGTCTTACCAGCACCAGCACCAGCCATAACCATAACTGGCCCTTCTGTTGTTGTAACTGCAAGACGTTGAGCTTCGTTTAGTCCATTTAACAATTCCATAATTGCTCCTTATCTTTCAATAAATTCCTCGTATGTTTCAGATCTATCCTCATATGAGCCATCTGGCTTAATTGAGATAATTCTGTTGGCAACTGTTTGTAATAGCTCAGCATCGTGAGATGAGAATAAAATATTGCCCTTATAATTAATCATACCTTCATTTAAGGCAGTAATAGATTCAAGATCTAAGTGGTTAGTAGGATCCTCTAAAACTAAAACGTTTGGACATTCTAGCATTAGCTTAGCAAACATACATCTAACCTTTTCACCACCAGATAAAACATTACACTTCTTAAGTGATTCCTCACCACTGAATAGCATTCTACCTAACCAGCCACGGATAAATGTTTCTGTTTGGTCTTCCTTAGAATATTGTCTTAGCCAATCTACTAGGCTTAGCTCCTTATCAAAAAATTCCTTATTATCTTGAGGTAAATATCCAACTGTAGTTGTAATACCCCACTTAAATTTACCAGTATATTCTGTATCCTTACCAGATAAAATATTGAATAATGCAGTAATTTGAGTTGAATTTTCAGCTAAAATTGCAATCTTATCATTTTTATTAACTGTAAATGTCAAATTATTAAATAAGCCTGGCTTAGTTAATCCTTCAACAATTAAAATATCATTACCAACCTCTCTATTAGGCTTAAATCCAATATATGGATAGCGTCTGCTAGATGGTTCGATGTCCTCAAGATTAATTTTATCTAAAAGCTTTTTACGGCTTGTAGCTTGACGTGATTTACTCTTATTTGCAGAGAATCTAGCGATAAATTCTTGAAGCTCCTTAATCTTTTGTTCAGCCTTTTTATTTTGATCCTTAGCTTGTTGTAAGGCTAATTGGCTTGATTGATACCAGAATTCATAGTTACCAACATAAAGCTTGATTTTACCAAAGTCAACATCACAAATGTGTGTACATACATTATTTAAGAAGTGACGGTCATGTGAAACTATTAATACTGTATTTTCAAAATTTAATAAGAAATTTTCAAGCCATCTTGTAGATTTATAATCAAGGTTATTTGTAGGCTCGTCTAATAATAAAATATCAGGATTACCAAATAATGCTTGAGCTAATAAAACCTTAATTTTAAGCTTAGCATCTAATTCAGACATCAGCATATATAAATATTCATTAGAAACACCTAAACCATTTAATAATGTTTCTGCGTCGCTTTCAGCCTCCCAGCCACCAAGCTCAGCAAATTCACCCTCAAGCTCTGCCGCTAATACTCCATCCTCATCAGTGAAGTCCTCCTTAGCGTAAAGCTCGTCCTTTTGCTTCATAATTTCTATTAATCTTTTATGACCTAATAATACTGTATTTAGTACAGTTTCATTATCATATGCGTGTTGATCTTGTTTTAAAACTGACATTCTTTCGTTTTTATCCATAATAACTTCGCCAGTTGTAGAATCAATCTCGCCTGATAAAACCTTTAAGAATGTTGATTTACCAGCACCATTAGCGCCAATAATACCATAGCAATTACCTTTTGTAAAAGCAATATCTACATGCTCAAATAGCTTTCTAGAGCCATATTGCAGTCCTAAATTTACTGTTTTTAACATAAATAATCTCCTCCCCTTTACGTAACAAAGGGCTGTCATTGCTGACAGTCCTAATTATTATAGCTTAAAAGATGACTTTAAGCCACAAGTTCTATTAAATACTAATTTATTTTCTGTTGAATCCTTATCTGTTGTATAATAACCATTTCTAATAAATTGATAATGCTCAAGAGGCTTAGTATCCTTTAAAGATTCCTCAACATATCCATTTACTATTTGTAATGAGCTTGGATTTAATCTTTCCATAAAATCTAAATCCTTATTCTCCTCAGTTATATCAAGCATTAAAGGCTCAAATAATCTAAATTCCGCTTCGATTGCAGTCTTTGCATCAACGAAATGAATATTACCATTTGGCTTTCTAGCATCAAAACCACTACCACTGCGAGTTTCAGGATCATATGTTGCGTGAATTACTGTAATATTACCATTCTCATCCTTTTCAACTGAGTTTGCAGTAATAAAGTAAGCATGCATTAAACGAACCTCAACACCAAGCGCAAGTCTTTTCCACTTCTTATTAGGCTTAACCTCAATAAAGTCATCGCGCTCAATATAAACCTCACGTGAAAAAGAAATCTTTCTTTCGCCCATTTCAGGAACCTCTGGATTGTTTGGGCAATCTAGATATTCAATTTTGTCCTCAGGATAGTTATCGATAATAACCTTAACTGGATTAATAATCGCATTAGGTCTTAATGTCTTAAGCTTTAAATCATTACGTAATTCTTCATCTAATGTATCTGACTCTACAGTTGAGTTAACTCTAGACAATCCCGTACCTAAAATGAAATTACGAAGTGCATCAGGTGTAAATCCACGTCTACGTAGACCACATAATGTTGGCATTCTTGGGTCATCGTATCCCATAACCTTACCAGCATCAACTAACGCTCTTAAATATCTTTTTGACATAATTGTATTAGTAATGTTTAATCTACCAAATTCATATTGATGTGGTACATGCTTCATTTCACAATTTTCAATGAACCAATCATATAAAATACGGTGGTTATCATACTCTAATGAGCATAATGAATGTGTGATACCCTCAAATGAATCTTGAAGTGGATGAGCAAAGTCGTACATAGGATAAATACACCATTTATTACCTTGACGATGATGCTTAATATGTAAAATACGGTACATAGCTGGGTCACGCATGTTGATATTTGGATGAGCCATATCAATCTTCGCTCTTAATGTCTTTTCGCCCTCCTTGTACTTGCCGTTTCTCATTTCTTCAAAAAGCTTAAGATTTTCCTCAACGCTTCTATCACGACAAGGAGAATTCTTACCTGGTTCAGTTAATGTACCACGATACTTACTCATTTCCTCTTGTGATAAATCATCTACATAGGCTAAGCCCTTTTTAATTAATAAAACAGCCTTTTCATATGTTTCTTCAAAATAATCAGAACCATAGAAAACATTATTTGGCTTATAGCCAAGCCAAGCTAAATCATAAATAATACCATCTACAAATTCTTGATCCTCCTTTGCAGGATTTGTATCATCAAATCTTAAATTTGTAGTTCCATTAAATGCATTAGCTAATTCGAAATTTGTAATAATAGCTCTTGCATGTCCAATATGTAAATATGCATTAGGCTCTGGTGGAAAGCGTGTTGCGATTGCATTTACCTTACCACTTTCAAGGTCTTGTTGCATAATTGTTTTAATAAAATTATTAATCTCTGCCATACTTATCATTCCTTTAAAAAAATATATATTTATTATATAACAAATCTGCCTAAAACTCTATATATAAAATCATTTTCATTAACATTATTAAGAAAAATAGAGGTCACAAGCGTGACCTATATTATTTACTTTCAAGCTCTAATGATGCACAAGCATTAAGCGTTAAATCAGATAGTGTAGGATTCTTTTGATATTGATAATATCCTGCCACTGCAATCATTGCAGCATTATCTGTACAATACTTAATTGATGGTATACAAATATTAAATCCCTTACCTTCCTCTAGGAATCTTTCCTTTAATCCCTTATTTGCAGATACACCACCTGCAACAATGATTGTATCAACACCCTTTTCCTTAGCTAATCTAAGTGTTTTTCTGACTAACACCTCACTTACACTAGCCTGGAATGATGCGCATAAATCATTAACATCAATTTCTTGACCTCTTTGCATAGCATTATGATGTAAATTGATTACCGCACTCTTAAGACCTGAGAAGCTGAAATTATAGCTTCCCTCCTCAAGATATACTCTAGGTAAATTATATGTATCCTTACCTAAATGTGCTAATCTATCAACATGAGGTCCACCTGGATAAGGTAATCCAACTACTCTTGCAACCTTATCGTAAGCCTCACCTACAGCGTCATCTAATGTTTCACCGATTATTTCAAATGAGAAATGCTCTTTCATATAAATAAGCTCAGTATTACCACCACTTACAAGTAATGCTACACATGGGAACTTCATATCATATTCAATTGCGTTTGCATAAATATGTCCAGCTAAATGATGAACACCAATTAAAGGCTTATTATACATTAAAGCAAATACCTTAGCTGCATTAACACCTACTAATAAAGAACCAATTAATCCTGGCCCCTCAGTTACAGCAACTAAGTCGATATCCTCAGGCTTTACACCTGCAACCTTAAATGCCTCTTCAAACACTAAAGAAATTTGATATACATGGTGACGTGAAGCAACCTCAGGTACTACACCACCAAATCTTTCATGTATTTTAATTTGTGAATTTATAACGTTAGCTAAAACCTCTTTACCATCTCTTACAATGGCAACACTAGTCTCATCACAGCTACTTTCTATACCTAAAACTAACACAAGCTCACTCCTTTTTATAATCTACAGTTAAAAAAGCTTTTGTAAAACCAACGCATTTTCTCCATTTGAATAATAAGCTTTTCTAACACTAATTTTCTTATAACCAAATTTATTATATAGGCTAATCGCCTTATAATTAGATTCTCTTACCTCTAATATTGATGAATTTGCAGATAAATCCTTAAAAATATTAAATGTATATTCTAATAATTCCTTACCAATTCCTTGACCCTGCATATTTGTATCTACACAGAAATTAAGCATTTCAGCAATATCGCCATCAAATGAATAGGAAATATAGCCTACTATATTATTTTCCACAGTATATACAAATATATATGAAAAAGGATTATCTAATTCATTTTTGAGCATATCCTTACCTAAGGTAGTATTTAAAGTTTTTAGCTCTAAATCTACGATAGCATCAATATCACATTCCTGATATCTTCTTATCATTTCAAGTTCCTTTCAGCCTCTGTATCTCTTAAATAATTAGGAACTAATAAATGAGGCTCATCAACGATAACCTTATTGTTAATACAATAAATTGGATCAACCCTAAAATCACCCTCTGTGGAAATAAAATCATATTCATTATTCTTTATTTCATCGATAGGATATAAGCCTTCATCTATTATATATTCATCATTATTTGTGTCAATAATACACGCAAAGGCATTCTTACGTCTTGCATCAATCATTGATAAAACCTTACCCTTATTACCTGAAGCGATAAGCTTAAGCGTTGAAATAGTATATAAAGGCTTATTCATAAATACTGACAGCATCTTACAAACTGTAACAGCCATTCTTACACCTGTATACGAGCCTGGTCCTACACCACAAATTACTTCATCAAGCATAGCTGTAGTAATACCTGCAAGCTTTAAAGCCTCTTCAACTCTAAAAACAATATTCTTAGCATGGTCATTGCTACCCTCTAAATACTTTTCATAAACTATATTTCCATCATTTACTAAGCATACATAAAGTATCTTAGTAGATGAATCTAAAATTAAAGAATACATTATAATGCCTCCTCAATATCAATATATCTTCCAATACCAGTCACTTCTATTTCTCTATTAAATTCATCTAATCTTTTTAAATTAATAGTTAAATATTCACTAGGTAATATTTCTTCAACCTGAAATGGCCATTCAATAACACATACTCCCTCAGATTCTATATATTCCTCTAGATCAAAATCCTCATTTAAACCATCTAATCTATACAAATCTAAATGATATAACGGACATCTTCCATTATAAGATTTTACAATTGTAAAGGTTGGTGAATTAATTACTCTTGTTACACCTAATGATAAACCTATTCCTTTAGTTATTGTTGTCTTTCCGGCAGATAAATCACCCGTAAGCAATACAACATCACCAGGATTTAATAATAAGCCTATTTTCTTTCCAAGCTCAATTGTTTCGTTTGAATCCTTAGTAGTAAATTTTTTCATCAAATCACCTCTTTCAAATAATAACCCATTATATTATACATAATTTAAAGAAAATAATAAAGACTTCATAATCAATTTATGAAGCCTTTAACGTTTACATAGTTAATATATTCTCTTTTTCTGGCTTTAGCTTAGTAATTCTCTTTGCGTGAAGAATCACAACCTCTTCATCAGCTATATCTGAATACTCAAAATGAACAGTACATTCTAGATATATACAATCGTCCACATCAACCTCAACGCCGGTATCATTAACAACCTCATATCCCATAAATGTAATATCATCCTCGCAGCATGTCATTACTCGTCTACCAACAATAATTGTGTTTTCGGATATATCTCTTACAAATACCTTAAATTTAAAAACCTTATTAAAGTATTTTTCATAATTATCAAATACCTCAACATACCATGTTGGATATACATCCTCTTCAAACGCTATTTCATCCTTAGATAAATCATATGGTAAGTCCTCATCAAGCATAGCTGATAATCTACCACTTCCATCCTCAAACGCTATTTGAGCATTTTGATTTAAGGCTCTAATTTGTCTTCTATATTGAGCAAGCTCCTTATTACCCTCGCAACGATTAAATATTATAAGAGAAGAAAATTCAACCATCGTTTGGAATATCTTTCTCATATTGTTAAACATAATTTTAAATGTAGATGCATCTATCATAGTTATTTGTTGATAAATTACCATATATTTAGGAAAATCCTGAGTTTCAAAATCGAAAAAGCTATTATACTCTATTACATATTGATTAGCCATAAAAACATCATCTAAATTCCTCATAAATTCAGGAGTAAATTCATCTTGATCATCTATGTACTCAACATGAACGCCGTATTTTTCACACCATTCCTTATCATATTCAATTTCCCCCTGTTCGCATGCAATTACAACAGTAGTTCCATTATGATAATTAGGATTACCTGCAATAATTTCCTTAATCAGGCTAGACTTACCAGATTCAAGAAAGCCATTAATTAAAAATATAGGTACTTCCTTCATACATAGCCTCCATTAAAATAATTTCTTTATTTCTGACTCATTAATTCCTGTTCCAATAACCACAATTTTACCCATAGGTACTGCCTTATTTTCTAAAACCTCTACCTCATCAGGTGTTAAATTAAACATATACCATTTACCATCCTTTGAGCATACGATACCCTTAGCTCTAATAATTTGACCATAGTCTCCATGAGCCATATGATGTAATAGATGCTTTAAATCATGCATATCATATTTCTTAACAGTTTCAATTCCGATTGATGTAAATACATCCTCCGCATGGTGGTGATGATGTCCGCATTCACACTCTTCATCATGGTGATGGTGATGTCCGCATTCACACTTTTCATCATGGTGATGATGTTCGCATTCACACTCTTCATCATGGTGATGTCCGCATTCACATTCATGATCATTATCTATTAATGTAATATCAAATCCTTCATAAGCCTTAATTAGGTCTTCATCACTTAATTCATTAATTGGAGTTGTTATAACAACACAGCTTTGATTATGCTTTCTAATAATTTCTAAAGCCGAAATTGCGGTTTCCTCTTTAGATATATCCATTCTACTTAATATTACTGTTTGAGCATTTTTAATTTGATCAACAAAGAATTCTCCAAAGTTTTTGTCATACAGTTTAGCCTTTTTAGCATCAACCATACAAACAAGTGAATTAATATCCTCAGCTAGGCCGGCATCAGAAACAGCTTTTATAACATCAGATAATTTACCAACTCCAGATGGCTCAATTAAAATTCTATCCGGATCGAATTTTACAATAACCTCTTTAAGTGATTTAGAAAAATCACCTACTAATGAACAACAAATACAGCCTTGTGATAATTCCTTTATTTCAATTCCTGATCCTTGAAGCATATCTGAATCAATAGATACTGCACCATATTCATTTTCTATTAATACTACCTTTTCATTCTTTAGCTTAGTTTCTAATAATCTTTTAATAAATGTAGTTTTTCCTGCTCCTAAGAAGCCTGAAATAATATCTATTTTAATCATAACAATTCCTCCTACAAAATATAAGGGCTAGCAAACTAGCCCCTACAATATTACTTTTGTTCTTGACGTTTTTTTCTTTCTTCGTATAATTGACGAATTCTCTTGATATTTCTAATACATTCAGCAGCCTTAACACCATCGCCAATTGCCTTATAGTATTGTAATGCAGCAGCATAATTCTTTCTCTTTAATAATCTATCAGCAGCAGTTTTAAGCTTTTCCTTAGCACGTGCCTTAGATGTTTCAGAAGTATATGATTCTGTTAATACCTTACAATATAAGTCATATCCTTCCTTTGTTCTACGCATTTTTGAATCGTATGCCCAAGAGCTTTCATATAAATAACCTAGGTTATATAAAGCATCTGGATTTTTATAAGCGATCGCTTGTTTTAAATATCTTTCAGCGAATTCTAGGTTCTTAGTTTGAGTATATAGGTAACCTAAGTTGTTACATACTATACCTTGAGAATCCTCATCTGTATAACCCTTTGAATTATTTGTTTCAAGTGGTAAACAAATTGAATAATAGTTAATTGCCTTATCACAATCCATTAAGCTAGCATATGCATCAGCAATTCTTTCCTTAACATCTAAATCATTAATCTTAAACACCTTTAATAAATAACATAAAGCCCAAACATAGTGTTGTTGATTAAATAATCTAAATGCTTCTTCTCTATATTTCTTACGATTTAAACCATTAACTCTGACCTTGTTATAACCCCCAACAACAATACAACAAATGTCATTAGCTAATGCTTCAATTGGATATCCTTCAACTAATTCAATTTCATTTAAAGGATATTGAGATTGATAAGCTACCTTTGATGCATAACAACAAATAATTTGGCACTTACCATTAGCTTTTTTAATTTCTGGTAAATAGTCACCATAATCAAAATCGTCTGAAATGTGTAGTAAAATTAAACCGCATGATTCTTTGATATCCCTAAGAATTTCAGCATCATCATCCTCACCCTTTTCAAACTTATGAACTTCAACATGCTTATCCTCAAGAATTTCATACAAATAATTAGCATTATCTGCATCTTGCGATAAATAAACAAGAGTAACATAATTTTTCTTCATAATATAACCCCCTATATAAGAATCGAATGTACTTTTATTTACTAGATTATAACATAGAAAACGTTTTATATGCAATCGTTTTAACGGCAATTTTTACACTTTTTTTAATATTTCACTATATTTTAAGCATTTTTTCATCTTCGTTAGGTATTTTTATTAAAAAATACAATATAAATGGAACACTTATAAGCGATGAAATCAAATCTGATGTTGGTTGAGCAAGCTTAATACCTAATAGCTCTAAGCCTGCAAATTGGTATATAAAAATGACTGGAATCAAAATCGCACCAGAGCGTAAAACTGATAAAATTGACGCTATTAGTGACTTTCTAATACTTTGATAAAGCATATTTGCGCTTACTGATAATGGCATTACAAATGAGCCTATTGTAGCAAATCTAATAGCGTCCTTACCTATTTCAATTACAGATGCTGCATCATCACTATTTTGAAGCAAATGCAATATTTTATCTGGCATAAATAATCCTATTGGAGCAAGTGATAATGAGATTATTGTACTAAAAATAATTGTAAAAATAAGTCCTTTTTTAACTCTAGAATATTTTCCTGCTTGATAATTAAATCCCGCTACAGGCTGGAAGCCTTGCCCTATTCCAAGGCTTACACATAATACAAATGATGTATATTTATTAACAATACTCATCGCTGCCATTGCGGCATCCCCAAATGGCTTTGTAAAGTTATTTAATAATCCTGATGATATCGCAGCTAAGCCTTGTCTAAATAGTGATGGTAATCCACATTTAACAATGTCGAGATACACACCTAATTCCTTACTTATTCCTCTAATAGAAATAGTACTTTGGGCTTGCTTAAGGTATAAAATTAATAGAATTAAGAAGCTTATAATTTGTGAAATTGCAGTAGACATCCCTGCCCCAAAAACACCCATATTAAGCTCAGTAATTAATATATAATCACCAAATATGTTTAAAATTGAACCGGCACATAATCCAATCATTGAATAAAAAGCTTTTCCCTCATATCTCAAGCAATTATTCAAAACGAGTGATGTAATCATAAATGGCGCTGAAATTAAAACCCATAGTCCGTAATCCTTAGCGTAAGGAAGTATTGTATTACTACTTCCTAAAAACAGCATAAACGGCTCTAATAAAATAAGCCCTACTGCCGCTAATATAATTCCTATAGCTCCTCCTAAATAGAAGGCAGTTGATACATATTTTGTAGCATTTTTAACATCCTTTTGAGCTAATGCCTTCGATATGAAGGTTCCACTTCCATGGCCTAGCATAAATGCGAATGCTTGAATTATACATTGTAAAGTAAAAAGGACACCCATCGCTCCCTGCTGGCTATCACCAAGCGTTCCCACGAAATAGGTATCCACTAAATTGTATATATTTGTGATTAGCATTGATATAGTTGTAGGGATACCTAATTTTATAATTAATTTAGAAACCTTGGTTTCCGTCATTTTTATATAATATTTATCCGCCACATTCATAGTAATCACCCTCTTGATATGATAATATCATATTTTTAGTCATTTTTCAAAGGTGTACTATTGGATTTATATTTTTTCACTAGATATACTATGAATCTAGGTAAAAGCTCTATAACAATCACTAAAATTATTAATATTATGCTGTAAGCATAAATATATGAATAATTTAAATTATTCTTTTCTAATATTATGGCTTGCCCTATAGTGTTATTAGCACCAACAATGTATTCTGTTGTTACTAATACCTTTATTCCTAAGCCAATTGCGTTAATAAATGCTCCTACAACATATGAAACGATTAATGGTAGGTGTACATTAAATAACACCTTCAAATTTAAGCTACTATTCATTTTATAAACATCTAACATAGTACTATCTATATTTGCTATACCCTGATAAAAGCCCTCATAAATAATAGGAATTATTACTAATGAGCATAGAATTATTACTATTTCATTAGGTCTATTAACACTAAATATTGCCATTAAAATAACGATAAACATTATTATTGGTAAAATTCTTAGCATAGACATTAAAGGCTTTAAAATCA